>NZ_BTTW01000001.1:1670206-2004248 GCF_036245865.1 Corallococcus caeni | reverse complement strand
AGCACGCAGGACGGGGTTGGGCGGGTCGGGGCAGCACGCAGGACGGGGTTGGGCGGGTCGGGGCAGCACGCAGGACGGGGTTGGGCGGGTCGGGGCAGCAAGGGTTGAACGGGGCAGGACGGGCGGGACGGGGTTGGGGCAGCAAGGTTGAACGGGGCAGTACGCAGGACGGGGTCGGGCGGGACGGGGCAGCAAAGGCAATACGGGGCAGGGCGGGACGGGGTTGGGGCAGCAAGGTTGAACGGGGCAGCACGCAGGACGGGGTCGGGCGGGACGGGGTAGGGGGACGCAACGCGCTGTACGGATCATCAAGGCAGCACGCGGCACGGGCAGCAGGCAGTGCGGTCGAGCAAGGCAGCAGGCAGCACGCAGGACGGGGCTGGGCGGCGGGACGGGGCAGTGCGCAGTTTGGGGGAGTCCGGCAAAGCGGTCGCGGTCGCTGGACGGGAGCAGTGAAGGGCAGTGAATCAGGACGTGGCGGTGCGAGAGCTTCGCGATCCAGCCGATGGCTGCATCGAGGCGACGCGACAGTCAGCACCGGACGTGTGGCCGTGGCGGGTGTGGAGTGGCGGGTCGGGGGGAGCAACACGCAGCCGGGTCTCGTGGGGGGAGTGCTCCCGGGATCCGGCGTACCTCGCAAATCTCATCGCGCAGGGGCGCGATGTCTGGAACGGGGAGAAGCCTCATGGGAGCGGTGTCCATCGTCACCGCGGCGGCAGTGGTCCTGGCGGCTCACTCCGCCGTGGCCCAGACCGCACCGCAGGCACAGCTGCCGCAGGTTCAGGCACAGCAGGGCGAAGGCCGCCGTCGCATGAATGATCCGGAGCGGCTGGCGCCCTTCGGTCTGATGCTCGACGCGGGCATGCCCGAAGGGGCGGGACTCTCCGGCGTCCTCCGGCCCTCGCCGTACCTGCGGCTGCACTTCGGTGGCGCGCACAACGGTCTGCGAGGCGCCTTGCGCGCGGGCGTCACGCTGCTGCCGCTGCGAGGCAAGCTCTCGCCCTCGTTCTCATGGGAGTTCGGACACGCGCAGGCCGCGAGCACGAAGACGCTGAACCGGCGGCTCGCGGACAGCACGCAGCTGCCCACCTCTTCCATGGAGCGCGTGGGCTACTCGTACGTCAGCACGCACCTGGGGCTGGAGTTCAACGCCACCCGGCGCCTCAGCTTCTTCGTGCGCGGCGGCGCGAGCTTCATGGAGATGGACGTCCCCAGCCTCCAGAAGCTGGACGAGCCCTTCCGCGACTCGCTGTCTCCCGTGGAGACGAAGTCGTGGATGATGCGCACGCTCCAGCCGTCCGCGAAGCTCGGCTTCATGTTCTTCTTCGGCTGATCAGCGGGCGAGCACCTGCTCGAAGAACGAGAGCGCCTGCGCCTCCGCCCAGAAGGACGGGCGGTGCACGCGGCCCGCGACGAAGCCCACGTGGCCGCCATGTTCGGTCAGCACCACGCTGAGGAACGGGTTGTCCCGCGCCGAGGGCGGAATCACCGGCGCCTCCAGCATCGGATCATCCGCGGAGCTCAGCAGCAGCGTGGGCCGGCGGATGTCCGCGAGCCTGGGCCCCGATGACGCCTCCCGGTAGTAGTGCGTCGCGTCCCGGAAGCCATGCAGCGGCGCCGTGACGACGTCGTCGTAGCCGCGGATGGTGCGCGCGGCCTCCATGCGCGCCCCGTCGAAGGCGCCCGGGAACCGCTGCAACTTCGCGCGGGCCTTGCTCTTGAGCGTGCGCAGGAACCGCTCGCGGTAGAGCCAGTGGTAGCCGCTGCCGCCATCCAGCTTCCGGCAGCACGCGTCCAGGTCGTACGGCGCGCTGATGGACGCGGCGGCCACCACCGGCGCCTGATCCCCGGTCTCCTCCAGCAGCCGGCACAGCACGTTGGCGCCCAGGGAGAAGCCCACCGCGAGCATCGGCCCGGTGATGCGCTCGCGCACGTCCGCCATCACCAGCAGCGTGTCCGCCGTGTCCCCGGAGTGGTACGCCCGGGGGAGCCGGTTCGGCTCTCCGCTGCACGAGCGGAAGTTGATCGCCGTGGCGCCCCAGCCGCGCTTCGCCGCGCCCCGCAGCACCTCCGTGACGTAGCCCGCCTGGGACGACCCCTCCAGGCCGTGCAGCACCACCACGTGCGGCGCGCCCTTCGGGCCGTCGAAGGTGTCCAGGTCGACGAAGTCCCCGTCCGGCAGATCGCGCCGCTCCCGGCGCAGGGGCGGCACGCGGGTGGGCCGCACGACCGACGCGTAGATGGTCTGCGCATGCGCGCCACGGAGGCCCGGCGCGGGGACGAACGGCTCGGTGGGCTGGAACGTCACTTCCGCTCCCGGAGGGCGCGCGCCATGCGCATGGAGGCACAGCCGGACTCGCGCACCGCCTGCGCCTCCGCGGTGAGCTGGAACAGCGCCAGGTAGTTGTGCACGCGCTCCTCCAGCGTGGGGGCCTCGATGCGGCGGCACACCTCGTCCGCCGCGTAGTCCCGGCACACCTGGGGCCGCCGCTCATAGACGGTGCACAGGTTGTCCGCGCCCAGGTGCGGGCACCGCAGCCCCAGGGGCTTGTCCAGCGCGGCGATGTCCGGCGCCACGCAGCAGGCGCCACAGCAGGTGCACTCCATGAGGCTCCTCGGTGATGCGCTCTCAGCGGCGGACGGCCTGCTCCACCTTGCCCAGGTTCGTCACGGTGAGCGTGACGCCCTGGCCCTTCTTCCACGCGACGAACTCCTCCTCGCGCGTGGGCTTCACCTCGTGCTGCTTCACGCCGCCGTCGTCGTAGCGCACCAGCACGCTGTAGTCCTCCTCGCGCCGCACCCGCTCGTTCGTCCCGGCGGTGAGGTCCGGCCAGCGCGGCGGCCCCTCCGTGCCCTTGAGCTCGCGCGTGTCCACCGGCTTCCACACGTACGTGTCGTAGGCGCACTGCTGCGCGTAGACGGGCTCGTTGCGGTAGCGCGTCTCCGTGTCGCAGTCCTCATACGACTCGTTGCAGTACTTCGTCACGTCGTGGCAGACCTCCTCCGCGAAGCCGTTGCCCTTGTCGCGGCGGGTGCACTTCTCCTCGGTGCCGCAGGCCACCTTGCGCGTCTTCGTCCGGCACACGCGCTGGGTGCCGTCCGCCACCCGGCGGGTGCCCCGCTGCCGGGACACGCAGTCGCGGATGTTCGTCACGCCCGCGACCTCGCCCGTGCCGTTCACCGGCATGCGCGGCGCGGTGGGGTTCAGCTCGTCCCGCCAGCCCGAGCGCGTCTCCGGCACGAAGCGCTCCTGCACCAGCGCGCGGCGCCAGTTCGTCGCCACGACCTCGCCCTTGAGCTCGTGCTTCATGTTGCCCCAGATGCCCACCGCGCAGGTGCCCAGGCAGCAGGAGCTGAGGATGCCTACGACGATGAGCGCCACCTTCCCGAAGCGGCGGGGCTGGGGCGCGGGCTTCGGTGGTGGCTTGGGGCCCAGGTCCGCGAGCGGCGCGGTCTTCGCATCCGAGCCCCGTTCGGCGGAGCACTGCCGGCAGCGCGCGCCGTCGCCCCGGTTGGCCGCGCCGCAGTAGGCGCAGAACCAGTCCTCGCCGGCACCGGCCATGCCCAGGGCCTGCTCGTCGCTGACGCCTTCACGGGTGGACTTGCCAGAGGCCGCGTCCACGTCACCGAAGTCGAACTCGGACTCCTTGCCGCTGAGCTCCCGCGGGTTGTTGCAGGAGGGGCAGTTCTTGTGACGGGCGGGGATGTTCCTGGCGCCGCAGGACGTGCAGTTCCAGGAGCCCTCGATGATGCGCCTTCGCTCGGCCATGGGCGCATCCTAGGGGACCTGTCGCCGCCTGACACATCCGGGTTGAGGTCGCCGTCCCACCGGGCCGGCGCCACGAGCCTGCCCTCGTGCGAGCGGCCCCGCTCCAGGCGCTCACCGGGCTGGCCGCACGGCTCACACCCAGAGGGCGCGAGGGAAGGGGACCTCCGGCGCGGGAGGCAGGCCCGGGCGCAGCGGGCGCAGCATGGGCAGCGACCCGTCCCGCTGCACGCGCACCGCGCCGGGCACCCCCGTGAGCAGGGGCGCCGTCGCGGGCTCCTCCCACCACACCACGCGCTTGAGCCCCGCGTGATGCGCCACGCCGCGCGCCTCCGTGAGCAGCGCCTCCGCCGAGGAGGCGTCCCGCGCATCCATCAGCAACACCACCAGCTCGCCGTAGCGCGCGTTCATCACCCACAGCGCCGTGGACTCGCCCACCACCGCGCCGCACGTCCGCGGCCGGGGCCGCGCCAGCAGCTCCGCGTAGATGCGCTCCCGCTCCAGGTGCCAGTCCACCTGCGCGGCGCTGGGCCACAGGAAGAAGGGCACGTCCGGCTGGCGCATCCGCGCGAGCGCCGCCGCCACGTCCGTCTCCTGGAGCCCGCCGTCCACGGGCCGTCCCCCAGGCGCGTCGACCGCGTCCAGGTGCCAGTCCCACGCGGGCACCTCCACGTAGCCAGACCGGCGGTACAGCGGCGCCCCCACGTCGGAGAAGAGGACCACCGAGTGCGGACGCGGTGACACCTGCTCCAGCTCCGCGGCCACGGCGTCCATCAACCGCGTGGCGTGTCCCCGGCCGCGCAGGTGCTCCTCGGTGAAGACGCTGGCGATGGCGTAGCTGTCCCCCGGCGTGGGCTGTCCCTCCGCGCCCCGGAGGAAGCTGTCCGTGTGGAAGGTCTCGCACGACGCCAGCACCCGGCCGTCGTCCGCCAGCCACAGCCAGGTGTTCATGCCCTCGCGGCACCACGGGTGCGCGCGCAGCCGCGCTTCGCGCTCCTGGTACTGCGGCACGCTCAGGGGCGAACCCCACGCGGCATGGGTGACGGCGTCGCGCTGTGCCTTCTGTGCGTCGGTGGCGAGGACGAGGGACATGGTGCCGCGCACGCTAGACGCGCGTCCCGCCTTCGCGCGAGCGCTACAGCGTCGTGGTGTATGGGAACCGGAAGTGCAGCTGCAGGTACGCCTGCCCCACGTGGAAGATGCCGTCCCCCAGCGAGTCCGGCAGTCCCAGCCCGCCCAGCTCCTGCGGCACGTAGAAGGTGGACTCCCAGCCCACGCTGACGAGGAAGCTCTTCGCCAGTTGGAACTCCAGGTCCGCGCCCAGGCTGGCCCCGGGCCGCAGGAAGTGCGTGTCCGGCAGCGTGTCGGAGAAGATGTACGCGTACGTCAACACCAGCCCCACGCCCAGCTTGAAGCGCACCGGGCTGGACGACAGCGGCAGCCCCAGCCCCAGCGGCTTGAACGTCACGCCGTACATCCCCGTGTCGCGATACTTCGGCGAGATGATGAACGAGTCCGGGATGAAGATGGACGGAGAGATGCGGATCTCGTCCATCTGCTTCGCCTGCTTGCGGTAGCGCGCGGGGATGGCGCGCTGGTTCTTGCGCAGCCACTCCCTGTCCAGCACAGCGTCCACCGACAGCTTCAGCCCCGTGTGCAGGAGCTGGTCGTCCGCGATGGGACCGGAGAAGACGAACACCGCCGGCCCCACGCCCACGTCCACCGGCACGGTGACCTTCTGCGCCGCCGGGGTGACGGCGGGCCACAACGACAGCGCGAACAACAGCGGCAGCAGGGTGGGCCTCAAGGGCGGGTCCTCACGTACCGGGTCCAGGGACGACCCGCACTTCGAGCCTAGAAGGTCAGGACGCTCCCTGTCCCGCATGCGCTAAGAAGTTCGCGCCGGAATGGGAGCCGGCCCTCCACGCTCCCTTGCAGGTCCGTTGCCGCACCTGCCTCACCTCAAGGAACCTCGATGCTCCCCGTTGCACTGCTGCTCGCCTCGTCACTGCAATCCCAGACGCCGGCGCCCGCCCCGCGTCCCGCCGCCCCCCCGCCTCCGGCCTCCGCGCGCGCTCCGGCGCCGCCCGCGCCGCCCGCGCTCCCCGCGGACGCCCCCGCCGCCGAGCGCGCCGCCGTGGCAGCGGAGCGCGCCGCCGTCGCCGCCGAGCGCGCCGCCGAGGCCAGCGCCCGGCTCGCGGAGGCCATCGAGCGCCTGGCCGAAGTGACCGCGCGCGCGCCCATCGCCCCGCCGCCGCCCCCCGCGCCCGCTCCCGAAGTCGCTGCCGCGGCCCCGGCGAAGCCCAGCGTCTGGGACGTCAGCGTGGGCTTGAGCCTCATCTCCCTCACGGGCAACGCGTCCACGCTGACGGTGAGTGGCCTGGCGAGCGCGCTGCGCAAGACGGAGCACTGGATCTACTCCGTGAAGGCCTACGGTGCGTACGGCCGCAGCCGCCCGCCCGAGGTGGAGGGGGAGGTGGAGTCCCTGTCCCAGGTGGTGGCCCTCAACGCCGGCATCGAGCTGCGCGGGGACCGCCGCTTCACGCAGGAGATCAGCGGCTACCTGCTGACCGGCGTCGACACGGACCACATCAAGAGCATCGAGGCGCGGCCCTACGGTGAAGCCGGCGCCAGCATCTTCTGGTTCGACACCAAGCGGGACGAGAAGACCAGCGTGCGCGAGACCGTCCTGCGCACCGACTTCGCCTTCCGCTACGCACGCGAGCTGCGCTTCCAGTACTACCCCAATCGCGTGGACCTGCCGAACGTGGACCTGGGCGGTCCGCGCTTCGGCGCCCTGTTCCGCTACGGCGTCTCCAAGGACATCACCTTCCAGGAAGAGGCGGAGATCCTGGTCAGCGTCATCAGCGACTCGCGCATCCTCTTCAGCAGCCAGACGCAGGTGATGGCGAACCTCACCGACGCGCTGGCGTTGGGCGTGGGCTTCCTCGTGAAGACCGACAGCGCGCCGCCCCCGGGCAAGGTGTCCACCGACACGGCGCTCTCCTTCAACCTGACCGTCGCCCTGTAGTCTCCACACCGCCCGCAAAAGCGACGCGGCGCCAGGGAAGAAACCCGGGCGCCGCGTTCGTGCTTCAGGGGACCGCGAGGAAGCGGGGACTACTCGTGCGTTTCGTGTCCCTGCTTCTGGATCTGCTGGTGCCCACCCGTGCGGCCTTCCGTCGGGTTCGCGCCGATGTCCACCGCCTGGAGGTCGCTGTACTGCGACCCCGGGGGGTTGGCCAGCCGGAAGCGGGTGCCGAAGTCCATCAGCGTGAAGCCGATGAGCAGCACCACGAACACGATGGACACGCCGAAGACCAGGCGGTTGGCGCCCTGGTGCTCCGACAGGTGCATGAAGTACAGCGCGACGAGCGTGCCCTTCACGCTGGCGATGACGAGCGCCAGCAGCAGGCCGAAGCTGGGCAGGTGCATGCGGCCGGTGAAGACCGTGACGAGCGTGAGCACCAGCAGGACGACCCAGATGACCACGTAGCGCCCGGCGCCGTGGTGCTCCTGCATGTTGTGCTCTTCCTGATGCGATTCGTTGGCGATGGCCATGTCGTAACCCTCAGACCAGGTACAGCATCGGGAAGAGGAAGATCCACACCAGGTCGACGAGGTGCCAGTACATGGAGCCCAGCTCGACCTGCGTGTAGTTGTTCGCGCTGAAGTCCCCGACGCGGTACGCGCGCACCGTGGCGAACGCGAGCACCGTCATGCCGATGACGACGTGCAGCGCGTGCAGCGCGGTGGAGGCGAAGTACACCGTGAAGTACAGCGGCGCGCCCGGCAGCTGGATGCCTTCGTAGAAGTAGTAGCGGCCCGGCAGCGTCCCGATGTGGAACTTGTGCTTGTACTCGAAGAACTTGATGACGAGGAAGCCCATCGCCATCAGGAGGGTGAGCACGTTCATGTGCCCCACCATCTTGTTCTTCCCCTCCTTGGCGTAGTGCACCGCCATGGCGGCGGTGAACGAGGAGGTGATGAGGACCACCGTGTTGATGGTGCCCATCGTCAGGTCAAGGCTGCGGCTGGAGGCCGCCCACGCTTCCGGGAACAGGAAGCGGTAGGCCGCGTAGCACGCGAACAGACCCGCGAAGAGCAGGATTTCCGTGGCGAGGAACAGCCACATGCCCAGCCGCGCCGCGTGCTTCTGGACCTCCAGCGACGCGAAGTGGGCGGCCAGCTTGGGACCGGGCACCGAGCCCGGCGTCACGTGCGCGCTAGACATCCGACACCTCGCCCTCGGCCTTCTTCGGATCCACGTAGAAGTGCGGCTCCTCGGGATACGTCGGCTGCGGGCCAATGAAGTTGTGCGTGGGCGGAGGGGACAGCGTCAGCCACTCGTAGCCCTTGCTGTTCCACGGGTTGTCCACGCGCTCGCCGTAGATGAGCGCGTACGTCAGGTACACCGCGATGATGATGAACCCGAACGCGAGCAGCGACGCACCGGCCGTGGACGCCACGTTCAGCGCCTGGAAGCGCTCCGGGTACTCGTAGTAGCGGCGCGGCATGCCCGCGTTGCCCACGAGGAACTGGGGGATGAACGTCGCGTTGAAGCCCAGGATGATGAGCGCCGCGGACACCAGGCCCCACCCCTCGTGGTACATCTTCCCGAACATCTTCGGGAACCAGTAGTGGAGCGCGGCCAGGAAGGCCATGATCGTCGCGCCCACCATGATGAAGTGGAAGTGCGCCACGACGAAGTAGGTGTCGTGCCAGGGCACGTCCAGCGACACCGTCGCCACCGCGATGCCCGTCATGCCACCGAACACGGTGAAGAACAGGAAGCCGCAGAAGTAGGCGAACGGGGTGCTGAACTCCACCGCGCCCTTGTAGACCGTGCCCACCCAGTTGAAGACCTTGATGGCCGTGAACACGCCCACCAGCATCGACAGCACGCCGAACACGCCGGCGTTGAAGGTGGACTGGCCGGACACGAACATGTGGTGGCCCCAGGCGAAGAAGCCCACGAACGCGATGCCCACGCTCGAGTACGCCACCGCGCGGTAGCCGAAGATGTTCTTGCGGCTGAAGGCGGAGACGATCTCGCTCATCACGCCGAACGCCGGCAGCACCATGATGTACACGGCCGGGTGGCTGTAGAACCAGAACAGGTGCTGGAAGAGCACCGGGTCACCGCCGCGGGCCACGTCGAACATGCCCAGGCTGAACAGGTTCTCCGCCGTCACCAGCAGGAGCAGCAGGCCAATCACCGGCGTCGCCAGCACCTGGATGCAGCTGGTGGCGTAGAGCGCCCACACCATCAGCGGCATCTTGAACCAGGTGATGCCCGGCGCGCGCATGGTGTGCGTGGTGACGATGAAGTTCATGCCCGTGAGGATGGAGCTGAACCCGATGATGAACGCGCCGAAGAGCACCGGCGCCACCGTGGTCGTCGTGTGCGCGCTGTACGGCGTGTAGAAGGTCCAGCCCGTGTCCAGGCCGCCGTTGAGCATGCCCCAGAGCGCGAAGCCCGCGCCGGCCAAGTACACGTAGAGCGACAGCAGGTTCAGGCGGGGGAAGGCCACGTCCTTGGCGCCCAGCATCAGCGGCAGGAGGAAGTTGCCGAAGATGGCCGGGATGGCAGGGATCATGAACAAGAAGATCATGACGATGCCATGCAGCGTGAAGACGCGATTGTACGTCATCGCGTCCATGATGGTCGGGCCCGGCGTGAGCAGCTCGATCCGGATGAGCAGCGCGAAGATGCCGCCCACCAGGAAGAAGAGCAGGATCCACGCCATGTACATGATGCCGATGCGCTTGTGGTCCACCGTCAGCAGCCACGACTTCACCGTGGTGCCGTCCGTCAGATAGCTCGGGTGGTGGCCGTGGTCGTCGGTCGCCTCATGGCCGGGAACGGCCCCCGGCGCGGCGATGCTACTGGATGGGGTCATAGGCGGGGCCCTCGGAAGCGGTCTCGCGCACGTTCGCGGTGCGCAGCGTCTTGATGTACTCGACGATGGCGGCCGACTCGGGGCCCTGCAGCTTGCCCTGGTAGGTCGGCATCACGTTCTGGTAGCCGGCGACGATGTGCGCGCCCGGGTCCATCATCGACTGGGTGATGTAGGCTTCATCCACGCGGATGTTCTGGCCGTCCTCGAGCTTCTCGTTGCGCTCGTAGAGACCCAGGAAGGTGGGGCCGATGTGCTTCGAGCCGTCCACCGAGTGGCACTTGAGGCAGCCCTGCGTGCCCACCAGCTTCTGGCCCTGCTCGGCCATGCGGGCGGCGGGCGGCACGAGCGACGTGTCCGCCAGCGCGTCCTGCCGGTCCTGCAGGCGGCCGCGCTGCTGCTCCTTCAGCCAGTTCTCGTAGTCCTCCGGCGCGAGCACGACGACCTCCGCCAGCATCTTCGAGTGCGACAGGCCGCAGTACTCGGTGCAGAGCACCTGGTACGTGCCGGGCTTCGTCGCCTCGAACCAGGCCTGCGTGTAGCGGCCCGGCAGCGCGTCCATCTTGATGCGGAAGGACGGGACGAAGAAGGAGTGGATGACGTCGCGGGACGTGATGAGCAGGCGCACCGGGCGGTGTGCCGGCACGTGCAACACGTTCACGCCGTTGGGGCCCTCCGGGTAGGAGAACTTCCACATCCACTGCTTGCCCATGACGTAGACATCCATCGAGTCCTTGGGCGGGGTGGTGTACCAGGTGAAGTCCCGGAACCCGATGGCGAACCACGCCAGGAAGAACACCAGCGGGACGGACACGAAGAGGAACTCCGTCTTCAGGTCCGGCACCACGTATTCCGTGTGCTGGTGGGCCTCCCGCCGACGGTAGCGGAAGAACATGAAGAGCGCCGCGAGGCCGACGCCCGCGGACATCACCATCGTCGTGCCGACGACGAAGTAGTGCAGGAAGTCGACCCGTTCCGCGAACGTGGACGCGCGCTCCGGGAGGAACAGGAATTGGTTGGCCAGGTCGCTCATGTAGTCGCGCCTTTCTTCAGCTCGCGCCTCCAGAAATAGATCAGCATCGTGGCCAGGGCGCCAAAGACAGCCAGGGAGCCCAGGCGGATGAACCCGAAGATGTAGAAACCGTACCGCCGCGTGGCGGTGTCATACTTGAAACAGGACATGACGATGCGATCGACGCTCGTCCCGACCCGACCGCCCGCTGCTTCCAGCAGCGAAAGCTTCACGTCCTTGCGGTCGAACGACGTGCCGTAGAGGTAGCGGGAGATGCTCCCCTCCGGGGTGAGCACGGTGACCACCGCGGGGTGGGCGTACTGCTTCGTGCTCGGTTCATACGTGTACTTGAAGCCCACGGCGTCGGCGAGCTTGTGGATGTTCTCGTCGGTGCCGGTGAGGAAGTGCCAGGGGGCCGTCTCCGGCTTGCCCATGGACTGCAGATACTTGCGACGCCGCTCGGCGCTCTGCGCCGGGGTGTCCTTGGGGTCGATGCTGACGGTGACGGCCTCGTAGTCCTTGCCCAGCTCCAGGCCCAGCTCGCGCATCACGCGGACCTGCTCGTTGATGACGAGGTTACAGAGCATGGGGCACTCGTAATAGACGAGCGTGAGCAGGGTGGGGCGCGTCTTGGACAGCAGCGTGCCCAGCCGCACCTCCTCCCCATTGGAGTCCACCAGGCGCGTCTCCAGGGGGAGCGGCTCCCCCAGGTGCTCCTCCACGTCCACGCCCGTCACCGGCGGGGGCAGGTCGGAGTCCGCCTCCACGATGGCGCGGGGCGTCTTGCCTCCACCCGGCAGGGCGAACGCGGGCGTGGCGCTGGTGAGCACCAGCGCGAGCGCCGCGAGGAGCCCGGCGGCGCGGGCGGAGCAATGCGGGAAGAGGGACGGCATGGGGCGGGACAGCTCGGGGGCAGGAGGAGCGGGTGGGAGCCTACTTCTTCGGGGCCGGGGCCGGGGGCGCCGCGTGGGGCGCGGGCGCCGGGGCCTGCTGCGGGGCGGGAGCGGGGGCCGGAGCCGGCTCGCGGGCCTTCTGGGCCTCGGTCGCGATGACCTGGTCCATGGCCTGCTCCAGCGGCTTGTGGGCGGCGACGCCCGGCTGGTCACCCCAGCCGTTCTTCAGCGCCTGGTGCTGGCCACCCAGCTTCTCCGTCGCGCGCCAGTCCTGTTCGAACAGGCGCTGGTTCACGATGCCGACCTCGTACTGGCCCACCGCGGCGGGGCGGGGAGGAGGCCCGTCCGGCTGCGCGTCCTCCATGGTGACGACCTGGATGCGCCAGGCCCACACCGCGCCCACGAGGAAGAGGACCATGGCGCCCACGCCGACGCCGACGACCTTCCCCATGACGAGGTGGTCTTCCTCGGCCGCGACGCCATGCGCGCCGACGATGACCCGCGATTCGACTTCGGACTGGGTCTTCTTCATGGCTGCACGTACCTCAGGGACTCCGCGATGTAGGGGTCCTTCACCGGGAAGGTGTACCGACCGCGCGCCCGGAACAGGGCGTAGCCCACCGAGACCCCGCCCACGCCCACGAAGGCCGTGAGAATCGTCCAGTGGAAGGTCGGACCGGCCTCACCGGAGAACGCCGGCCAGATGAGCCAATACAGGTCCACGGCGTGCATGAGAAGCAGGTAGGTGGCGGCCACCGCCAGGGTCCCCGGCTTCTCCTTCAGCTTGCGTGACAGCAGCGTGAAGAACGGCAGCACGAAGTGGCCGAAGAAGATGACGTAGGAGACGCCGCGCCACGGGCCGTACATGCGCAGGCCGTACCAGGGGGCCTCTTCCGGGATGTTGGCGATCCACACCAGCAGGAACTGGGAGAAGCCGATGTAGGCCCAGAACGCCGTGAAGGCGAAGATGAGCTTGCCCAGGTTGTGGTAGTGCGGCGTCTTCACCAGGCTGCCGTACAGGTCCTTGCCCTGGGCCCGCACCGTGGCCAGCGCGAGCACGCAGAAGGCGGCCAGGAAGCTGCCGGCGAAGTAGTAGGCGCCGAAGATGGTGGACTGCCACAGCGGGGTGAGGCTCATCAGCCAGTCGAAGGCGGCGAAGGTGATGGTCAGCGCCAGGAAGGGCAGGGCGCCCGGGGAGAACTTGCGCTGCTTGACGGTCAGCTCCAACTCGCCCGTCTCATCCTGCTTCGTGCTCCAGCCGTACAGCCGGTGCGAGACGAAGATCCACACCGCGAAGTAGATGACCTGGCGGACGGCGAAGAAGCCCAGGTTCAGGTAGTGGGCCTTCTTGTGCGCCAGGTGCTCCACCTCCACGCCGTGGATGTGGGCGGCCAGCGGCGAGCCATCCACCCAGGGGTAGAGGTACTTCATCATCGGGATGAGGGCGAGGATGAGCACCGCGAAGACGGGCACCGCGATGGACATCGTCTCCATGGCGCGGCGCAGGACGATGGGCCACTTCGCCTTGGCCGTGTGGAAGATGGCCAGCATGATGAGGGCGGACACGCTGATGCCGACCCAGTAGGTGAAGCCCAAGAGGTAGCTGAAGCTGGTCGCCTCGGGGTTCATGAAGAAGCCCACGGCGGTGAGCACGAGGCCCACCACGCCCAGGCCGAACGCGGGCACCATCAGCTTGGGCGTGCCGGTGTAGCGCTCCATGGCAATCATCGGTTCTCCTGCGGGACGGGCTGCGTCCCGGCGGTGCTCCGGGCGGCCTGCAGCGCGCGCACATAGGCGACGACGGCCCAGCGCTCACGCGTGTCGAGCTCACCCGAGAAGGACGGCATGATGCCGTAGCCCTCGTTGATGGCGGTGTAGAAGTGGCCGGCCGGCTTGTCCGCGAGCTCCAGCAGGGACGGCGGCAGGCGCAGCGCCATGTTCTCCGCCACGACGCTGTTGCCGTCGCCGAGCACGCCATGGCACTGCGAGCAGACGATGTTGTACTTCTTCTGGCCCAGCGCCAGCAGCTGCTTGTCCACCGGCAGCGGGATGGCGCTCACGGCGACGCCATTGGCGCGGCCCGTGGAGATGCCCGGGTTGCCCACCGGCCGCTCGCGCGGGACGGTGCCGGCGGGGGGCACGCGCATGGCGCGGCCGTCCGGCCAGAACTCGGACGTCTCGTAGTACTCGTACTTCGCCTGGGACTCCATGCGCTGGAGGAACTCCGAGCTGACGTTGCAGCCCGTGAGCGCGGCGAGCCCGGCGGCGGGGATGAGCCACCTCATTCGTTCTCTCCCGACACGACGGTCACGTGGGTCGCGCCCAGGGCCGTCAGCTGGTTCTTGACGTCCGCGGCGTCCGTCCCCGTGGGGTGCGGGATGCTCAGCCAATAGCCGTGCGTGGACGCGCTGCGGAACTCTTCCGACTCGAAGGCCGGGTGGTAGGGCTGCGGCAGCTTGCTGAGGCCCAGGAGGCCAAAGAAGATGCCGAACGCGGCGAACAGCACGCTCAATT
This sequence comes from Corallococcus caeni, assembly GCF_036245865.1. Lineage (NCBI taxonomy): Bacteria > Pseudomonadati > Myxococcota > Myxococcia > Myxococcales > Myxococcaceae > Corallococcus > Corallococcus caeni. The sequence goes on along the minus strand of NZ_BTTW01000001.1, from coordinate 1,990,163 downwards.
CGAACGTGATGGGCACCCAGGCCGGGAGGCTCAGCAACGGACGACCGCCGACGTTGAGCGGGTAGTCGATGGTGTTCATCCACGTCTGCATCGTGAGGGCGGTCACCATGCCGGTGAGGCCGCCGCCCAGGGCGATGAAGGGCATGCGCGAGGGCGGCAGACCGAGGGCCTCCGACCCGCCGTGGAGCGGGTAGGGAGAGTAGGTGTCCATCCCCTGGAAGCCCTTCTCGCGCATCTGCTGCGTCGCGGAGACGAGGGCTTCCGGGGTGGCGAACTCGGCCAACACCCAGGAATCAAGGACCTTGGCTTCCATGATGCTAGTGCGCTCCGTGGGTGGCCGCGGCGTCCGAGCCGTGGTGTCCGTTGCCATGGGCGGCGTGGGCGGCGTGCTTGAGCTCCAGCTGGAGCTCCTTCACCTCGCTCACCGCGACGGCGGGAACGAACTTGAGGAACAGGAGGAACAGGGTGCCGAACAGGCCCAGGGTGCCGATGTAGATGCACCAGTCCACCCAGGTCGGCGTGTAGATGTCCCACGACGAGGGCAGGAAGTCCTGCGACAGCGACGTCACGATGATGATGAAGCGCTCGCACCACATGCCGATGTTCACCGCGATGGACGCCACCCACATGATGGGGATGCTGGTGCGGGCCTTCTTGAACCAGAAGATGTTCGGGGTGACCACGTTGCAGGTGATCATCAGCCAGTACACGCCGGCGTAGGGGCCCGTGGCGCGGTTCACGTAGAAGGTCCAGAACTCGTACTGGTTCATGGAGTACCAGGCGATGAAGTGCTCCATCAGGTACCCGTAGGACACGAGCAGGCCCGTCGCCAGGATGACCTTGTTCATGTTCTCCAGGTGGCGGTCCGTGATGACGTCCCGGAGGCCCAGGTACTTGCGGGCGGGCACGATGAGGGTGATCACCATCGCGAAGCCGCTGAACACGGCGCCGGCCACGAAGTAGGGCGGGAAGATGGTCGCGTGCCAGCCCGGAATCTGGGAGACGGCGAAGTCGAACGACACGATGGTGTGCACGGACACCACGAGCGGCGTGGAGAGGCCGGCGAGCAGCAGGTAGCCGACCTTGTAGTTGTGCCAGTGACGGCCGGAGCCGCGCCAGCCCAGGGCGAACAGGCCGTAGATGGTGCGCTGCAGCTTCGTCTTGGACGAGTCACGCAGGGCGGCCAGGTCCGGGATGAGGCCCACGAACCAGAAGAGGGCGGACACCGTGAGGTACGTGGAGATGGCGAACACGTCCCACACGAGCGGCGAGCGGAACTGCGCCCAGGCGCCCAGGGTGCTGGGGTAGGGGAACAGCCAGAAGGCGAACCAGGGACGGCCCGTGTGGAGCAGCGGGAACAGACCCGCGCACATGACCGCGAACAGCGTCATGGCTTCCGCGAAGCGGTTGATGCTCGTGCGCCACTTCTGCTGGAAGAGCAGGAGGATGGCGGAGATGAGCGTACCGGCGTGGCCGATACCGACCCACCAGACGAAGTTGATGATGTCGAACGCCCAGCCCACCGGCTGGTTGTTGCCCCACACGCCGATGCCGCGCGCGAGGGTGTAGGTGACGCCGATGACCAGGAGGCCCAGGGCGGCGGACGTCATGCCCAGGAGCATGAACCAGCCCTTGCCCGGCTTGCGCCAGACATGGTCCAGCAGCGTCTCATTGAGGGACTTGTCGTCGTGGTGCGGCGCGACGAGGTCCCGAGGCTCGAGGGGGTCGAGCGGGAGTGCGTGTGCGGTCTCGGCCATGACGGTCAGTGACCTCCTTCGTGCGCCGGCGCGGCTTCAGCAGGGGCGGCGGGCACGAGGGCAGGGTTGGGGTTGCGCAAGCGGATGAGGTGGGCGGTGCGGGGGCGGGTGCCCAGCTCGTGCAGCAGCCGGTAGGCACGCTCGTCCTCGTGGAGCTGGGTGACGCGCTGGGCGGGGTCCGCGAGCGAGCCGAAGGCGATGGCCTGCGTGGGGCAGGTCTGCTGGCACGCCGTCTGGAGCTCCTTCTCCTGGATGAGGCGCTTCTCGACGCGGGCGTTGATGCGGACCCGCTCGATGCGCTGCACGCAGTAGGTGCACTTCTCCATGACGCCGCGGTTGCGCACCGTGACGTCCGGGTTCATCAGCATCTTCTCGGTCGGCGTCTTGCCCTGCGTGTAGTGCAGGTAGTTGAAGCGGCGGACCTTGTAGGGGCAGTTGTTGGAGCAGTACCGCGTGCCGATGCAGCGGTTGTACACCATGTCGTTGAGGCCCTCGTCCGAGTGCACGGTGGCGTTCACCGGGCAGACGTACTCGCAGGGGGCCTTCTCGCAGTGCACGCACGCGACGGGCTGCATGACCATGGTGGGGTCGTTCTCATCGCCCTGGAAGTAGCGGTCGATGCGCAGCCAGTGCATCTCACGGCCGACGCCCACCTGCTGCTTGCCGACGACGGGGATGTTGTTCTCCGCCTGGCACGCCACGACGCACGCGTTGCAGCCCGTGCAGCGCGACAGGTCGATGGACATGCCCCACTTGTAGCCCTCCTGCGGCGTCTTCGCGTACTCGAAGTCGGGGAGGTTGTTCTGCTTGCCCAGCTCGTACTTGGCCTGGACGCGCTCCAGCGTGTGCTCCGTCTCCTTCGACGGGTGCGCCAGCTCGCTGACGGACATGTCCAGGGCCAGCGGGCGGCCCTCCATGCGCCAGTGGTACTGGGTGCGGGCGAACTTGTGGCTGCCGCGGGCCTTGGTCAGCTTCGCGCCGCCGTCGAACCAGGGGGCGTTCGTCGTGCGCAGCAGGTTGGCGTTGAAGCCCACGCCCTTGGCGACGACCTCATGCAGGCCGGTGCGGCCGTAGCCCAGGGCGACGGTGACGGTGTCGTCCGCGTGGCCGGGGAGGACGGTGACGGGGACCTGCAGCTTGCGCCCGCCGTACTCCAGCTCCGCGACGTGGTTGTTCTCAAGGCCCAGCCGCTTGGCGGTGGCGGGGCTGAGGATGGCGGCGTTCTCCCAGACGATCTTCGTGATGGGGTCCGGCAGCTCCTGGAGCCACGCGTTGTTCGCGAAGCGGCCGTCCAGGACCTTGTAGTCATGGACGAAGTTGATCTCCAGCTCACCGGCGGCGGGCGGCTGGTACCCGGAGACCAGCGTGGAGGCGGCGTCCAGGTTCGGCGTGGCCGTCAGCGCGGCGGAGATGCTGCCGGGGACGATGCCCTCGGAGACCCAGGTCTCCCAGCGGGTCTCGAAGTCGGCGCGGCCGGCCTCGCCACCCTGCGCGGTCCAGTAGTCGCGCAGCATCTGGTAGGCGGGGCGGAAGGGCTCGTCGAGGAACAGCGCGAACAGCTCCGCTTCCGGCACGCCGTTGAAGAGCGGCTGGATGAGGGGCTGCGCGATGCTGACGGTGCCGTCCACCGCGCGGCCGTCGCTCCAGGTCTCCAGCTGGTGCGCCAGGGGCACGAACCAGTCGGCGAACTTGGAGGTCTCGTCCTCGTAGTGGCCCGCGTACAGGACGGACAGCGCCTTGCGGTTGGCGTTCTGCTTCGGGTCCAGCACCTCCGCCAGGCCCGCGTCCACCGGCAGGGCGTAGAGGGGGTTGGTGGCGGTGATGATCAGCGTGTCCACGCGGCCGGCCTTGATGTCCTCCACCAGGGCGCGCACTTCCGCGAGGCCGGAGGCTTCCGGGGCGGCGGCCGGGACGACCTGCACGGTCGTGCCCACGTTGCCCAGCGCGACGTTGATGGCCTGGGCCAGCGCGTGCACGGCGGCGGGCTGGCGCTCACCGGCGATGACCACGCTGCGGCCGGACTTGGACTTCAGGTCCTGGGCCACGGCCTGCACCCACGAGGAGACCTTCGGGTCCAGCGTGCCGGCCTTGCCGGACGCGGCGGCGCCCAGGCTGGCGGCGGGGCCACCCACGGCCTGCGCCAGCGCGGCGGCGATGCCGAACACCTCGGCGGACTTCACGCGCAGGCGGTGGTCCGCCATGCCGCCGGTGATGGACAGGCGGGCTTCGGCGACGTACAGGCGGTTGAGCTCGCCGTTCTTCGGGTCGCGGCGGTCCGCGAACTGGCGGTTGAGGCCCAGGTTCTCCGGGCGGCTCTCCAGGAAGTCCGCGTCCAGGGAGACGATGACGTCCGCGCGGGTCAGGTCGTAGACGGCCTGCACGGGCTGGCCGAACAGGGCGCGGTGCGCCTCCGCGGCGGCGGAGTCGGAGATGGAGGAGAACGCGTGGAAGCGCGCGTTGGGCAGCTTCTTCTGGATGCGGCCCGTCACGTCGCGCAGCATCGGGGAGCTGATGGGCTCCGTGAGGAAGCGCAGGCGGCTGCCACCGTCGGCCGCGGCCTTCTGGCCGACGAGGGCGGAGACCTCCTCGGCCAGCACGCGCAGCGAGCGGGGGTTGTTGCCCTGGCGCAGCACGCGGGCGCGCTGCGGGTCATAGAGGGAGAGCAGGAACGCCTGCTCGAAGACGCCCGCGGAGCCCTTGTTGATGGGGTGCTGGGGGTTGCCCTCGACCTTGACCGGACGGCCTTCGCGCGCGGTGATGAGCAGGCCGGAGGTGTGGCCCCCGAGCGTCATGCCGGACGCGTAGTGCAGCGGGTTGCCCGGGGTGACTTCCGGCGGCGTCTTCGTGTACGCGACCAGCCGCTCGTCCTGGGGACGGGTGCTGCACGCGGTGGCGCCGGCCAGGGCGAGCGACGCGCCCAGGAGCTGCATGAACTCGCGGCGGGCGAAGCCGGTGGGGGGCAGGTCCGCGCCGACGGGGAACTCCGGGCGGGTCTCCTCCAGGAACTCCGGCGTGGCGAGCTTCTCCTCCAGGCCGAGCCAGTACGTCTTGCCGTACGCGCCCTCCGCCGGGACGGCGCGGGTGGAGGCGTGCTCCAGGGCTTCCGTCACGACGTCGTCGTGGGCGTGGGGGGCGGCCTCGTTGCGGCCCGAGACGACCGGGAGCGCGAACGACGAGGGGGTTTCCTGCGCGGGCGCGCTGTCAGGCTTGGTGTTCATCGGTGGCATGTGGAGCAGCTCGTGCGCGAGTGAACGTCGTATTCCTTGGAGAGCTTCTCAGCGAGGGCCGTGGCCTCCGCCTTCTCCGTGGGGGGCGCCCAGGTCATGCTGGTGATGAACTCCTGGGGGCGGAGGTTGGGGCCGGGGTTGCGGTGGCAGTCCAGGCACCAGCTCATCGTCAGCGGGGCGGACTGCTCGATGGCGCCCATCTGGTCCACGCGGCCGTGGCAGGTGGCGCAGCCGACGCCCTTGCCCACGTGGATGGAGTGGTTGAAGTAGACGAAGTCCGGCAGGTTGTGGACGCGAACCCAGGGGATGGGCTGGTCGGCGAAGAACGCCTTGCGGACCTCGGTGAGGTACGGGCTCTTGTTCCACACCTGGGCGTGGCAGGACATGCACACCGTGGTGGAGGGGATGCCCGCCGACGGGGACTTCTCCACCGTCCAGTGGCAGTAGCGACAGTCGATCTGCTCGTCACCGGCGTGGTGCCGGTGGTCGAACTCGATGGGCTGTTCCACCGGGTGCGCCTGATTGGTCACGTGCGGGGAGCGCACGTAGGCCAGCAGGCCACCGATGGCGATGGCGGGCACGGCGAGGAGCATCGCGGCCGACAGGCGCGACACCGTATTCGTCCAGCGTGGGAAGAGAGGGCCGCTCATACCAGGACCAGGGTCAAGAGGACTGAAGGCGACATGGAAGCAGGAGTGGACGCGGGGAAACCGTTCGGCGCGGAAGTCAGGGGGGCCGTCCCGGTCCCGGTGGACCGGGCGGGCGGTGGCTCCTGGCGCTCAGACGGCAAGGCAGTCACGTCCAACGAACCTCTAGGATGGTGCCGTGGGCGCGGGTCCCTCATGCATTTCCCGACCCAATGCGGCGCGGGACCATCAACCATGAACACGGCAGTGTCAACCATTCTGTGGGGAGTGGGAATAAGGATCGCTTAGCACTTCCCGGGGCGGTTGCGACAAGTTGCCCGCGCGGGGTGATGAATCCCGCTTCTGGCGATCGGAAGGGGGCTTTGCGCGAGGAGCGCCGCCCTCGGGGAGCAATCCCTCTCAGGGTGCGCGCTACAAGGTGCGACGGCGCGCGCCACGCCTGAAGCGGGGCTACTCGGAGTCCGGGTCACCGGGGTCGCGCCAGCGATCGCGGCGCTTCTGGAGCAGGCGGTCCACCAGCTCGCGCACGCGGGCGTCGCGGTGGAAGTGGGCGTCGTGGCGGCTGCCCTTGCCCTGGTTGCAGCGGGCGCAGGCGAGGCCCAGGTTCTCCAGCGCGTCGGTGCCGCCGGCGGTCCGGGGCACGATGTGCTCGATGGTGGCGCGGCTGATGGGCTCGCCGTCCAGGCCGACGGCGAGGTGGGCGTTGCAGTGCAGGCACTTGCCCATCCACACCTCGGCGCCCCGGTGGGGGACGCGCTCGAAGGTGGCGTCGGTGGCGATGATCGCCAGCACGCGGCGGCGCCTGGCCTGGCTCATGGCTCGCTAGACCTCCACCACCGCGGTGCCGGCGACGGCGTAGACGCGGTCCTTCCTGCCCCGCCGCACGTCGAGCCCCCCGGTGAAGGCGCTGAACGCGGGCAGCACGCCCACCCCGGGGCGCAGGTGGAAGCACGGCAGCCGCAGCCGGTCCGCCCCGCCCGTCAGGCGCACCATGGGGTGGAGATGACCGGCCCACACGTAGCGGCCTGTAGCGGGCTCCGGGTGGTGGGCGAAGCGGAACGGGCCTTCATCCCATGCGTCCTCGCGATCCTCCATCCGCCAGGTGGGGGGCAGGGTCCGGACGTGGCGGTCGTGATTGCCGCGTATCAGTACGACTTCTAATGAAGCATGGTTTTCGCGCCAGGCATTCACGCGGCTGATGACATCGGCGGTGAGCCCCTGTTTCGAATGCACGAGGTCCCCCACCAGGAGGAGGCGCCGGGCGCCGGTGGCGGTGAGGGCGGAGGAGAGGCGGGCCAGGTCATCCTCCAGGACGCCCAGGGGCAGGGGGATGCCGTGCTGCTGGAACGACTCGGTCTTGCCCCAGTGCAGGTCGGCCACGGCGAGCACGCCGGCTTCAGGCCAGTGCAGGGCCCGCTCCGGGAGCAGCTCCACGTCCGCGTCCGCTACGCGGGTCTGGCATCGGCCTGGGACCATCGCTCCTTGAGTCGCTCCACGCGGTCCAGCAGGGATTCGTTGGACACGCTCGCGCTGATGCGCTCGACGACGAGCGGGAAGGCCAGCGGCGAGGGCCGGTGGACGTGGACGACCTCGACGGGGTTCGCCTCCAGGCGCTGTAGGGTGCGCGCGAGCCGGCCCTGTTCGAACTGGTGCTCCAGCACCTCGCGTCGCGCCTGGCGCAGCAGGAGGTTGTCCGGGTCGTACTTCACGAAGACGTCGTAGAGGAGCGCGGAGCTGGCCTGGACCTGGCGGGTGGACTTGCGCGCTCCGGGCAGGCCCGGCATCACCAGCCCGGCCACGCGGGCGATGTCGCGGAACTGCCGGCGCGCGAGCTCGCTCAGGTTCACGCTCTCCAGGATGTCCTCCACCAGCCGCTCGCGGGTGAAGAGGGCCGGGCGCAGGGCCTCGTCGAAGGGGAAGGGCGTGGGGGTGAGCAGCTCCAGGCCGTAGTCGTTCACCGACAGGCTGAAGGTGGCCTTCTGCAGGCGCGTGAGGCGCAGGGCGAGGAGCGCCGCCAGGCCCTCGTGCACGAGCCTTCCTTCAAAGGGATAGAGGAAGAGGTGGTGGCCGTCGCGGGTGCGGCAGGTCTCCGCCAGACAGCGGCCGTCGCCGGGGATGCGGGACAGGCGGGCCTGCGCGTCGAGGATGGGCCACGCGGCGGCGATCTCGTCTCGCGTCACGTCGCCCTGGCGCGCGGCCTCCAGCGTGCGGCGCATCGCGGAGGCGAGCGACGTGGAGAGGGGCAGGCGGCTGCCGCCCCAGCGCGGCGTCTGCGTGGCCTTGGCCTTCGCGGGCTTCACGTACGCCGTCATGTCCTTGAAGCGGCTGAACTCCAGCCGGCGGCCCGCGAAGAGGAAGGTGTCTCCGGGCTTCAGGCGGCTGACGTAGGACTCCTCCACGGTGCCCAGGTTGCCGCCGCTCCAGTAGCGCAGCTGCACGGACGCGTCCGAGGTGATGGTGCCGATGTTGAGCCGGTGCAGCCTCGCGAGGCGCACGTCGGGGACGCGGAAGCGGCCGTCCACTTCGACCACGCGGCGGAACTCCGGGTAGGCGCGCAGCGTGGGGCCACCCTCGCGCACCAGGGCGAGCGCCCAGTCGAACTCCTCGTCGGTGAGGGACGCGTAGCTCGTGGCGGTGCGGACCTCGTCGCGCAGGGCTTCGCGGGTGAAGCCTCCTCCCAGCGCGCACGTCACCAGGTGCTGGGCCAGCACGTCGAGCGGCTTGGACAGCGGCGTGCGCGGCTCCACCTCGCGGCTCGCGATGGCGTCCCGGGCGGCGGCCATCTCCACCAGTTCGAGCGCGTGCGTGGGGACGAAGAGGATGCGACAGGTGGCGCCGGGGCGGTGCGCGCTGCGGCCCGCGCGCTGGAGGGTGCGACCGATGCCCTTGGGACTGCCTATCTGGATGACGCGCTCCACCGGGCCGAAGTCCACGCCCAGGTCCAGCGAGGACGTGCACACGACGAGGCGCAGGCTGCCGTCCTTGAGGCCGCCCTCCACGCGCTCGCGCTCCTCGCGGTCGATGGAGCCGTGGTGTAGCGCGAGCAGGTGCTCCCATTCCGGGCGCAGGAAACGCAGCCCTTCGAACCAGCGCTCCGCTTGTGAACGCGTGTTGGTGAAGAGGAGCGTGGACTGCGTGGGGTCCAGCCACTCGGCCACGCGCGGGAGCATGGAGAATCCCAGGTGGCCCGACCACGGGAAGGTGTCCACCTCCGCGGGGAGCAGCGTCTCCACGTCCACGGGACGCTGGAGATCCGCGCTGACCAGCGTGGGCTCGCGGTCCGTGCCGACGACGGTGCGCGCGGCCTCCTCCAGGTTGGCGAGCGTGGCGGACAGCGCCCAGATGCGCAGGCCCGGGGCGAAGTGGCGCAGGCGCGCCAGGGCCAGCTCCACCTGCGTGCCTCGCTTGGAGGCGAGCAGTTCGTGCCACTCGTCCACGATGACGGCGCGCAGTGAGGCGAAGTTCTCCGCTGCCTGCTCCTGGGTCAGCAGCAGTGACAGGGACTCCGGCGTGGTGATGAGGACCTGGGGCAGGCGCTCGCGCTGACGCTGTCGCACGGAGGCGGACGTGTCGCCCGTGCGGCTCTCCACCTCCAGGTCCGCGTCCAGGGCCATCAGTGGTTCGCGCAGGGCCTGCTCCACGTCACGCGACACTGCTCGCAGCGGCGTGAGGTAGAGGATCTGAAGGCCCTTCTCGTTGCGCTCCGCCGCGTCCGCCAGCGGGCCGATATAGGCCGCGTAGGTCTTTCCCGCGCCGGTGGGCACGTGGATGAGGCCGCTGTCTCCGCGCGCGTAGGCCGCCCAGGCCTCCTCCTGGAAGGCGTACGGCGTCCAGCCCTTGGCGGCGAACCACTGGCGGAGTTGATCCAGCGGCGCGCCTTGGTACGGGGAAGGGCTGCGGGGAACGGGACGCTTTGCGCGGGTGCGCTTCGGTGCTTCGGTCTGATTCTCCGGCGCGTGCTTGCCTCGCATGCGATTGCGGCGGCGCGGCTTAGTGGGCTGCATGGAGCAGCCCCTTCAGCGAGTCGAGCGTGTCCGCGTCCCTCGCCGTCTTGTCCGCGCGCCAGCGGGCGATGCGGGGGAAGCGCAAGGCGATGCCCGACTTGTGTCGCGGGGACGGGGCGATGGCTTCGAAGTGCAGCTCGAACACCTGCTCTGGATCCACCGAGCGCACTGGACCGAACTTCTCCCGCGTGTGGGCGCGGATCCACCGGTCCAGCCGGCCAATCTCCTCATCGGTGAGACCCGAGTAGGCCTTCGTCACCGGCAGCAGGTCCTCGCCGTTCCACACCGCGAAGGTGTAGTCCGTGTAGAGCGACGAGCGCCGGCCGTGGCCCGGGTGCGCGTAGAGCAACACCGCGTCCACCGTGTACGGGTCGATCTTCCACTTCCACCAATCGCCGCGCTTGCGCCCCGTCTGGTACACGGAGTCCAGGCGCTTGATCATCAGGCCTTCGACGTTGCGCTCGCGGGACTCCTTGCGCAGCTCCGCCAATGCCTCCCACGACGGCGCCGTCACCGAAGGCGAGATGGGGAAGCGCGGGTGGTCCTTGAGCAGGGCCTCCAGCCTCGCGCGGCGCTCGCGCAGGGGCAGCTCGCGCACGTCCTTGCCGTCCTGCTCCAGCAGGTCGTAGACGACGAACGCGGCGGGGGCCTCCGCCAGCACCTTGGGCGTGAGCTTCTGTCTGCCAATGCGGCGCTGGAGCCGGGCGAAGGGCAGGGGCGTCCCGTCCTCGTAGGCCATCACCTCGCCGTCGAGCACCGTGCCCTCGGGCAGGGCCCGGGCGGCCTCGGTGATTTCAGGGAAGCGTTCGGTGATCAGCTCCTCGCCGCGGCTCCAGAGGAACACGTCGCCCTGTCGGCGGATGAGCTGGCCCCGGATGCCGTCCCACTTCCACTCGACCAGCCAGTCACTCACCTCACCCAGCGACTCCGCGGGCTGTTCCAGCGGTGACGCGAGGTAGTACGGATACGGGCGCGACACGTGGCCGTCCGACACATCCGGCGCGACGAGCTGTTCGAAGAACGCCTTCGTCGGCGTCCACGTCCCCATCAGCCGGTGCGCCACGCTGGGCGGCGGCAGCCCCGTGACCTGCGCGATGGCGCGCACCACCAACGTGTTGGACACGCCCACGCGCAGCTCGCCGGTGAGCATCTTGTTGAGCAGGAACAGCTCGCGGCGGGGCATGGACCTCCACCAGCCCACCACGCGCTCGCGCTGCTCCGCCGCTTCCAGGCCGCGCAGCGGCAACAGGCGCTCCTCCAGCCATCGGGAGAGAGGGAGTTCCTCGGCGTGCTCGGGCGGGAAGTTCGCGCCGTCGAGCAGCAGGGCAATCACCTCCGCCAGGTCTCCCACCGACGCGTAGACTTCATCGAAGAGCCAGTCCGGGATGCCCGTCAGCTCCTGCGTCCAGCCCACCAGCAGCTTCGACGTGAGCAGCCGCTTGAGCTTCTGGCCCGTGAGGAAGAACAGACCCCAGGCCGCGTCCTCCGGTGGCGTCTTCCGGAAGTATTGCGCCATCGCCTCCACCTTCGCGTTGGTGGAGGTCGTCTGGTCGAGCGTGTCGTACAGGTCGGCCAGTGCTCGCACGGGTCAGTCCTCCGCTTCGCCCTCGAAGGGCGTGGCGAGCGGCGAGGCATCCACGCCCCGCTCCCGCAGGTAGTGCGACAAAGGGTCGGTGTAGCCGTGCGTCACGAGCACCTTCTCCGCCTGCGTGTCCGCCACCGTGCGCAAGAGGTCCGGCCAGTCCGCGTGGTCCGACAGCACGAAGCCCCGGTCGTAGCCACGGCGGCGCCGGTTGCCGCGCACGCGCATCCACCCCGACGCGAAGCCCGTCTCCGCTTCACCGAAGCGGCGCATCCACGTGGAGCCGGCCGCGCTCGGCGGCGCCAGCACCAGCGCTCCCGCGAAGGACGTGCCCTTCTCCGTCTCCGACACCAGCTGCGTGGGCAGCATCGGGATGCCCGCCTCGCGGTACGCGGTGACGAGCCCGTTCACCGCGCCGTGCACGTAGGCCGGCCGGTCCGTCAGCTTGCCCAGCTCCGCCAGCAGCCGCTGCGCCTTGCCCAGCGCGTAGCAGAACAGCACCGCCGAGCGCCCCGCCTCGCGGTTCGCGTCCCACCAGCGCAGGATGTCCTGGGCCACGAGGCCCGTGTCATCCCAGCGGTAGATGGGCAGACCGAACGTCGCCTCGGTGATGAAGGTGTGGCAGCGCACCACCTCGAAGGGCGTGCACGTGGGGTCCGGCGTGCGCTTGTAGTCACCGGAGATGATCCACACCTCGCCCCGGTGCTCGACGCGGATCTGCGCGCTGCCCAGCACGTGGCCCGCGGGGTGGAAGCTCACGGTGGTGTCGCCCACCTTCAGCGTCTCGCCGTACTCCAGCGTGTCGATGACCGCGTCCGCGCCCAGCCGCCGTTGCAGCAGGCCCAGCCCGGCGCGGGCCCCCAGGTAGCGTTTGCTGCCGCTCCGGGCGTGGTCGCCGTGCGCGTGCGTCACGAGCGCCCGCTCCACCGGACGCCAGGGGTCGATGTGGAAGTTCCCCGCCTGGCAGTACAGCCCCTGCGGCGTCACGGAAACCAACGGCGGTCGGTCCTGATGGGTCGTCGCGGTGGCCACGGTCCTGTAGAGGTAACGAGGCCTTGGAACAGGGGCCACCCACGGTCCAACCTCCCGGGGCGCTCCGCTGACAAGGGGGCGGGCGTGCGTCCGGGCCCTGCTTGCGATCCAAACGACGAAGCCAGGGACCGGAGGGCCCCTTGGATGGTGGGCGGGGACGGGGGATAAACCCGGGAACCTCCCACTTCCGGACCCTTTCGTGATGCTGACGCCCGCGCTCCTCCTGTCCCTCACCCTGGCGCAGTCCACCCCTGCTTCGGACGCGGTGCTCGAATACAGCGCGCCGCTGGCGGAGGCGGGCGCGCCGGCTCCGGAGGACTTCGAGTTCACCGCGTTCACCGCGGGGCAGCAGGTCTACCTGGGTGTGGATGAGGCGAACCTGCGCGCGAGCGCGGCGGCGGAGGCGGGCGTCGTGAAGACGCTGATGCTGGGAACCCCCGTGCGCGTGCTGAAGGTGGGGACGCGCGCGAGGGTCGGCGAGTACGTCAACACCTGGTACCAGGTGGCCGTCGTGGATGCGAAGGCGGCTCCGGGCTCGGCGCCTGTGTCCGGCTGGGTCTTCGGCAACACGCTCACGCCGTTCCGCTTCGAGGCCGACCTCGACGGGGACGGCGAGATGGAAGTGGCCACGGTGGTGATGAGCAACGAGTTCAAGGCGCGCGTGCGCGTGCTGGAGCCGAACGTGAAGCCGCCCCGCCGCGTGAGCAGCGTGGACGTGGCGGTGGCGTCCACGAACTACGGCAGCGGTCAGGGCGGCCCGGTGAAGGTGACGCTCGTCCCCGCGAAGCAGGCGGGCGTGACGCTGCTGCAGCTGGACTCCACGCCGGAGCGTTGCGGCGACTACGTCACGTCCTACGTGAGCTACACCGGCTCGAATGGGAAGCCGGGCGTGCTGGGCAAGGCGAAGCTGGCGCTGGAACTGGGCGGGCTGATGGACCCGCCGAACATGAGCTCGTTCGAGGTCTCCTTCCAGCCGGCCGCGAAGCGCGCGCTGGTGGTGCGCACGAACGAGGAGGAGGCGGAGGAAGAAGGCGAGCCGCGGAAGGTTACGGAGCGCGAGGTCTATCAGTGGAAGGACGGCGTGTTCGCCCAGGCGAAGCCCGTCGCGAAACCGTAGTCGCAGGGCCCGGAAGGCCGGGCACCCGGGCGCCCCTCCGGGAAGTGGCAGAGGGGTCAGGGCAATAGACCATGGATGCGCAGGAGCGGAAGGCAGCCTACCGGCAGCGCGCGGAAGCAGGCCAGGCGGTGCCGGTGTCGGTGGAGTTGCCGGCGGACCTGGATACGCCGCTGTCGGCATACCTGAAGCTGGGCGGCGGCAGCCGCGGCTTCATCCTCGAGTCGTGCTACGGCGGCGAGCGCTTCGGGCGCTACAGCCACGTGGGCGTGAACCCGGCGGGCCGCGTGCGGCTGGACCGGGACGGGCTCACGTTGTGGCGCGGCTCGCACGAGGAGCGCCGCGAGGGCCGCCCGCTGGACGTGCTGCGCACGCTGTGGCGCGAGCTGTCCGTGGCGACGCTGCCGGGCGAGGCGCCCTTCCTGGGCGGGCTCGTGGGCTACCTGGGCTACAACGCCACGTCCTGGTTCGAGCCGAGCGTGCCGGACCGCCACCCGCGTGACACGGGCTTCCCGGACTCCGAGTGGCTCGTGGCCGAGGACTTCGTCACCCACGACACGCGCACCCAGACGCTCAAGGCCATCGCCATCGCGCGGCCCGCGCTGCACGGCAGCGTCGCGCAGGCGCTGAAGGACGCGGAAGGACGCGCGGAGGCGATGGCGGAGAAGCTGCGCCGTCCGCTGCCGCCGGAGGCCTACGCGCCCGCGCCCTCGCAGAAGAACGCGCCGGCCCCCGTCGCGTGCTGGGACCGCGAGGGCTACGCGCGGGCGGTGGAGAAGGTGCAGGAGTACGTGCGCGCGGGGGACTGCTTCCAGGCGGTGCTCGCGCGCAGGTTCGAGGCGAAGGGCGCCATCCCGCCGCTGTCGCTCTACCGGGCGCTGCGGCGGGTGAACCCGTCGCCGTACCTGTTCCTGGTGGACCTGGGCGAGGCGCGGGCGCTGGTGGGCGCGTCGCCGGAGCTGCTGGTGCAGGTGCGCGACGGGGACGTGGTGGTGCGGCCCATCGCGGGCACGCGGCGCCGGGGCGGCTCCGAGGCCGAGGACCTGCGGCTGGAGAAGGAGCTGCTCGCGGACGAGAAGGAGCGCGCCGAGCACATCATGCTGGTGGACCTGGGGCGCAACGACGTGGGCCGGGTGGCCGCCCCGGGCACCGTGCGCATCGAGGACCTGATGATCATCGAGCGCTACAGCCACGTGATGCACATCGTGTCCCAGGTGCGCGGCAAGCTGGACACCACGCGCTTCGACGCGCTGGACGCGCTGGCGAGCACCTTCCCGGCGGGCACCGTGTCGGGGGCGCCCAAGATTCGCGCGATGCAGATCATCGACGAGCTGGAGCCCATGCGGCGCGGGCCCTATGCCGGCGCGGTGGGCTACCTGTCCTTCTGCGGCACGCTGGACGTGGCCATCGCGCTGCGCACCTTCTTCGTGGATGGCGACCGCACGATGTGGACCGCCGGCGCGGGGCTGGTGGCGGACTCGGACCCCATGAAGGAAGCGGACGAGACGGAAGCGAAGGCGGGCGCCATGGCCGCCGCGCTGCGGCTGGCGCGCGAAGGAGGTGGGCGGTGATCCTCGTCATCGACAACTACGACTCGTTCACCTTCAACCTGGTGCAGCTGCTCTACACGCTGGGCGCGGAGGTGAAGGTCGTGCGCAACGACGCGCTGGATGCCGCGGGCGTCGCGGCTTCGGGCGCGTCACACCTGGTGGTGTCTCCGGGGCCGTGCACGCCGCACGAGGCCGGGGTGAGCGTGGCGGCCATCTCCCAGTCGCGCGTGCCGGTGCTGGGCGTGTGCCTGGGGCACCAGTCCATTGGCGCGGCGTTCGGCGGCCAGGTGGTGCGCGCGCCGGAGCCCGTGCACGGCAAGGCGGCGCTCATCCGGCACGAAGGCACCGGCGTCTTCACGGGCGTGCGGCAGGGCTTCCAGGCGGCGCGCTACCACTCGCTGGTGGTGGCCGCGGACTCCATGCCCGCGGAGCTGGAGGCCACGGCGTGGAGCCAGGACGGCCTGGTGATGGCGCTGCGGCACCGCACGCGGCCGGTGGTGGGCCTGCAGTTCCATCCGGAGAGCGTGCTGACGCCGGAAGGCCCGTCGCTGGTGCGCAACTTCCTGGAGGGGAAGCTGTAGCGCTCAGCCCCGCAGGTGCGTGGTGTCGTTCCAGCTCACGAGGACCGGCTGCCTGCCGCCGGCCTCGGAGCCCAGCACGCTGATGGACGCCGTGCCCAGGTGGAACAGCCTGCCGCCATCCGGAGGCAGGCCCAGCCAGCGCGCGGCGAGGATGCGCAGCAGGTGCCCGTGGGAGAAGACGAGCACGTCGTCCTGGAGGGCGCGCGCCTCCGCGATGACGCGGTCCACGCGGGCGCCCACCTCCTCCAGCGTCTCCCCGTTGGGGACGCCGTCCGCCCACAGCGTCCAGCCCGGGCGCGTGGTGCGGATGTCCGCGCCGGTGCGGCCCTCGTAGTCGCCGTAGTTGAACTCCATCAGGTCGTCGCGCTTCTGGGCCACGTCGCCGTAGCCCGCGAGCACGCACGTCTCCAGGGCGCGCGACAGCGGGCTGGTCCACACGGCGGCGAAGCGCCACGCGCTCAGCGGCGCACGGAGCTGCTCCGCCATCTGGCGGCCCTCCTCCAACAGCGGCAGGTCCGTGCGGCCGGTGTGCTGGCTGCTGCGGCTCCACTCCGTCTCACCGTGACGGACGAGGACCAGCTGGGGCGCGCGTGAGTTCATGGCGCCAATCTGTGTCAGCCCGTGGCGGGACGGGAGGAAAAAAGTCTCAGGCCTGGCGCTTCCGTGTTCGCCACTCCTCACGGCTCTGGCCCCAGATTTCGACCTCGTGGTCGTTGTAGGGCGCCGGCAGCATGCCCATGCGCAGGAAGCGCGAGCCCAGCCGGCGGGCCACCTGCTTGGACGGCTCGTTCGGAGGGGAGATGGAGTGGATGACCTCCGTCCACCCGAGGTGCTCGAACGCCCAGTCGATGGTGGCCGCGGCTCCTTCCGTGGCGTAGCCCTTGCCCCACGCGTCGCGGGACAGGCCCCAGCCCACCTCCGGGCCCGGCCAGTCCGCGGGCATCCAGGGCCCGAGCCGGCCCACCCACTTCCCGGTGGACTTCTCGAACATGGAGAACATGGAGAAGCCCTGGAGGGCCCAGGAGCCGGCCATGGTGCAGACGGCGCGCCACACGTTGGAGCGCGGCTGGAGGCCGCCGATGTACCGCGCGGTCTCCTCGTCCGCCATCATCGCCACGAAGCCGTCCAGGTCCTGGAGCGTGGGCGGCTTGAGGATGAGGCGCGGTGTTTCGAGGGTGGGGCCCAGCGTTGGCGGGGTGTACATGTCCGGTCTCCGGGCGCCGGAAGACGTCCGGCGCGCGGAGGGGACCTTAGCGCTTCAGGCCGCGCTTGATGTCCGCGCAAAGCTGCTTCGCGGCGGCCGGGCCGTCCGCGTGGGCGGCCTTCACCAGGGCGCTGCCCACGACGACGCCGTCCGCGTGGGCCACCAGCGGCCGGGCCGTCTCCGCGTTGGAGATGCCGAAGCCCGCCACCACCGGCACGGACGCGGCGCGCTTCACCAGGTCCAGCCGCTGCGACAGGTCCGGCGGCAGCTCCGCGCGCATGCCGGTGACGCCCGCCACGGACACGCAGTAGACGAAGCCCCGCGCGTCCCTCGCGATGGCCTCCGCGCGCGCGGGCGGCGTCGTGGGCGCGCACAGGGGCACCAGGTCCACGCCCTCCTTGTCGAACGCGGCGCGGATGCCGGCGCTCTCCTCGGGCGGCAGGTCCGGGAGGATGGTGCCCACGATGCCCCGCTCGCGCGCGAGCTTCGCGTAGCGCTCCTCGCCCATGGCCATCACCACGTTGACGTACGTCATGATGACCAGCGGCGTCTCCGGACAGCGGCGGCGCACCTCCGGCACCACTTCATCCAGCACGCGGCGCAGCGTGGCGCCGGCCTTCAGCGCCCGCTCGGACGCGGCCTGGATGACGGGGCCGTCCGCGATGGGGTCGCTGAACGCCACGCCAATCTCCAGCACGTCCGCGCCGCCCTCCACCATCGCGGCGAACACGTCCACGGACCTGGGCAGGTCCGGGTCGCCCGCCATCGCGTACGCCACCAGCGCGCCTTCTCCCCGGGCCTTCGCCCGGGCGAACGCCTTGTCCAGCTCCGCGCTCATGACTTCACCCCCGTCGCCGGCGGCACTCCGCGCGCCGAGATGGTCGCCACGTCCTTGTCACCCCGGCCCGAGCAGTTGATGACCAGGTGCTTGCCCTTGCCCATGTCGCGGGCCAGCGAGCGCGCCGCCGCGAACGCGTGCGACGTCTCCAGCGCGGGGAGGATGCCCTCCGTGCGCGCGACCTCGTAGAAGGCCGCGAGCGCGTCGTCGTCCGTCGCGGTGCGTACCTCCATGCGGCCCGTCTTCGCCAGGTGCGCCAGCTCCGGCCCCACGCCCGGGTAGTCCAGGCCCGCGGAGATGCTGTGCGCCTCTTGAATCTGGCCGTGCTCGTCCTGGAGCACCAGCGAGCGCGAGCCGTGCAGCACGCCCTCCGTGCCCAGCGTCAGCGACGCGCCGTGCTGGCCGGATTCCAGGCCGTGGCCCGCCGCCTCCACGCCCACCAGCCGCACCGCCGTGTCCGGGATGAAGGGGTGCAGCGCGCCGATGGCGTTCGAGCCGCCGCCCACGCACGCGATGATGGCGTCCGGCAGCCGGCCAATGGTGGCCAGCGTCTGGGCGCGAATCTCCCGGCCGATGACGGATTGGAAGTCGCGCACGATGGTGGGGTAGGGGTGCGGGCCCGCCGCGCTGCCGATGACGTAGTAGGTGTCCTGCACCTGCGACACCCAGACGCGCATGGCCTCGTTCATCGCGTCCTTGAGCGTGCGCGAGCCCGACTCCACCGGCCGCACCACCGCGCCCAGGGCGCGCATGCGGAAGACGTTGAGCGCCTGGCGCTCCACGTCCAGCGCGCCCATGAACACCTCGCAGGGCAGGCCGAAGAGGGCGCACGCGGTGGCGGTGGCCACGCCGTGCTGGCCCGCGCCCGTCTCCGCGATGATGCGCTTCTTGCCCATGCGCCGGGCGAGCAGCACCTGGCCCACGGTGTTGTTGATTTTATGCGCGCCCGTGTGCGCCAGGTCCTCGCGCTTGAGCCACACCTGCGCGCCGCCCCAGGCCTCCGTGAGGCGGTGCGCGGGCGTGAGCGTCGTGGGGCGGCCCACGTACTCGCGCAGCACGCGCGTCACCTCTTCGCCGAAGGACGCGTCCTTCTGCGCCTTCGCGTACGCCTCTTCCAGCTCCAGCAGCGCCGGGACCAGGGTCTCCGGCACATAGCGTCCGCCGTAACGGCCGAAGCGGCCCACGGCAGTGTCCGTCGTCATGGCATGACTCCTCAAGGGTTGAGGGACCGGACCGTGCGCACGAAGGCGCGCACCGCGTCCAGGTCCTTGATGCCAGGGGAAGACTCCACCCCGCTGGCCACGTCCACACCGTAGGGCCGGGTGGCCCTCACGGCCTCGGCTACGTTCGAAGGCTTGAGCCCGCCCGCCACCAGCACCGGCAGGCCACAGTCCGCCAGCTGCTTGACCAGCGACCAGTCGAAGGTGACGCCGCCGCCGCCGTAGCCCGGGGCCGCGCCGTCCAGGAGCAGCCCCGCCACGTCGCCCACGCCCACGTAGCTCCGGGCCTTCGCCACGTCGTCCGGCCCGCGCACGCGCAGCGCCTTGATGACGGGCACGCCGTAGCCGGAGCAGGCCTCGGGGGGCTCGTCGCCGTGGAGCTGCACGGCGGTGAGGCCGCACTCGCGCACGCGCACGCGGATGTCCTCCGGCGTCGCGTTGACGAACACGCCCACCATGGCGGCCAGCGGGGGCCGCGTGCGCGCGAGCGTCGCCGCCGTGGACAGGTCCACGAAGCGGGGCGAGCCCGGATGGAAGTTGAGCCCCATCGCGTCCGCCCCCGCCGCCCAGACGCCCTTCGCGTCCGCGACGCGCGTCACGCCGCAGACCTTCACGAGGACGTTCATGTCCCGCCGCCTTCCAGGCCGAGCAGCCGGCGCAGGGCGCGGCCCGGGTCGGCGTCGCGCAGCAGGGACTCGCCCACGAGCACGGCGTTGGCGCCCGCGTCGCGCGCGGCGGTGAGGTCCGCCAGGTGCTTGAGGCCGCTCTCCGCCACCAGCGCGGTGGACCGGGAGCGCAGCGCGGGCATCACCCGGAGCGCCGTGCCGGTGTCCGTCTTCAGCGTGGCGAGGTTGCGGTTGTTGAGGCCGATGATGCTCGCGCCCGCGGCGAGCGCGCGTTCGGCGTGCGCCTCCGTGTGGGCTTCCACGAGCGCGGCCACGCGCACCTGCTTCGCGGCGGCGATCATCTCCCGGAGCTCCGCGTCCGTCAGCGCGTCCGCGATGAGCAGCACCGCGTCCGCGCCCCAGGCCGCGCTTTCTTCCACCTCGCTGGCGGCGACGAGGAAGTCCTTGCGCAGCACGGGGATGGAGACGGCGGCCCGGACCGCGACCAGGTCCTCCAGGCTGCCGCCGAAGTCCGGCCCGTCCGTGAGTACGCTGATGGCGCAGGCGCCGGCGGCTTCATAGGAACGGGCCACCGCGACGACGTCCGCGTGGGGGAAGGCGCCGCCCGAAGGGCTCTTGCGCTTCACCTCCGCGATGACGTTGACCGGATGTCCCAATGCGCGGCGGACCAGCGCCTGGGCGAAGTCCCGCGTGGGGGGATGCGCGCCGTGCGTGGGCGGAGGACGGGTCCCCAGCTCCCGGCGCTTGCGCGCCATGATGACGTCCAGCGTGCCGGGGGCTTCCGCGGGCTTCGCGGCCGAAGAGGAGGTCGTCATGCCGCGGCCTTCTGGATGAGCGCCGTGAGCTTGCGTTCGGCGGCCCCGGAGTCGATGGCGTGCTCGGCCCGCTTCACGCCCTCCTTCAGGTTGTCCACCAGTCCGACGATGAGCAGCGCGGCGGCCGCGTTGAGCAGCACCGCCGTGCGCACCCCGTCGCGCTCTCCGGCGAGCAGCGCGCGCAGGCGCTTCGCGTTCTCCTCCGCGTCGCCTCCCGCGATGGACTCGCGCGGCACGGTGGACAGGCCCGCGTCCTCCGGCGTCACCGTGAAGCGGCGCACGGTGCCGTCCGCGCACAGCTCCGCGACCTCCGTGGGCGCGCACGGCGAAATCTCATCCAGCCCGTCGTGCCCGTGCACCACCCAGGCGCGCCGGCTGCCCAGCCGCCCCAGCACGCGCGCGGTCTGCTCCACCCGCTGCCGGTCGAACGTGCCCAGCAGCTGGTAGCGCGCCCCCGCCGGGTTCGTCAGCGGCCCCAGCAGGTTGAACACGCTGTGGAAGCCCAGGTCCCTGCGCGCCTGCGCCACGTGCTTCAAGGCGCTGTGGTGCGAGGGCGCGAAGAGGAACCCCACCCCGTGCTCGTCGATGTCGCGCGCCACCTGCGCGTGCGCCCGCTCCATGGACACGCCCAGCGCCGCCAGCACGTCCGCGCTGCCGCAGCGGCTGGAGACCGCGCGGTTGCCGTGCTTGGCCACCGTCACCCCCGCCCCGGCGGCCACGAAGGCCACCGCGGTGGAGATGTTGAAGGTGTGCGCTCCATCACCCCCGGTCCCGCAGGTGTCGAGCACCACCTCCGCCAGGGGAGCAATCTTCGCCGCGCAGGCCCGCATGGCCTCCGCCGCGCCGAGGATTTCGTCCTCGGTCTCCCCCTTCATGCGCAGCGCGGCCGCCAGCGCACCGACCTGCGCGGCGGATGCCTCGCCCGCGAGCATCTGGCCCATGACAGAGGCCATCTCCTCGCGGGAGAGGTCGCGCCGGCCCACCACCTTGCCCAGCGCTTCCTTGAGCGTCATGGGCTAGCCCAGCCGGACCATTTCGCGGCCCATCGCGGCGGCGATGGCCCGCACCTCGCCCATGGCCTTCTCGAACTCGGAGAAGTCCAGCGACTGGAAGCCGTCCGACTTCGCGCGCGGCGGATCCGGGTGGACCTCCACGATGAGGCCGTCCGCGCCCGCGGCGACCGCGGCCCGCATCATCGCGGGGACGGCCTTGCGCACGCCGATGCCGTGCGAGGGGTCCACGAACACGGGCAGGTGCGTCAGCGCCTTGAGCATGGGCACCGCGTTCAGGTCCAGCGTGTTGCGCGTCATGTTCTCGAACGTGCGGATGCCGCGCTCGCAGAGGATGACCTGGGTGTTGCCGCGCGCGACGATGTACTCGGCCGCCATCAGGAGTTCCTTGATGGTGGCGCTGATGCCGCGCTTGAGCAGCACGGGCTTGCGCGTCTCACCCACCGCCTCCAGCAGGCTGAAGTTCTGCATGTTGCGCGCGCCCACCTGGAGGATGTCGGTGTGGTCCGCGACGGCGGCCAGCGTCGCCGTGTCCTTCACCTCCGTCGTCACCAGCAGGCCCGTCTCCTTGCGCGCCTCCGCCAGCAGCGCCAGTCCGTCGCCCTTGAGGCCCTGGAACTCATAGGGGCTGGTGCGCGGCTTGAATGCGCCGCCGCGCAGCATGGTGGCGCCGGCCTTCTTCACCGCCTGGGCGGTGGAGATGATCTGCTCGCGCGACTCCACGGAGCAGGGGCCCGCGATGACGTGGATGGCGGCGCCGCCGAGCGTGAGGTCGCCCACGCGCACCTGGCTGTCCTCCTGCTTCACCTCGCGGCTGACCAGCTTGAACGGCTGGGAGATGGGGATGGCGTCCGCGACGCCGGGCAGCACGCGGAAGGGCTCCGGCTCCACCGCGCCCGGGTTGCCCGTGATGCCGATGGCGGTGCGAGAGCCCCCTGGAATCGCGTGCGGATGCCAGCCACGGCGGCGGATCTCATCGTTCACTCGCTCGATGTCCTGGGCCGTCGCGTCTGGGCGCATCACGATCAACATGGGGGACTCCTGCTCTTTCTCTCCAAAGGACACACCGGCGGATGCCGGCGTGGGCGTGCTTGGGGGCATCGGGCACACGGGAAACGTTTGCCGTAACTGTCGGATGCCCGCAACCGAACCAGAGTCTTGCTTGCACGTTGTGGTGTTATCAAGCCAGCTTCCGCCCGCTCGCTGGACGGGAGGCGGACCATGGCGAAGCGGCCCGGGGTCATCGTCGTGGGAGGAGGGCTCTCAGGCCTGGCGTGCGCGACGGCGCTGCTCGAAGCCCGGGTGGACGCGCACGTGCTGGAAGCAGGGGACGCGCCAGGCGGAAGGGTGCGCACCGACTCGCACGAGGGGTTCCTGCTGGACCGGGGCTTCCAGGTGTACCTCACGGCCTACCCCGAGGGCCGGCGCGTGCTGGACCTCAAGGCCCTGTCGCTCCAGCGCTTCATCCCAGGCGCGAAGGTGTGGCGGGGTGGGCGGCTGCACACGCTGGCGGACCCGCTGCGGCAGCCTGTCACGGCGGCGTCACATCTGTTCGACGCGCCGGGAGGGCTGGCGGACAAGCTGCGCGTGCTGGAGCTGCGGCAGCTCTCCACGTCCGGCGAGCTGGGGGACCTGTGGCAGCGGCCGCAGCAGGAGTCGCGGCACCTGCTGCGCGACCTGGGCTTCTCCGAGGAGATGCTCGAGGCGTTCTTCACGCCCTTCTTCGGAGGCATCTTCCTGGAGCGCGGGCTGACGACGTCCAGCCGGATGCTGGAGTTCGTCTTCCGGATGTTCGCGAAGGGCCACGCGGCCGTGCCGGCGAACGGGATGGAGGCCATCCCGGAACAGCTGGCGGCGAAGCTGCCGTCGGCCGCGCTGCGGATGTGCGTGCGCGTGGAGGAGGTGTGGGGCCACCGCGTGCGCCTGCCGGGCGGGGAGATGCTGCACGCGGACGCCGTGGTGGTGGCGACGGACCCCTCCACCGCGGCGTCGCTGCTCGTGGGCATGCCGGCGCCCCGGATGAACCGCGTGACGTGCCTGTACTTCGCCGCGCCGGAGCCGCCGGTGGAGGGGCCCTGGCTCACGCTCAACGGCGAGGGGCGCGGGCCGGTGAACAACGTGGCGGTGATGAGCGAGGTGTCCGCCGCGTACGCGCCCCCGGGGCAGGCGCTGGTGTCCGTGTCGGTGGTGGAAGACGCGGGCGGCGCGGAGTCGCTGGAGGCGCGCGTGCGCGCGCAGCTCACGGAGTGGTTCGGCCCGGCGGTGTCCGCGTGGCGGCACCTGCGCACGTACGCCATCGCGGAGGCCCTGCCCGCGCAGCCTCCGTCCGCGCTGGTGGAGCCGCACCGGCCCGTGCGGCTGGCCGCGGGGCTCTACGTGTGCGGAGACCACCGCGAGAACGCGTCCATCGACGGGGCGCTCGCGTCCGGGCGCCGCGCGGCGGAGGCGGTGCTGCGCGACCTGGGCAGATAGTCCTCCCGAGGCTATCCGCCGCCGCGCGCCTCTTGTGGCCCGCGAAGCATCGCGTTGCCTCCCAGACAACACGTCGCACGCGAGCGGAAGCGCGAAGGGGGTGACCGGCCAGCCGGGCTCCTGACTCCTGGACGTGCTGCCCGCAGCGGACCTAGGGTCGGACACGCACACTCGTTCTCCAAGGAATCTGTTCATGCTCCGCCGCCTTGCCCTCCTGGGGTTGCTCGGTCTCGTGGCCTGTCCCGGCGACAACAGCAACGATGATGACGACGACACCACCTCCACCAAGGGGACCGTCACGGGCACCCTGCAGCCGTTCCAGGCGGGCTCCGCCGCCGCGAACGCGGGGTCGTCGCTGGATGCGTTCTTCTCCCTGCCGGGCGCGAAGGACCTGTCCCGGAAGGTCTCCAGCGCGCTGGCGGCGCGGGGCGTGTGGCGCACGGGCATCCCGTCCAAGCCGCTGACGCACGAGGCGTCGCTGCTGCCCGGGGAGATCATCGTCCACTTCGACACGCCGGGCCTGTCCGCCGAGGAGGCCGTCGCGCAGGCGCGCGTCGCGGGCTACCACGTCGTGCACCAGGCCTTCCTGAGCGACACGCAGCACCTGCTGCGCTACGAGGTCAGCCAGCCGCAGGCGATGTCGGGCGGCACGCCCAACGTGCGCGCCCTCACCGAGGCGGAGCACGTGCGCGTGCTCCACCAGGTGCAGGCCGTGCCGGGCGTGCAGAACGCGGAGAGCAACGTGCGGGTGCACGCGCTGGCCGTGCCCAATGATCCGCTCTACTCGCGGCAGTGGCACTACAAGAACATGAACCTGCCGGCGGCCTGGGACCTGGGCACGGGCAGCGAGTCCATCGTCGTGGCGGTGGTGGACACCGGCATCACGGCGCACCCGGACCTGAACTCGCGCGTGTTGCAGGGCGTGGACCTCATCTCCAGCAGCGCCAACGCGGGCGACGGTGACGGCGTGGACGCCGACCCGACGGACAACGGCAAGGACCTGCCCAACGGCGGCTCGTCGTACCACGGCACGCACGTGGCGGGGACCATCGGCGCGGCGTCCAACAACGGCGTGGGCGTGGCGGGCGTCACCTGGTCTGGGCGGAACATCCTGCCGGTGCGCGTGCTGGGCACGCAGGGCGGCTCGCTGGCGGACATCATCGCGGGCGTCACCTGGGCCAGCGGCGGCAACGTCACCGGCGTGCGGGCGAACACCACGCCCGCGCGGGTCATCAACATGAGCCTGGGCGGCAACGGTTCGCCGTCCGCGGAGATGCAGACCGCCATCAACGCGGCCACCGCGCGCGGCGCCATCCTGGTGGTGGCCGCGGGCAACGAGAACGCGAACACCTCCACCAGCTTCCCCTGCAACCAGCAGAACGTCATCTGCGTGGGCGCTGTGCGCTTCAACGGCAAGCGCGCCAGCTACTCCAACTTCGGCACGGCGGTGGACATCATGGCCACCGGCGGCCAGACGAGCGAGGACCGCAACGGCGACGGCTTCCCGGACGGCGTGCTGTCCACGCTGCCCAACAGCACCAACCAGCCCTCCTATGACTGGTACCAGGGCACCAGCATGGCCACCCCGCACGTGGCGGGCATCGTGGCGCTGATGCTGGCGCAGGACCCCACCCTCACGGTGACGGAGGTGGAGGGCATCCTGCGCGACACCGCGGACACGACGAGCCAGTGCTCCGAGGGCTGCGGCGCGGGCCTGGTGGACGCGTACGCCGCGGTGCTGCGCGCCAAGGGCGGTGGGGACACGTCGCTGCCCCCGAAGCTGGCCATCAGCACCACGCAGCTGTCCTTCACCGGCACGGCGTCCCAGGCGCTGACGGTGCGCAACAACGGCGGTGGCACGCTGCAGGTGGGCGTGACCGTCTCCGGCACCAACGCCTCCGCGGTGTCCGTCTCCAGTTCGTCGCTGTCCATCCCCGCGTACAAGTCCGGGTCGCTGAACGTGAGCGTCACCCCGGGCGCGCTGCCGGCGGGCAGCTACGTGGCGCAGATCGACCTGGCCGGCGCGTCCGGCGCGGGCAACGCGCAGGTGCTGGTGAAGTTCCGCGTGGGCGCCACCGATGACAAGGACGCGTACATCGCGTTCGCGTACCTGGACGCCGCGGGCGAGGTGCAGATCGACGACGAGGGCATCGCCCCGGTGTCCGCGTCCGGTGGGTACAACTACAGCCTGAAGATGACACCTCGGGACTACCTGGTGCTGGCGTCCATCGACGACACCGGCGACGGGAAGTACTTCGAGGACGGCGACCGCGTGGGCTTCTGGCGTGACACCACCCAGGTGGAGACCGTGACGGTCACCAAGAGCAAGACGACCAGCGACATCAGCTTCACGCTGGTTCCCTACCAGTCGGACGACGACCACACGCCGACGACGACCATCGGTGGGGCCTGCACCTCCGACGGCGCGTGCGGCACCGACGGCCTGTGCCTCACGGGCGCGAGCTTCCCGGGCGGCTACTGCACGCAGAACTGCGTGACGGACAGCTGCCCGTCGGGTTCGGCCTGCTACAGCAATGACCAGGGCGCCACCGCCTACTGCTTCGTGTCCTGCACGCCGTCGGGCAGCAACCCCCAGGGGACGTGCCGCACGGGCTACCGGTGCGTCGGCGACGGCGCGGGCAGCGGCGCGTGCCTCCCGTAGTGACGTGACGGTCCGGCTTGCCGCCGGCGGTGCACGCGTGAACGTGCCCGCCGGCGTCCATCGTGCCGGGGTACGCTGCCGCGCGCGATGACCGCTTCTCCCGTTGGACCGCCGTTGGCTGGTGACGCGGCCCTGCCTGTCTGGCGGGCCGCGGCCGCGGGCGGCGTGCTGGCCTGGACGGCGCTGGTGCACGTGCATCCGCCGCGCTTCTTCGCCGTCGCCTCCGTCTTCTGCGCCGTCTGGCTCGCGGTGACGTGGCGGGCGATGGGCCCCTGGCGAAGGCCGCCTCCCTCCCTGTCGCTTCCGGACGCCGCATGGGCGGGTGCCCAGGCGTGGGTGTTGTACGCGGGCGCGCGGGCCTTCCTGTGGGCCTTCTGTGGCGGCTTCACGGACGCGCTCTGCGGGCCGCTGCACTCCATCTACGCGACGTTCGGCACGGGGTCGCTGGGGACGGCGCTGGCCCTGGTGCTGGTGCTCGTTCCCGCGGAGGAGCTGTTCTGGCGCGGGTGGGTACAGGGCGCGCTGCGTCCCCGGCTGGGGCGGTGGGGCGCGGTCGCCGGGTCGGCGGTGCTGTCGAGCCTGGTGCTGCTGGGCTTCGGTGAGCCGTTGCTGGCGCTGGCCGCGCTGCCCACGTCGCTCGCCTGGGGCGCGCTGGCGGAGTGGCGCCGGACGCCCGTGGCGTCCTGGGTGAGCCATGCGTTGTGGGACGTGCTCATCGTCGTCGTGTGGCCCGCGACGTGAGCGTGCGTGCCACAATGCGCGCCCATGGTTTCGTCTCCTGAGATCTGCGTCTTCGGCGCGGGCAGCATCGGCTGTTACGTGGGTGGGCGGCTCGCCGCGACGGGCACGGCGGTGCGCTTCATCGGCCGCGAGCGGGTGGTGTCGGAGGTGCGTGCGCACGGCCTGCACCTGACGGACTGGCAGGGCGCGGACTTGAAGGTGCCCGCGGCGGACCTGCGCATCGACACGGAGCCGGAGGCGCTGGCCACGGCGGACCTGGTGCTCGTGACGGTGAAGTCCGCGGCGACGGAGGAGGCCGGGCGGACGCTCGCGTCGCGGCTCAAGCCCGGTGCCATCGTCATCAGCTTCCAGAACGGGCTGCACAACGCGGACGTGTTGCGGGGGCTGCTGCCCGGCCGCACGGTGCTCACGGGGATGGTGCCCTTCAACGTCGCGGCGCAGGGGCAGGGGCATTTCCACGCGGGTTCGGAGGGCACGCTGGAGGTCGCGCGGCACGCGGGGCTCGCGCCGTTCCTGGAGGCCTTCGTTCGCGCGGGGCTGCCGCTGAAGCAGCACTCGGACATCGTCGCTGTGCAGTGGGCGAAGCTGTTGTTCAACCTCAACAACGCGCTCAACGCGCTGGCGGACCTGCCGTTGAAGGAGGAGCTGTCGCAGCGCGCGTGGCGGCGGTGCCTGGCGCTCGCGCAGAAGGAGGCGCTGGCGGTGCTGGGCCGTGCCGGGGTGAAGCCCGCGAAGCTGACGCCGCTGCCGCCGGGGTGGATCCCCTTGCTGCTGGGCGCACCGGACGCGGTGTTCGGTGTGCTGGCGAAGAAGATGCTGGCCATCGACCCCAAGGCGCGCTCGTCCATGTGGGACGACCTGCACGCGGGGCGCAAGACGGAGGTGGACTACCTCAACGGCGAGGTCGTCCGTCTGGGCCAGCACCACGGCGTGCCCGTGTCCGTGAACTCACGGCTCGTGGAACTCATCCGCGAGGCGGAAGGGGGCCAGCGCCGCCAGTGGACCGGCGAGGCGCTGCTCGCGGACCTCAAGAAGGCGGAGTTCGCGAACCGGGCGTGAGGCCCATGGCCAAGGCGCGCCCGACATCCATGCGGTGCACCTGCCGTTCAGCGCAGCCCCCAACTGGTCCGACTGTCGGACCAGTTCGTGAGGTGCGCCGCGGACGGGGGGCTCGGGCGCTTCCCCCTGACGGGCGTGGCGGGTTCATCGCTCCCGCCACGCCGTACGTCTTCGCTCAGCTGGACTGCGTCTGCGTGGCCGTGGCCGTGGCGGCCGGCGGCACCGTGGCGGCGGCCGGGATGCCGTTGCCCGTGGCCACCTGCGTGAGCAGCGCCGTCATGCGCCGGGCGAAGCGGTTCGGGTCGCTCAGCGGGCTGCCTTCCGTGAGCAGGGCCTGGTCGTGGAGCAATTCAATCCACTCGCCCACCTGCGGCGCGGACGGGTTGCTCGCGATGAGGCCGCGCAGGTGCTCGATGACGGGGTGCTTGGGGTTGACCTCCAGGATGCGCTTGATGCGCGGCATCCCCTTGCCGCGCTCCTTGAGCAGGCGCTCCAGGTAGGCCGGCGTTCCGCCCTCCGACACGACGAGGCACACCGGCGAGTCCGTGAGGCGGTCCGACACACGCACCTCGCGCACGTCCTCCTTCAGCACGTCCTTCATCTTGTCCGTCAGGCCCTTGAGCCCCTCGGACTGCTGCTCCTTCGCCTTCTTCTCCTCCTCCGTGGACTGGAGCTTCAGGTCCGCGTTGAGCGCGGAGACCAGCGGCTTGCCCTGGAACTCGCGCAGGCCCTGCGCGGCCCACTCGTCCACCGGGTCCGTCATGAAGAGCACCTCGTAGCCGCGCTGCTTCAGCGCCTCCAGGTGCGGGCTGTCCGCCACCGCCTTCCGGCTCTCGCCGTAGACGTAATAGATGGCCTCCTGGCCCTCCTTCATCCGGCCCACGTAGTCCGCCAGCGACGTGAGGCCCTCTTCACGCGAGGACTCGTAGCGCACCAGCGCGCCCAGCTTCTCGCGGTACTCCGTCTCCAGCGTCAGGCCCTCCTTCACCACCGTGCCGAAGGACTCCCAGAACGCGCGGTAGTCGTCCGGCTTGTCCTTGGCCAGCTTCTCCAGGAGGTCCAGCGACTTCTTCACCACGTGCTTGCGGATGGCGCGCACCACCGCCGAGTCCTGCAACATCTCACGCGACACGTTGAGCGGCAGGTCGTCCGAGTCGATGACGCCGCGCACGAAGCGCAGCCACTGCGGCACCAGGTCCTCGCAGCGGTCCATGATGAACACGCGCTTGACGAACAGCCGCACGCCGCGCTGCTGCTGCGAGTTCAAGTCGAACGGCGGGTGCTTGGGCACGAAGAGCAGACCCGTGAACTGCTGCGTGCCGTCCGCCTTGAAGTGCGTCCACGCCAGCGGCTTGTCGAAGTCGTGCGTCAGGTGCTTGTAGAACTCCTGGTACTGCTCGTCCGTGATTTCACTCTTCGGACGCTGCCAGAGGGCGCTCGCCTTGTTCACCACCTCCAGCGCGGTCTCCGTGGCCTGCGTGTCCCCGCTGCCCACGTGCTTCGTCACCTGGAGCTTGATGGGGTGGCCCACGTAGTCCGAGTACTGGGTGATGAGCTGCTTGAGCTTCCACTCGTCCAGGAACTCCTTCTGGTCCGCCTTCAGGTGCAGCGTGATGGCCGTGCCGCGCGCGGCCCGCTCCGCCGGCTCCACCGTGAACGTGCCGTGCGCCTCCGACGCCCACTTCCACGCGGACGTCTCACCCGCGGCGCGGCTCACCACCTCCACGCGGTCCGCCACCAGGTAGGCGCTGTAGAAGCCCACGCCGAACTGGCCGATGAGCTGCATGTCCTTCTGGCCCTTCTGAGCCAGCGCCTGGAGGAACTCGCGCGACCCCGAGTGCGCGATGGTGCCCAGGTTCTTCACCAGCTCGTCGTGCGTCATGCCGATGCCGGTGTCCTCGATGGTGAGGGTGCCCTTGTCGGCGTCGGGGACGATGCGGAGCTCCAGGGCCGGCTCGTCCTTGAGCAGCTCCGGCTCCGTGATGGAGCGGAAGCGCAGCTTGTCCAGCGCGTCAGAGGCGTTGGACACCAGCTCACGCAGGAAGATCTCCTGGTGGCTGTAGAGCGAGTTGATGACCAGGCTCAGGAGCTGCTGGATCTCCGCCTGGAATGAATGGGTTTCCCGCTGGGGGTGGGTCTCTGCGGACATGAAGGCCTCCGGGCGCTGAGGGAAACGCGCCAATGCCCTTCCCCATAACCATGCCCGGCGACTTGTCGAGAAGAGGGAATCCGCCCCCACCCATTGTTGGGAGGGCGGGGCGGCTTGGGGTAGGGAAGGGGGCATGCCCAAGTCCAGAACCCTCCTGCCCCTGCTCGGGGCCCTGCTCCTGTCGGGCGCCGCGCCCGCCCAGGAGGCCCCCGCCCCCCTGCCCGACGCCCAGGCGCTGAAGCGGATGACCGCGCGCTTCGCCCCCGTGGACGTCAAGGTGGACGTGTCCAAGCTTCCGGACGCGGAGAAGCGCGCCCTGGCCAAGGTGCTCCAGGCCGCGAAGATCATGGACCCCCTGTTCCTGAGCCAGGCGTGGGCGGGCAACCAGACCCTGCTCCTGGACCTGGTGGAGGACACCACGCCCCTGGGCAAGGAGCGGCTGCACGCGTTCCTGCTCAACAAGGGCCCCTGGTCGCGCCTGGACGAGGCGAAGCCGTTCATCCCCGGCGTGCCGCCCAAGCCGGACGAGGGGAACTTCTATCCCGCAGGCGCCACCAAGGCGGAGGTGGAGGCGTGGGTGAAGAGCCTGCCGGAGGCGCAGCAGCACGCGGCCACGGGCTTCTTCACCACGCTGCGCCGCGGCCCGGACGGCAAGTTCATGAGCGTGCCCTACAGCGTGGAGTACCAGGGCGAGCTGGGCATGGCCGCGCAGCTGTTGCGTGAGGCGGCGGCGCTCACCCAGCAGCCCACGCTCAAGCGCTTCCTGGAGACGCGCGCGGCGGCGTTCCTGTCCAACGACTACTACGCGAGCGAGGTCGCGTGGATGGAGCTGGACGCGAGCGTGGAGCCCACCATCGGGCCCTACGAGGTCTACGAGGACGGCTGGTTCAACTACAAGGCCGCGTTCGAGGCCTTCATCGGCGTGCGCGACGACGCGGAGACGCAGAAGCTGGCGAAGTTCAGCGCGGAGCTCCAGGAGCTGGAGAACAACCTCCCCATCGACGCGGGCCTCCGCAACCCGAAGCTGGGCGCGCTGGCCCCCATCCGCGTCATCAACAGCCTGTACTCCTCCGGTGACGGCAACCGGGGCGTGCAGACGGCGGCCTTCAACCTGCCCAACGACGAGCGCGTGGCGGCGGAGAAGGGCACCAAGCGCGTGATGCTGAAGAACATCCAGGAGGCCAAGTTCCAGCGCGTGCTGGTGCCCATCGCGAAGGTGGCGCTGCCCGCGAAGGACCGCAAGGACGTGTCCTTCGACGCTTTCTTCACGCACATCCTCATGCACGAGCTGATGCACGGCCTGGGGCCCCACAACGTCACCGTGGCCGGGAAGCAGACGACGGTGCGTCAGGCGCTGCAGGCGTCCTCCAGCGCCATCGAGGAGGCCAAGGCGGACATCTCCGGCCTGTGGGCGCTCCAGCGGTTGGTGGACAAGGGCACGCTGGACAAGGACCTGCAGCGGACCATGTACACGACGTTCCTCGCGTCCGCGTTCCGCTCCATCCGCTTCGGCATCGACGAGGCGCACGGCAAGGGCATCGCGCTGCAGCTCAACCACTTCCTGGACACCGGCGCGGTGAAGGTGAACGCGGACGGCACGTTCGAGGTCGTCCCCGACAAGATGCAGGCGTCCGTCACGTCGCTGACGAACCAGCTCATGGCCCTCCAGGCCAAGGGCGACCGCACCGCCGCGGAGGCGCTACTCGCGAAGCAGGGCGTGGTGCGCCCCTCCGTGCAGAAGGTGCTGGAGCGGCTGAAGAACGTGCCGGTGGACATCGAGCCGCGCTACGTCACCGCCGAGTCGCTGGTGAAGGACTTCGGCGCCCCGGCCGCCGCGCCCGCGAAGAAGTAGCGTCCCGGCCACTCCCCGTCCCACGCGCGAGATTTTCCCGTGCGCGAGGGGCGGGGCATGGCCAGTAAGGGAACCATGCCGCCCGAGTCCCCCGCCCATCCCGTGCCACCCGACCCGTGGGGCGTCGTGCTCGCGCTCGCGGTGGTGGGCGCGTGGGGCGGGCACCTGGCGTGGATGCTGGCGGGGCCTGCCCTGCCGTGGGCCTCACCGCTCCCCTGGCTGCACGTCCTCGTCCAGATGTGGCTGTCCACCGGCCTCTTCATCACCGGGCATGACGCCATGCACGGCACCGTGTCCCTGCACCGCCGGGTGAACGGGGCGGTGGGCACGCTGGCCTGCTTCCTCTTCGCGGGGCTGTCCTACCGCCGGCTGGTGGTGAACCACCGCGCCCACCACGCGGACCCCACCGGCGACCACGACCCGGACTTCGCGGCCCGGGGCCTGGCTTTCTGGCCGTGGTTCGGGGCCTTCATGGCGCGCTACACGACGTGGCCCCAAATCGCGGTCATGGCGCTGAAGTTCAACGTGCTGCTCTGGCTGGGCGTGCCCCAGGCGCGCATCCTGGCCTTCTGGGTGCTGCCGTCCGTGCTGGCCACCGTGCAGCTCTTCTACTTCGGCACGTACCTGCCGCACCGGCGTCCGGAGACGGAAGGGATGGCGCCGCACCACGCGCGCACCCTGCCGCGCAACCACCTGTGGGCCCTGCTGTCGTGCTTCTTCTTCGGCTACCACTGGGAGCACCATCAGTCCCCCGGGACGCCCTGGTGGCGGCTGTGGCGGGTGAAGGACGCCCGGCGGTAACCGGAAAAGGCCCTGGGGCGTTATAGAGGGAGCCATGCGCGACAAGCTCCCTCCCGAGCCCCCCGGCTCCGAAGTGACGCCCGAGAAGCTCTACCTGCGCCGCCGCGAGTTCATCAAGAACGCGGGCCTGTTCGCGGGCACCGCCGCGGTGGTGGGAGGCGGGCTGTACCTGCTGGGCATGAAGCGCACCCGGCCCATGGACGGCTTCGTGCCGGACGCGGGCACGGTGGCGCAGCCGGTGGCCCCCGCCCAGGGCGTCTTCGTCACGGACGAGCCGCGCACGCCCTACGAGGACATCACCACCTACAACAACTTCTACGAGTTCGGCCTGGACAAGAACGACCCGGCCCGCCGCGCGCACACGCTGAAGACGCGGCCGTGGACCGTCGTCATCGACGGCGAAGTGCACAAGCCGTGGACGGTGGACGTGGATCAGCTCATCTCCGCCTTCCCGCTGGAGGAGCGCGTCTACCGGATGCGCTGCGTGGAGGCCTGGTCCATGGTGATTCCGTGGCTGGGCCTGCCCCTGGGCAAGCTGCTGGACCGCGTGCAGCCCACGTCCTTCGCGAAGTACGTGGCCTTCACCACGCTGGAGGACCCGGAGCAGATGCCCGGCCAGAAGAGCCCGGTGCTGGACTGGCCCTACGTGGAAGGGCTGCGCCTGGATGAGGCCCAGCACCCGCTGACGCTGCTGGCCACGGGCCTCTACGGCAAGCAGCTGCCGCCGCAGAACGGCGCCCCGCTGCGGCTGGTGGTGCCGTGGAAGTACGGCTTCAAGGGCATCAAGTCCATCGTCCGCATCACGCTCACGCGCGAGCAGCCGCCCACGACGTGGAACCTCGCCAACAAGCGCGAGTACGGCTTCTACGCCAACGTGAACCCGGCGGTGGACCACCCGCGCTGGAGCCAGGCCTCGGAGCGGCGCATCGGCGAAGGCGCGCGCCGGCCCACGCTGCCCTTCAACGGCTACGCGGACGCGGTGGCCGGCCTCTACCGCGGCATGGACCTGAAGCGGGACTTCTAAAACCATGGCCTCCTCCAAGCTCCCCTGGCTCAACCCCGCCATCGCCGTCGGAGGCCTGGCGCCGCTGCTGCAACTCGCGGTGCTGGGGGCGCAGGGGGAGCTGGGGGCCAACGGCATCGAGTTCGCCCTCAACCAGACGGGCCTCTTCGCGCTGGCGGTGCTGATTGCGTCGCTGGCGTGCACGCCCGTGCGGCTGGTGACGGGCTGGACGTGGCCCGCGCGCATCCGCCGCACGCTGGGCCTCCTGGCCTTCACCTACGCGGCGGCGCACTTCCTCACGTACTCCGTGCTGGATCAGGGCCTGGACGTGCGCGCCATGGCGGAGGACGTCTTCACCCGGCCCTTCATCACCGTGGGCTTCACCGCGCTCATGCTGCTGGTGCCGCTGGCCGTCACGTCCACGAACAAGTGGGTGCGGAGGCTGGGCTTTCCCAGGTGGCAGCGCCTGCACCGGCTGGCCTACGTGGCCGCGGTGCTGGGCGTGGTGCACTTCGTGTGGCGGGTGAAGAAGGACGTCACGGAGCCGGTGCTCTACGGGGCCGTCCTGGCGGTGCTGCTGGCCGTGCGCGTGGGAGAGGCCGTGCGCAAGCGGCGGGCGCTGGCGACGCAGCGCCCGGCCTGAGCCAGCGCGCTACTTCGCGGTGGCGCGGGGCAGCGGGAGGATGGTGTCCACCAGCGTCATCAGCTGCGCGCAGCTCACCGGCTTGCGCACGAAGGCGCTGATGCCGGCCTTCTGGCCCAGGGCGCGCACCTCCGCCACGTTCGGGTCGCCCGTCATCATCAGGATGGGGACCTTGGACAGCCTGGCGTTGGCGCTGGCGCGGATCTGCCCGGCGAAGTCCGCGCCGTTCATCCCGTCCATGTGGAAGTCGGTGAGGATGAGGTCCACCTGCTCGGCCTCGGCGATCTTGAGGCCTTCCTCGGCGGACTCGGCCTCCAGGAACTCGAAGCTGCGGGCCATGAGGTAGATCTTCAGCAGCGTCCGGATGGAGCGGCTGTCGTCCACCAGCAGCACGCGTTGCGGGCCCGTGCTCCCGGCCGGACGGACCGTGGGCGTGCTCCCCGTGGGGCGGGAGGGCGCGGATTCGGGGGCGGAGAGAGGGCCGGCCTTCATCGGAATCAAAACCTCACGGAGGGGGGAACGCCTCCAGCAGCTCCGCCCCATGGTCGCGGATGGGCCCTGCGAAGTCAAAGCAACCCAGGGCGCCACGCCGCGATTTCAGGAGGGCGGAACCGACCTCAGCGGACCTCCAGCACGAAGGCCTGGGACTGCACGCCCGGCAGCCCCACGGCCTCGGCGAGCGCCGGATCCAGCTCGTTGGGCAGCCGCCACGTCTGCCCCGTGGACTGCAGCAGGGTGACGCTGTAGCGCCCCGGGGGCACGGCCGCGAGCGGCGCGGGCGCGGCGGGGTCGCGCGCGTCCAGCGCCAGCGCGCGGACGGCCACCAGCAGCTGCGGGACGAAGACGGGCTGCGGGCGGGGCTTGCCTTCACCATCCAGCAGGACGGCGAGCAGGGGGTCTGGCACCAGGCCGGCCGCCAGCACCACCACGTCCGGCTTGCCGTCCAGGCCGCCGTTGGCGCGCGCGTAGTCCACGCCCTCCGCGTCCACCATGCCATCGCGGTTGAGGTCGTTCTCGTCCACGTAGCCCCTCACGCCCTCCGCCAGCTTGCGCACGATGACGCGCGGCCAGAAGTCCGGCACGCCGTCGCCGTTGGCGTCATCCGGGACGCCGTCCTTGTTGGCGTCCACGAGCTGCACCCAGAATCCGCCGGAGCCGGCTCCGGGCGCTCGCTGGTCCACCGCGCCGGTGAGGGTCTGCGGCGTGAGCGTCAGCAGCTTCGTGGGGGTGGTCGCGGGGGTGAACTCGCGCGCGTCCGCGGTCTGGAAGGCGGGCCGGTCGAAGGGCACGGTGGCCGAGTCCGCGAAGGACACGGAGACGCCGGTGAGCGGCTGGGGCCAGCCGTCCGCGTCCGTCGTCACCTCCAGGATGCGCGTGGCGCCGGTGGCCGGGTCCACGGCGCCGCCGCCCACGTCGCCCGCGTTGGGCTCGGAGGTGACGCCGTACCAGGGGTTGAAGTCGGACACGTGGCAGGGCTGCGGCACGTTGCGGCAGGTGTCCGCGTCGATGAAGCCGCGCAGCAGGTAGCGGCCCGGCTCCACGAGGCTCAGCGAGAACGGCGCGGTGAACGGGCCCGTGGAGTTGTCCCCCAGGGAAGCGCCGAACAGCTCCGCGGCGGTGACGACGGTGAAGGCCACCGGACGGCCGGAGCCCGCGGGCGGCGGCGGGTTGGCCGCGTCGTAGAGGAACACGATGGCGTTGCCGCGCGCGCGCGACTGCACCACGAGGCTGCCCTCGATGCGGGCCGAGCGCGTGTTCTGGCGGCCGTCCGCCGTGGGCACCACGTCCGGGGAATCACAGCCGCCGGACAGGAGCGACGCGAGCGCGAAGGCGAGGAAGGAGAGGGGGCGCTTCATGGGGTCACCGTCAGGTTGGCGAACACGCGCCGCTCGATGCGGTTGCCGAAGGGGTGCTCCGAGTGGCTGCCGCCGAGCTGGCTGCCCTGCAGCGCCACGGAGACGAAGTCCTTCACCACGGTGTAGCCCACGCGGGCGTTGACGACGGTGTACGCAGGGAGGTTGTTGGCGATGAGGTCCACGCGCGTCGGGTCGGACGCGGAGGGCTCGCGCTCCACCCAGGTGGTGGAGGTGGTGAACGCCGCTTCGATGCCGAACTCCAGGTCCGTGCGCGTGCGGTAGGTGACGCCGCCGAAGAGCCGGAACGCCGGCGCCTGGCTGCACGTGCCGCACTGGCCCTCCTCCTCCGGCAGGTCGGAGGAGACGTGCTGGTACGCGGCGCTCGCCTTCACGCCCAGGCCGTCGATGGGGGACACGTTGATGCCCGCCTCGACGCCGCGCGCGGTGTAGATGGCGGCCTCGTTGGTGAACAGCGAGCGGCCCAGGAGGTAGCTGCCGGTGCCGCTGTCGTAGGACTCGCCGGCGGGCAGGGGCTGCACGGGCGACAGGGCGATGAGGTCCTTCACCGTGTTCTGGTACAGGGCCACGTCCCAGTCCAGGCCCAGGCGCGGGGACTCACCGCGCCAGCCCAGCTCCAGCGCGTTGAGGCGCTCCGGGCGCAGCGTCCGGTTGCCGGTGGTCAAGAGGCTCACGCCGTTGACGCCCGGCACGGGCACGGGCAGCCGGGTGTAGCTCTCCAGGAACGTGGGCTCGCGGAAGGCGGTGGCCACGGACGCGCGGAAGGCGTGCCCTTCGATGGGCTGGAACACCGCGGACAGGCGCGGCGACTGCGCGATGCCCGGGTTGCCCTTGTCCAGGAGCGGGTGGCGGTCCACGCGGTAGCTCACCACCAGCCGCAGGGGCTGCACGATGCGCCACTCGTCCTGGACGAAGGCCGCCGCGTGGAACTCCTCGCGCAGGCCGTCCAGGTAGGTGAAGGCCACGCGCTTGAGGCGCCCCTCCACGCCGATGTTCACCTGGTGCTCACCGGCCAGTTCGAAGCTGCGCGCGTACAGCGCCTCGCCGTTGAAGACGTTGGACGCGACCTGGATGCCCAGCGAGCGCTGCCCGATGGCCTCGTACTGCGGCCCCGCGTCGCCGGACAGGTGGTTCCAGAACGCCTTGAGCTTCACCGCGCCCAGCTCCACGTCGGCCTTGGCGTACGCGCCCAGGCCGTCGATGTAGTAGTTGCGCAGCAGGCCCAGCGGATAGATCTCCGTGAGGTAGCGGTGCACGCCGCCGGAGAGGCCAATCGCGCGCCCCTCCTCGAACGAGTAGACGGTGGACAGGTTGGCGCGAGCCCCGCGCTGGCCCAGGTCTGGATCCGCCGGCCCTTCCAGGGCGAAGTCCGGGCGGCCGGACTCATAATCGCGGCTCCACTTGTCCTCCTGCCGGTAGGCGGCGGACGCGCGGTAGCGCAGGGCGCCGTTCTGGCCGTGGCTGACGAAGGAGCCCTGCACGGTGTTGCCGCCGCCCGCCATGGCGCCGAAGCGCGCGCGCCGACCGGTGCCGGGGGCCTGGGTGATGATGTTGATGACGCCCAGCATCGCGTTGGCGCCGTACAGCGCGCTGCCCGGACCGCGGATGACCTCGATGCGGTCAATCTCCTCCAGGCCAATGGGCAGCCCCGCCCACACCGTGAGGCCGAGGAAGTCCTGGTACTCGGTGCGACCGTCCACCAGCACCAGCACCTTGTTGGCCAGGCGCTGGTTGAAGCCGCGCAGGCTGACGTTGGCGCTGCCCACGCCCATGGCCATCACGTCCGCGCCGGGCACGCGGCGCAGCAGCTCCGGCAGCGTGGTGGCGCCGGACAGGCGGATGTCCTCCGCGGTGATGACGGTGGTGGCGTTGGGCGACTCCAGCGAGGACTGGGCGCGGCGGCTGGCCGTCACCACGCGCTCCTCGTAGGGCACCAGGCCCTGGTCGCCGGAGGTGTCACCGGACCCGGCGCTGTCGCTGGCGTTGGCGTCCGTGCCGGGCGTGGCCGCGGGCTGCTGCGGCGCCTGGGGCTGGGCGGTGAGCGACTCCGCGCGGTTGACGGCCTTCTCCAGCCGCTCCATGAGCGCGACCAGCTGCTGCTGGGCCTGGATGCTCGTGGGGGGCGGCGGGGGCATGGGCAGCCCGGTGGTGGAGCCCGTGCCGGACGTGCCGCCGGGTTGGGTGCCGGGAGCGGGGGCCTCCGCCTGCGCGGCCTGACGCGTGGCCTCCAGGCGCGTTATCTGGGCCTGCACGTTGGCGGCGTCCGGCGGGTTGGACGCGAGGTAGCGCTTGTAGCGGTCCAGCGCTTCGTCGAACCGGCCCGCGTCCTGGTACGCCCGGGCGATGTTGTAGAGGACGCTGGGGTGCGGCTTGATGTTGTAGGCCTCCTCCAGCTCGGCGATGCCCTCATCGAACTGCTTCTGCTCGATGAGGTTCATGCCATTGCGGAAGTGGCGGCGCGCTTCGAGGCGCGCGTCCGCCAGGGCCTCGGTCGCGCAAAGACACAGCGCGAGGAGCGCTCCACGTCGGAAGGCTGTCGGGGGATTCACTGGTACGGATCGTCCTTGTACGAGGAACTCGGAGCCTTGGGGGAAGGCTTCGGTGCCTGCTTCTTGATGCGCGGAAGCTTGATGGAGACGTTGACGGTGGTGCCCGGCTCGCCCGCGTACTTCTTGCTGACGGTCTGGTAGCCGTCCATGGCGAACGACACCTCCACGGACGCGAGGCCCGGGCCGTCAGGGGTGTGGTTGATGACCAGCGGCGTCGTGCCGCGCAGCTGGCCGTCGAGCATGACCTCCGCGCCCCGGGGGTCGCTGTCCAGGTCGAAGCGCACGGGCCGGGGGGGGGCGGGCGGCGGCGTGGCGGCGGGCTCCGCGACGGCGGCGGGCTCGCGGGAGGGCGGCGGCTGCGCGACGGGCGTGCGCGCCATGGGGGCGGACACGGCCGGCTCCTCCGCGGGCTTCTGGGTGCCGCGCAGCACGAAGAAGCCCGCCGCGCCCAGCCCCAGCAGCAGGGACGCCCCGAACAGGGCGATGCCCAGGCCCTTGTTGGACCTCTTCTGCGCGAGGCCGCCGGCCTCGTCCACGGAGATGTCCAGCGCCATGGTGTTGGGCGCGGGCGTGGGGCCGGAGCCCAGCGCGGGGTGGGCCCCCGAGTGGATGCCGCTGTGCGGACCGCTGTGGGGGCCGGAGCCCACCGCGTTGAGGCCGGTGCGCGTGGCGAAGACGCCGCTGACGCCGGACGCGGAGGCCGCGGTGCGCATGCCCTGGAGCACGGCGTCCATGGACGCGTAGCGGTCCACGGGGCGCTTGGCCAGGCACTTCATCACCAGCGCCTCCACCTCCGCGGGCACGTGGTGGTCCGGCCACACGGTGTGGAAGGGGGGCGGCGGGTCGTTGATGTGCTTGACGATGACGTCAATGCTCTGCGCCGCCTGGAAGGGCGGCCGGCCCATCAGCACCTGGTAGAGCACCACGCCCAGGCTGTACACGTCGCTGCGCGGATCCGCGATGTTGCGCGCCTGCTCCGGCGCCATGTACTGCGGCGAGCCCAGGATGACGCCCGCCTGCGTGAGGGTGGTGTCCTCCTTCATGGCGGCGTCCCCCACGAAGGACTTCACCAGGCCGAAGTCCAGGACCTTGACCACGTCGTGGTCCGCCTCCTGGTTGAGGATCATCACGTTGGCGGGCTTGAGGTCGCGGTGGATGAGGCCGACCTTGTGCGCCTCGCGCAGCGAGCGGGCCACCTGCTGCCCGATGGTGAGCGCGCGCTCCCACGGCAGCGGGCCTTCCTGGGTGAGCAGCTGCGACAGCGTCAGCCCCTCCAGGTACTCCATGGCGATGTAGTAGATGCCGTCTTCCGTCTTGCCGTAGTCGATGACGGTGACGGTGTTCGGATGGCGCAGCTTCGCGGTGACGCTGGCCTCCAGGAAGAAGCGCTTCTGGAAGCCCGGGTCCTTGCCCTCGCCGCTGTACTGAGGGTTGAGGACCTTGAGCGCCACCAGCCGGTCCAGCGGGGCCTGCATGGCCTTGTAGACGCGGCCCATGCCTCCGGCGCCAAGCGTCTCCAGGATGCGGAAGCGCTCGTTGAGGATCCGCCCGAGCAGGGGATCCGGCACGTCGGCGGGCGCGCCCTTGCTGCGGGGGGCATCGCTTTCGATCATGTGTTCCCCCAAGGCGTAGAGAAGGACCGCATACGTCGTTTCGGACCCGGCGGAGCCTAGCACCGCCTTGGAAAACCGCCCAAGAGACGTGCCGCTATCATCGCCACGCGCCGGCCCCGAGTTTCCGGCCCGCGCCGCGCGCTCGCACTCCCGCACTTCCCGTGCTGCCCCGTCCCCGGGTGCTTCGGAAATCGCGGAAATCAGCGTCCGTTGCCGCACAGTCCCCGGGCGCTGGTGCGTCGCGTCATTCCGAGTGGAGGCGGCGGGAGCGGGTTAGGGTTTCCCGCATGAATGCCCAGCTGTCCGCGCTGTTGTCGTCGGCGCCGCGCCATCCGCGGCGGGTGGTGTGCCTGACGGAGGAGACGACGGAGGTGCTCTACCGCATTGGCGCGGGGGACCTGGTCGTCGGCGTGTCGGGGTTCACGGTGCGGCCTCCGGAGGCGCGCAAGAAGCCCCGGGTCAGCTCGTTCCTGGACGCGAACTTCGAGCGGATATTGGAGCTCAAGCCGGACCTGGTGCTGGGCTTCAGCGACCTGCAGGCGGACATCGGCCGGGAGCTCTGCAAGCGCGGAGTGCCGGTGTACCTGTTCAACCAGCGCTCGCTCGCGGAGATCTTGCAGGCGGTGCGGCTGACCGGGGCGCTGGTGGGACGGGCGGAGCCCGCGGAGGCGCTCGCGGTGGAGCTGGAGAAGAACCTGGAGCGTCACTCGGACGCGGCGCAGTCGCTGCCGAAGCGGCCGCGCATCTTCTTCGAGGAGTGGCACGAGCCGCTCATCTCCGGCATCCGCTGGTGTTCGGAGCTGGTGGAGGTGGTGGGTGGGGTGGACGTGTGCCAGGAGTCGCGCGTGTCGCAGGGGGCCAAGGGCCGCATCTTCGAACCGGAGGAGGTGGCGAAGCGCGACCCGGAGGGCGTCATCGCCAGCTGGTGCGGGCGCAAGGCGAAGCGCGAGAAGATCGCCTCGCGGCCGGGCTGGGCGGGCGTGCGGGCCGTGCTGGATGATCAGCTCTACGAAGTGAGGAGCTCCTACATCCTCCAGCCGGGACCGGCGGCGCTGTCGGACGGCGTGGAGCAGTTGGCCCGCATCGTGGCGGCGGTCGCGAAGGGGGAGAAGCTGCCCATGGCCCGGCCGGGGGACCTGCGCACCGCGCTGACGTGAGCGGAGGCTGGCGGCAGGCCCAGCGCATGACAGGATGCGCGCGTGCCGCTCCCACTGCCCGTCCTGTTGATCACCGTGCTCGCCGCGACGGGCGGACAGACCGCGCCTGTCGGTCCGGGCAGGCCCCAGGACGTCGCGCCGCCGGATGCGCCCGTGCGCTCGCCGGACGTCGAGCCGTCGGGCGTGTCGAACACGGATGTCCCCGCGCCGCCGCGCGCGGAGCAGGTCCCGGTGGGTTCGGAGGGCACGCAGGTGCCCGCGC
Source organism: Corallococcus caeni (assembly GCF_036245865.1). Taxonomy (NCBI): domain Bacteria; kingdom Pseudomonadati; phylum Myxococcota; class Myxococcia; order Myxococcales; family Myxococcaceae; genus Corallococcus; species Corallococcus caeni. The sequence goes on along the minus strand of NZ_BTTW01000001.1, from coordinate 1,948,119 downwards.
TCTCCAAGGACGAAGCGAGCACGAAGAACTACGAGGACGCGCTCATCGCCTGGGGCCTGGGCGAGGTCGAGCGCCAGGTGGAGCCCGCGCCCGAGGGCCAGGTGCTGGAGGAGGTGCTCGTCGCCGCGGAGGAGGTGGTCGCGCCGATGGATCCCTATCCATCGCTGCTCAACATCTTCCACGTCCGCACCCGCGACGACATCGTCCGCCAGGAGGTGCTGATTGCTCCGGGGCAGCCGTACTCGGAGGCGCTCGTCGCGGAGTCGGTGCGCAACCTGCGCAAGCTGGGGCTGTTCTCCGTCGTGCGCGCGGTGCCGGTGAAGGGCAGCGCGCCCGGCAAGGTGGCGCTGCTGCTGGTGACGAAGGACCTGTGGTCGCTGCGGCTCAACAACGAGTTCTCCGCCGTGGGCTCGCTGCTGCTCTACCTGCGGTTGCAGGGCACGGAGCAGAACTTCCTGGGGCGCGGCAAGAAGGTGGCGCTGGACTTCATCATGCGCCTGGACACGTTCAGCTTCGGCCAGAGCTACACGGACAAGCGCGTGCTCGGCAGCCGGTGGTCGCTGACGGAGTCCGCCGCGGTGCTCATCAACCGCGACACGGGCCGCGCGGAGGGCTCGCGCGGGAGCCTCGTCGTCAGCCGGCCGCTGTATTCGCTGGCCACGCCGTGGAGCCTGAGCACGTCCGTGGCGTGGAACGTGGAGACCGCGCGGCAGTTCCGGGGCGCGGACATCTGGCAGCTCCCGTTCCCGGACGGCGACCCCGTGCCGTACGTCTACAACACGCGCGAGGTGGCCGCGGGCGCCACGTACACGCGCTCCTACGGCCAGCGCTACAAGTGGAACGTGGGCATGGGCGCGGGGGCCTACCACTACGCCTACGCCGCGCCGCTGGCGTCCCAGCTCAGCGACGCGCAGGCGGACTGGTTCCGGCGCAACTACCTGCCGCGCGCGGAGGACGCGGGGTACGCGAACTTCTCCCTGAGCGCCTTCGAGGCCCGCTACGACGTGCTTCGCAACGTGGACTCGTACACGCTGTCGGAGGACTTCCAGCTGGGGCACTCGGTGCTGGCCACGCTGCGGTACGCGCCGCCGGTGTTCCCGTCCGCGGCGCACTTCGCGGAAGGGGGCCTGTCCCTGCGCTACCGCGTGCACTGGGGGGACGCGCTCACCACCGCGTCCGCGGCCGCGTCCATCCGCCAGCAGTTCAGCGCCCAGACGCCCGGCGCGAAGGAGGGCTGGACGAACCGCCGCTGGGCCGCGGAGCTGGTGCAGGTGTCGCCGCGCGTGCTTGGAGGGCGCTTCGTGGCGCGCGGCCTGCTGGACGTGAACATCGACGACCTGTCGGACCGCGTGAGCCTGCTGGGCGGCAGCAACGGCCTGCGCGGCGCGGCGGTGGATGCGTACTCCGGCAAGCGGCTGTTGCTGGTGAACCTGGAGTACCGGACCGCGCCGCTCGTCGTGCGCACGGTGCACCTGGGGGGGGTGTTCTTCCTCGACTCCGGCAGTGCCTTCAACCAGCGGCCGGAGATGGTGACCACCGTGGGCGTGGGCCTGCGGCTGCTGTTCCCCCAGTTCAACGTGTTCCCGTTCCGCATCGACTTCGGCTACGTGCTCAACGGCGACCGTCCTCCCGTGGGCAGCCGCCTGTCGCTGAGCAGCGGGCAGGTGACGGACTACCGGCCCTCGTTCCTCGATTCGCCCTGACGCGGCTTCGGAGGCGGCTCCGGAGCTTCACGGCGGCTCGACGCGCAGCAGCTCGCGGAATCAGCGCAGCGGGGACACGTCCTTGAACTGCACCCCCGTGGCGCCGATTGATTCCAGCGCGAGCTTGATGTCCTCGGAGACGATGAGCGCGATGAGCCAGCCCCAGGTGCGGAAGATCTTCGCGTCCCCTGCCTTGGCCGGGTCGATGCGCAGCCGATGAACCGCTTGATAGGTACCGACCCGCTCGGGCCTCCCATCCTCCGGCATCCAGTAGCGAACCTCACCTGAAGCTGTGTCGTCGATGCACTTCATGACGCGTACGACGTTGACGACGAAGTACGGATCCGCGGTGTCATCCAGCGCAACCGGAAACAGCTCCACGTCCCCGGGAGCCAGTCGGGACAGCAACTCCGCGACGCGCTGGGAAACGACGGGGACTGCACCGGCATCCGCGAGCGAGAAATCGAGCGCTCTTCCCTGCGCGTAGGTCGGAACGCGCAGCGTTCCCTCCACACGCGCGGGACTGCCTTGCATGAACAGCCAGGAGCCGTGGTCCTGCCCCTGGGCATCCACGGGCGTCCCAAGCTCCCATCGGCCAGGCATCGTCACATCGTCCGTGAGCTTGAAGTACCGAGGCGTCACACGGGCATCCTGCCTCATCCACCACTCCGGGTGACCAGCTTGTTGAGCAAGGTGTTCTCCGTGGCGAGTTCCTTCGCGAGGATCCTCAGCGCCTCCGTCAGGTCGACCCGGCACTGCTGAATCGTCCGGCATGTGCTGGTCGCCAGCCTCAACCGTTCGAAGACCTCCTCGTGGTACTCCTGCGGATGTGGCCCCTTGTGCCCCGGAACGTGAACCTGGTTCTCCGGATCATTCAGGGACATACCTGCCTTGTCGAAGAGTTGTTGGTAGCGCGGCGTCCACGGTCCCCCGTTCGCGGTCGAAGTGCTGAACTTATCCGACGCGATGTGGTGCTTCGGCCCAGGCACGTCCACGGGCCCACCCGCCGCCACCGCGCCTGGTGCCAGCGTGAGCAGGATGTCACCCGTCGTGGACACCGCGACGGAGTGCACCTGCGCGACCGACCCCAGCCGGAAGCCTCCTTGCGCTACGCCCACGAGCGACGCCTGCGCCGAACCGGGCAGCGTGGGCACCTTCGCGGCCAGTGTCTCCGCGGTGCTGCCCAGTGCCGCCGTGGCCAGAATGACGAAGGCCCGCGCGGCGTTCTCTCCCATCACCCTGCCGTACTGCTCACCCGCGTCCCGGAGGGCGTCGAAGGTCGTGGCCTCCGCCACCGCTTCCGTGAGCTGTATCCATCCGTGGATGAGGCTCCATACCGTGTCGACGCCCAGGTAGGCGATGAGCGCAGCCGTCAGGGTGGCGGCAACACCCTTGGATACCGGCTCCGGCAGCAGCCACAGGCCCAGGTACAGGGCACTCGTCGTGACGATCATCGAAAGCAGTGCCTCGCGATCCGTCATGCCTCGTAGCGCGCTCTCCGTTTCGTCCCACACCGAGTCCAATGCGATGGAGAAGGCCAGCGTGCGCTTGCCGTCCTCGTCCAGCGTAGGCCCACGCTCCAGCAGGTGAAGGCAGTCACCGGAGAGTTCCTTGCGCTTGCACCATCGGCCATACGCCGCCGTCAGCGCTTCAGCTGGAGCCTCGGTGAGCCGGAGGTGTCCTCGTCCTGGCGCCTGCACGGAGATGAGCCCCAGGTGTCCACGCACATGGGCATAGGGATGTGATGGGAGGGAGGCAGCCAGCAGCCGCAGAGCTGCTTCCCTCGGATGGGTGGAAACAGGCGCGGTGCGTGCGAGGTCCGCGACCGTGGCCCCGAAGGCGTCTTCATCCAGTGCCGGGGGCCGGACGTCCCGTTGCGGCGCGTGGAGACGGGTGGGGCCTCGGCCCGTGCTGAGCCGCACGCTCCGGGACGCCGCACAGCCTGTTCCCACAAGCAGTATCCACGCAATGACGGCTGCGTGCGTCACCCGGACAGTGACAGCGGAGGCTCGAGGGCGGTGAGGTTTGCCCGGGACGTGGGGCTGGGCCATGGGGGAACTCTACCCGGCATGAAACGAAACCCCGCCCTCACCCGGTTCCTCCGCCGGGGCCAACACTCATGGGGTGCTCACCTCATCCGCTGCGCGCTGTCACGGCGGCTCGACGCGCAGCAGCTCGCGGAAGAGGACCTCCGCCACGTCGCGGAACAGCTCCCCGGACGCGAGCAGTCCGCCGCAGTGATGCGGCTCCCGCGCCAGCGTCAGCGCCACCGCCTTGCCCAGCACCGCGTCCCAGAAGGGCTCCGAGTCGGGGGGCAGGAGGAACTCGCGGATGACGGACTTCGGCCATGGCAGCACGGTGGTGGGGTCCGCGTCGCTCAGGCTGGTGAAGCAGTCCAGGTCCACGTCCAGCAGCACGGCGGACGTGGCCTCCAGCACGTCGCGCACCGCGTCCGTGGGGCCGGGGTGCAGGTACGCCTCCGCCGCGCGGTCCACTGTCGTCACCGACACGATGCGGTGCGAGCGGCCCCGGGTGTCCACGTACGTGTCTCCGGCGAAGGAGCCCCGGGGCCGGGTGCGCGCGATGATCAGCGCGTCGCCCACGAGGTTCGCCTCCATCGCCGCGATGATGTGGTCGTAGTTGCGCACGTCCAGGCGCCACCGCGCGTGCTCGTCCAGCGCGCGCAGGCCGGCGGAGCGGTCCGGCATGTCGGCGGGGCGCTCGGGCACGACGATATCCAGGTGCCGGTCCAGCGTGACGAGCAGGGCAGGGGGCCCTGCGTCGCCCAGGGCACAGGCCCACGCGGGCAGCGCGAGCCGGTGCGGGTCGAACACGTAGGCATCCTTCGGGCCACGGCCACCGCCCAGCCCCAGCCGCACCACGCCCGCGAGGCGCAGGTGGCGCAGGGCGTCGTCATCTTTCGAATTCATGCGGGACGAAATCCCCTCCAGACTCCGGCGTTGGAGACGTGACCCATCTTGCCGCGAAAGGAGCCCCGCCCCGCGGGGTTCAATCACGCATGCGTCCATTCGTCACCGTCGCGCTGCTCCTCCTGGGGATGCCGGTCCTGGCCCAGGAGTCCTCGTCCTTCCTCCGCCAGTACGCCGAGACAGGACGCTTCATGAACGGGCGCCCGGTCGGCGCGCGCATCACCCCGGACGAGAAGTCCGTCCTCTTCCTGCGCACCTCCCCCACGTCCAACGTGCGCATGCTCTACGCCTTCGACGTGGCCAGCGGTCAGACGCGCGAATTGCTCACCCCCGAGGCCCTCCTCAAGGGCGCGGAGGAGACGCTGTCTCCGGAAGAGAAGGCCCGCCGGGAACGCATGCGCGTGAGCGCCCGGGGCTTCACGTCCTACAGCCTGTCCGAGGACGGCAAGCGCCTCCTGGTGTCCCTCTCCGGCCGCCTCTACGTCGTGGACCACTCAACGGGGAAGTCCACGGAGGTGAAGACGGGCCCGGGCGTCATCGACCCGCGCCTGTCCCCGGACGGCAAGCAGGTGGCGTACGTGCGTGAGCATGACGTCTACCGGGTGGACCTCACGGCCAACCAGGAGAAGCGCGTCACGCAGGGCGGCACGGCGGACAAGACGCACGGCCTGGCGGAGTTCGTCGCGCAGGAGGAGATGGGCCGCTTCTCCGGCTACTGGTGGAGCCCGGACGCGAAGTTCATTGCCAACGCGGAGTCCGACACCTCCGGAGTGGAGAAGCTCACCGTCGTGGACGTGATGCACCCGGAGCAGCCCGGTGCGTCCTTCCCCTTTCCGCGCGCGGGCAAGGCGAACGCGAAGGTGCGCCTGGGCATCACGCCCGTCACGGGCGGCAAGACGGTGTGGGCGCAGTGGGACGCACAGAAGTACCCGTACCTGGCCACGGTGAAGTGGGACCAGGGCGGGCCGCTGACGTTGCTCGTGCAGAACCGGCTCCAGACGGAGGAGCAGCTGCTCGCGGTGGATCCGGCGACGGGCAAGACGCGCGTGCTGCTCACGGAGAAGGACGCGGCGTGGATCGACCTGCACCAGGACTTCCCGCTGTGGCTGGAGGATGGCTCCGGCTTCCTCTGGTACACCGACCGCAACGGCGCTTCGGAGGTGGAGCTGCGCAAGGCCAACGGCGACCTGGACCACTCCGTGGTGAAGCCGGGCGCCGGCTTCCGGGCCCTCTCGCGCTACGTGGAGAAGGACCAGACGCTGTACTTCATCGGGGATCCGAACCCCACGGAGAGCCACCTGTGGCGCGTGAAGCCCAGTGGCAATCCGGAGAAGGTGGCCACCGGCACCCCCGGCCCCGCCGTGGAAGGTGGCAGCGTCTCCAAGAGCGGAGGCCTCGTCGTCCTCAACACCCAGGGCCCCAGGAGCATGCTGCGCACCGTGGTGCTCAAGGGTGACGGCACGAAGCTGGGCGAGCTGCCGGAGATTGCCCAGGAGCCGTCGTTCACGCCGAACTTCGAGGTGCGCCAGGTGGGCCCGAGGAAGTTCTGGACCTCGCTCGTGAAGCCGCGCGACTTCAAGCCCGGCCAGAAGCTGCCTGTCATCGTGGACATCTACGGCGGACCCATCGTCACCGTGGTGCACCAGTCCATGGCCATGCACCTGCTCGACCAGTGGATGGCGGATCAAGGCTTCCTGGTGGTGAAGGTGGACGGCCGCGGCACGCCGCTGCGCACCGCCGAGTGGAACCGCGCCGTGAAGCACGACTTCGCCACCGTCACGCTGGATGATCAGATTGAAGCGGTGCAGGCCCTGGCGAAGGAGGTGCCGGAGATGGACCTGAACCGCGTGGGCATCACCGGCTGGAGCTTCGGCGGCTACATGGCCGCGCTGGCCGTGATGAAGCGCCCGGACTTCTTCAAGGCCGGCGTCGCGGGAGCGCCAGTGACGGACTGGCGCGACTACGACACGCACGCGACCGAACGGTGCCTGGGCCTGCCGGAGGAGAACCCCCAGGCCTACGAGGTCAGCAGCCTGCTGACGTACGCGAAGAAGGAGGGGCCCATCGGCGCGCTGCTGCTCATCCACGGCACCGCGGACGACAACGTCTACTTCTTCCACACGCTGAAGCTGTCGGACGCGCTGTTCCGCGCGGGCAAGCCGCACCAGCTGCTGCCCCTGTCCGGCTTCACGCACATGGTGGCGGACCCCCTCGTCACGCAGCGTCAGTACGAGCGCGTCATCGCCCACTTCCAGCAGAACCTGAAGTAGCGGGAGGCCTCGGGTGCCCCGGGGGCTTCGTCCGCTTCCGGTGGGAATCCTCTCCAGGGCTGGACGTTGAGGGGGCCGCGCGGCGGCCGGAGTGTAGGCTTGCCCGCACCTTCCCGCGAAAGGAGCCCCGCCCCGCGCGGGGATTCAGCTACGCATGCGTCAGGTCCTTACCGCCGCCGCGCTTCTCCTCATGAGCAGCGCCCCCTCCATCGCCCAGGAGCGCAAACCCTCCGCCATGGCCCCTTCGCAAAAGCAGCCGGACACCTTCCTGCGTCAGTACGCCGAGACGCGCCGCTTCCAGAGCGGCCGCCCCGTGGGCACGCGCATCACCCCGGACGAGAAGTCCGTCCTCTTCCTGCGCACCTCCCCCACGTCCAACGTGCAGATGCTCTACGCGTTCGACGTGGCCAACGGCCAGGCGCGTGAGCTGCTCACCCCCGAGGCCCTCCTCAAGGGCGCGGAGGAGACGCTGTCTCCGGAAGAGAAGGCCCGCCGCGAGCGCATGCGCGTGAGCGCCCGGGGCTTCACCTCCTACAACCTCTCCGAGGACGGCACCCAGCTGCTGGTGCCCCTCTCCGGGCGCCTCTACGTGGTGGACCGCGCGACGGGGAAGTCCACGGAGGTGAAGACGGGCCCCGGCGTCATCGACCCGCGCCTGTCCCCGGACGGCAAGCAGGTGGCGTACGTGCGCGAGCACGACGTGTACCGGGTGGACCTGGCCGCCAACCAGGAGAAGCGCGTCACGCAGGGCGGCACCGCGCAGAAGACGCACGGCCTGGCGGAGTTCGTGGCGCAGGAGGAGATGAGCCGCTTCTCCGGCTACTGGTGGAGCCCGGACTCGAAGTCCATCGCCTACACGGAGTCCGACACGGCCGACGTGGAGAAGCTCACCATCGTGGACGTGATGCACCCGGAGAAGGGCGGGGAGATCTTCCCGTACCCCCGTCCCGGCAAGGCGAACGCGAAGGTGCGCCTGGGCGTCACCCCCGTCACCGGCGGCAAGACGGTGTGGGCGCAGTGGGACGCGCAGAAGTACCCGTACCTGGCCACGGTGAAGTGGGACAAGGGCGGGCCGCTGACAATCGTGGTGCAGAACCGGCTCCAGACGGAGGAGCAGGTGCTCGCGGTGGACCCCGCCACGGGCAAGACGCGCGTCCTCCTCACGGAGAAGGACAACGCCTGGGTGGAGCTGGCCCAGGACTTCCCGCTGTGGCTGGAGGATGGCTCCGGCTTCCTCTGGTACACCGAGCGCAACGGCGGCCCGGAGGTGGAGCTGCGCAAGGCGAGCGGTGAGCTGGACCGCTCCGTCGTGAAGCCGGACGCGGGCTTCCGCAACCTCGCGCGCTTCGTCCAGGCGGACAAGACGCTGTTCTTCACCGGCGACCCGAACCCCACGGAGAGCCACCTGTGGCGCGTGAAGGCCGGCGGTGCTCCGGAGAAGGTGGCCACCGGCACCACGGGTCCGGCCGTGGAGGGCGGGCTCGTCTCCAAGAACGGCGGCCTCATCGTCCTCAACACGCAGGGCCCCAAGGCCATGCCCCGCACCGTGGTCCTCAAGGGCGACGGCTCGAAGCTGGGCGAGCTGCCGGAGGTCGCGCAGGAGCCGTCCTTCACGCCGAACTTCGAGATCCGCCAGGTGGGCCCGAAGAAGTTCTGGACGTCGCTGGTGAAGCCGCGCGACTTCAAGCCCGGCCAGAAGCTGCCCGTCATCGTGGAGGTCTACGCGGGCCCCACCGTCACCGTGGTGCACCAGTCCATGGCCGCGCACCTGCTCAGCCAGTGGTTCGCGGACCACGGCTTCCTGGTGGTGAAGGTGGACGGGCGCGGCACGCCGCTGCGCACCTCCGAGTGGAACCGCGCGGTGAAGAACGACTTCGCCACCGTCACCCTGGATGATCAGATTGAAGCGGTGCAGGCGCTGGCCAAGGAAGTGCCGGAGATGGACCTCAGCCGCGTGGGCATCACCGGCTGGAGCTTCGGCGGGTACATGGCCGCGCTGGCCGCGCTGAAGCGCCCGGACTTCTTCAAGGCCGCGGTGTCCGGCGCCCCGGTGGTGGACTGGCGCGACTACGACACCCACTACACCGAGCGCTACCTGGGCCTGCCCGAGGAGTCGCCCCAGGCCTACGAGGTCAGCAGCCTGCTGACGTACGCGAAGAAGGACAGCCCCATCGGCGCGCTGCTGCTCATCCACGGCACCGCGGACGACAACGTCTACTTCTTCCACACGCTGAAGCTGTCGGACGCGCTGTTCCGCGCGGGCAAGCCGCACCAGCTGCTGCCCCTGTCCGGCCTCACGCACATGGTGCCGGACCCGCTCATCACCGAGCGCCAGTACGAGCGCGTCATCGCCCACTTCGAGCAGAACCTGAAGAAGTAGGGCGGCACACCCGCCTTTGAAAAGGCAGAGGCCCGGTTCCCTTTTCGGGGGCCGGGCCTCTGTTGCTTCAACCAGTCCGTGAGGAATGGCTGAGACGCGTCACTTCACGCCGCGCGGACGTTCTGCGCCTGCAGACCCTTCGGGCCCTTGGTGACTTCGAACTCCACCTTCTGGCCCTCGGCCAGGGTGCGGAACCCATCCATGTTGATGGCGGTGTGGTGGCAGAACACGTCCTCGCCGCCGCCGTCCTGGGTGATGAAGCCGAAGCCCTTCGCGTCGTTGAACCACTTCACGGTACCAGTTGCCATTGCGCTTCCTTGCGTTTGCAGAGCAGCCGTGGGGAAGGCCGCCCGTTCTGCCCGACGACCGGGGAGACAGAGCTATTTGTAGTGAAAGGGCCGACTGGAAGTCCAGCCGGCCCACCGGGAATGCCCGTCTTCCACCCCCGCACAGTCATGTGCGGCGGAGTAGGTCAGATGTCGAGCAGCAGGCGCTCGGGGTCCTCGATGCACTCCTTCACGCGCACCAGGAACTGCACCGCTTCGCGGCCGTCCACCAAGCGGTGATCGTACGTGAGGGCGATGTACATGATGGGCCGGATGACCACCTGGCCGTCGCGGGCCACGGGGCGCTCCACGATGTTGTGCATGCCCAGGATGCCCGTCTGCGGCGGGTTCAGGATGGGCGTGGACAGCATGGAGCCGAAGATGCCGCCGTTGGTGATGGTGAACGTGCCGCCCGTGAGGTCCGACATCGTCAGCTTGTCGTTGCGCGCACGGCCGCCGTAGTCACCGACCGTCTTCTCCAGCTCCGCGAGCGACAGCTTGTCCGCGTCACGCACCACCGGCACCACCAGACCGCGGCTGCCGCTCACGGCCACGCCGATGTCGTAGTAGTGCTTGAAGATGACGTCCTCGCCGTCGATCTCCGCGTTGATCTGCGGGAACGCCTTGAGGGCCTCCACGGACGCGCGGATGAAGAAGCTCATGAACCCGAGCTTCACCCCGTGCTTCGCCTGGAACTTGTCGTTGTACTTCTTGCGAAGCGCCATCACCTCGCCCATGTCCACCTCGTTGAAGGTGGTGAGCAGGGCGGCGTTGGACTGGGCCTGGAGCAGGCGCTCCGCGACGCGCTTGCGCAGCGGCGTCATGCGCACGCGCTCCTCGCGAGCGGCGTTGGGGCGCGGGCCGGACGGCGCGGCGGGGGCCGGGGGCGCGGAAGGGGTGGCGGCCGGGCGGTTCAGCTGACCCTGCACGTCCTCCTTCATGATGCGGCCACCGGTGCCGGAGCCCTTCAGCTGGCCCACGTCCACCCGGTTCTCCTCCGCCATCTTCTTGGCGGTGGGGGTGATGCGCGCGTCGCTCTGGGCCTGGGCGGCGGCGGACGTCACCGGCGCCGCGGCCTGGGCGGGCGCGGGCGTGGCGGCGGCAGCGGCCGGCGAAGCGGCAGCGGCGCCAGCACCGGCCTCGATGGTGCCCAGCACGTCGCCCACGCGGACCTTGTCGCCCTCCTTGAAGGCGATGGACGCGATGCTGCCGGCGGCGGGGGAGGGCACGTCGATGGTGACCTTGTCGGTCTCCAGCACGACGAGCGGCTCGTCCGCGGAGACAGACTCACCCTGCTTCTTGTTCCACTTGCCGACGACGGCCTCGGTGATGGATTCGCCGAGCGGGGGGACTTTCAGTTCAACGGCCATTCTGGGGTCCTCGGAGGATGGCTTCTTCGATGATGAGCTGCTGCTCGTAGTCGTGCGTCTTCGTGAAACCGGTGGCGGGGCTGGCGGCCTCGGCGCGCCCGATGTAGCCCAGCTTCACCGTCTGCTGCTGCGAACGGTGCGACAGGAGGTCGTGCAGGCGCGGGAACATGAAGTGCCACCCGCCCGCGTTGCGCGGCTCCTCCTGCACCCAGTACAGCTCCTGGAGCGACGGCAGCTTCGCCACCAGGTTCGCCAGCTCGTCCTGCGGGAACGGGTAGAGCTGCTCCACCCGCACGATGGCGATAGAGTCGTCCTTGCGCTCGTCCCGGGCCTTGGCCAGGTCGTAGTACACCTTGCCGCTGCACAAGAGCAGCCGCTTCACCTTCGCGGCGTCCGCCTTCGCGTCCGGAATCACTTCCTGGAACGCGCCCGTGGCCAGGTCGTCCATGCGGCTGATGGCCTCCGGACGGCGCAGCAGGCTCTTGGGCGACATGATGACCAGCGGCTTGCGCACCGGGCGCAGCACCTGGCGGCGCAAGAGGTGGAAGATCTGCGCGGGCGTGGTGGGGTAGCAGACCTGGAGGTTGTCCTCGGCGCACAGGTCCAGGAAGCGCTCCAGGCGCGCGCTGGAGTGCTCCGGGCCCTGGCCCTCGTAGCCGTGCGGCAGGAGCAGCGTGATGCCGGACAGCCGGCGCCACTTGCTCTCCGCCGCGGCGATGAACTGGTCGATGATGATCTGCGCGCCGTTGGCGAAGTCACCGAACTGGGCCTCCCACAGGGTGAGGCCGTCCGGCACGTCCAGGCTGTAGCCGTAGTCGAAGCCCAGCACGCCCATCTCCGACAGCGGGCTGTTCCAGACGTTGAACGTCGCCTTGCCGGTGGGGAACTGACGCAGGGGCACGTACTCCTCGCCCGTCTGCGTGTCGTGCAGCACCGCGTGGCGGTGGCTGAAGGTGCCGCGCTCGCTGTCCTGGCCGGACAGGCGGATGGTGTAGCCCTCCGACAGGAGCGTCGCGTACGCCAGCGACTCGCCCTCGCTCCACTGGAGCTCCTCGCTCTCCAGCATGCCCTGGCGCTTCTTGAGGACCGTGCGCTCCACGTCGCGGTGCACGTTGAAGCCCGCCGGCGCGGTGGCCAGCTTCTGGAGCGCGTCGCGCAGCGTGGCCTTGGCCACCGCCGTGGACACCTGGGGCGCGTTCTTCAGGAGGCCGCCCTTGTAGGGCTTCCACAGGCCTTCCAGCGCGTTGGGCTCCTTGAACTGGCTCTCCTGGCGGGCGCGGGTGAGCGCCGCGTCGAAGTCCTGGAAGCAGCGCTGCTTGATGCTGTCCGACTCCTCCGCGCTGATGCGGCCGGCTTCCGCCAGCGCCTTCGCGTACAGCGCGCGCACCGGCGGGTGCTTGCGGATGAGGTCGTACATCGCCGGCTGGGTGAAGGACGGGTCGTCGCCTTCGTTGTGGCCGTAGCGGCGGTAGCAGATGAAGTCGATGACCACGTCGCTCTTGAACGTCTGGCGGTACTCCGCCGCCAGGCGCGCCACGTGGACGCACGCCTCCGGGTCATCCCCGTTCACGTGGAACACCGGGATGTCCAGCATCTGCGCGATGGCGGTGGCGTAGATGCTGGAGCGCGAGTCCGACGGGTCGGTGGTGAAGCCCACCTGGTTGTTGATGACGATGTGGACCGTGCCGCCCGTCGTGTAGCCCTTGAGGCCGGAGAAGTTGAGCGTCTCCGACGTGATGCCCTGGCCGATGAAGGCCGCGTCGCCGTGGATGAGCAGCGGCACCACGCCGGTGCGCTCCGCGTCCCCGCCGCGGTCCTGCTTGGCGCGCACGCGGCCCTCCACCACGGGGCCCACGCACTCCAGGTGGCTGGGGTTGAAGGCCAGCGACAGGTGCACGTTCTTGCCGGCCCGGGTGGTGTGGTCCGACGAGAAGCCCATGTGGTACTTCACGTCGCCGCGGCCCAGGTACGCCTTGGGGTCCTTGGGGCCGTCGAACTCGCTGAAGATCTGATCCGGCTTCTTGCCCAGGATGTTGGTCAGCACGTTGAGCCGGCCGCGGTGGGCCATGCCGATGACCAGCTCCTTCAGGCCCATGGCGCTGCCTACTTCCAGCAGCGCGTCCAGCATGGGGATGAGGGCCTCGCCGCCGTCCAGGCTGAAGCGCTTGGCGCCCACGTACTTCGTGTGCAGGAAGTTCTCGAAGCCCTCCGCGTACGACAGCTTCGTGAGGATGTGGCGCTGGTCCTCCACGGAGAACGGCGTGCGGTTGTCGCTGTGCTCCATGCGCTGCATGAGCCAGCGGCGGCGCTCGCTGTCGAGCATCTGCATGAACTCCACGCCGATGTGGCCGGAGTACGTGCGGCGCAGCCGGGTGACCAGGTCCGCCAGGCGCACGCGCTGCTGCGGGAAGACGTTGTTGCACTCCACCGCCTGCTCCAGCTCCTTCGCGGCGAAGTGGTTCTCGTCCATCAGCGCCACGTCCGCCACGTGCCCCAGCTGCGGGCGCGGACGGTCCAGCGGATCCAGCTTCGCGCGCAGGTGGCCGCGCAGCCGGAAGGCGGTGATGGCCTGGTCCACCTTCGACTGCAGCCCGATGTCCTGCGCCGGAGCCGCCGGGGCCTGCGGTGCCGCGGCGGCGGCCGGGGCCTGAACGGCGACACCGTTCGCCTTGCCCTTGCCCTTGCCTTCCGCGGCGGCCGGGGCGGGAGCCTCCAGCTGCTTCGCGTTGAAGATGGGGCGGCCCGTGCCGTTGTTGCGCTCGAACACCTCACGCCAGCTCGCGTCCACGCTGCCGGGGTCATCGAGGAAGCGGGCATAGAGCCCCTCGATGAAGTCGATGTTGGCACCAGAGAGGAAGCTGTCCTGGAAATTCGCCATGGCGGGGGTCTTTTACTGGATGGGCGCCGCGTTGGGGGGTTTTCGCCTCAGTTTGTTGAACCGCGTCATGCCCGGCTGCCTGTCTTCGCTCAAGAGAGCAGCTGGAGTCATGCTCCAAGTGAGCGGAGCTTCACCGAAGGCCGGATTCCCCTGGCTGGAAGGGGCTCAAAGGAGGCGCCAGCCTCCCTGGCATGCTGAACGGACGTACATCCGAGGCCGGAGGGATAAGGAGGGGCGGGGCCTCCCACCCACGTTCAGGAGTGGTAAGCACACGCCCCCTCTTCCCTCCCTAACCGAGAACGTACCGACATGCTCCTCCAGGGCAAGAAGCTGCTCATCACCGGCGTGCTCACCCCGCAGTCGTTGGCCTTTGGCGTCGCGGAGCACGCGATCGCGCAGGGCGCCGAGGTCATCCTCACCGGCTTTGGCCGGGCCAAGTCCCTCACGGAGCGCAGCGCGAAGCGGCTCAAGCCCGGCACGGAGGTGCTGGAGCTGGACGTGACGAACCCGGCGCACTTCCCGGCGCTGACGGAGGCGCTGCGCCAGAAGTGGGGCCGCGTGGACGGCGTGCTGCACGCCATCGCGTACGCGCCCGAGGACGCGCTGGGCGGCAACTTCCTCAACACCCCGTGGGAGAGCGTGCAGACCGCGTTCCGCGTCTCCGCCTTCTCCGTGAAGGAGCTGGCGACGGCGTGCGCGCCGCTGATGCCCCCGGGCGGCTCCATCGTGGCGCTGGACTTCGACAACCGGCAGGCGTGGCCCATCTATGACTGGATGGGCGTGTGCAAGGCGGCCATGGAGGCCACCGTGCGCTACCTGGCGCGCGACCTGGGGCCCAAGGGCATCCGCGTGAACGCGCTCGCGGCGGGCCCGCTGGCCACCGTCGCGGCCAAGGGCATCCCCGGCTTCAAGGCCCTGGCGCAGTACTGGGGCAAGCAGGCCCCGCTGGGCTGGAGCGACAAGGACAGCCACGACCACGTGGCGAAGACGGCCTGTGTACTCCTGTCCGATTGGCTGTCGTCCACCACGGGCGAGATGATTCACGTGGACGGTGGCTACCACGCGGTGGGCGCACCCCCAGTGGAGACGGTGGAGACACCGGCAGAAGGGGTCCCCGCGAACCCCACGCCCAAGGACGGCTGACGCCACCCAACCTTGTCGGAAAACCCAGACATTCGCCTGCCAGGCTTCCCGGCGGACGGAAGCCCCCCGCTTTCGCCCGTCGGAGCGCTCACGGTAGGATCACTCATGCAGCGCAGGACATCTCCGCACCCCGCGGAGCCTGTGCGAGGAGCCGTGGCACAGTGAGCACCAACGTCTTGCTGGTGGACGACAGTCCGACCGTCCGCAACATCCTCAAGATCTACCTGATGAACCTCAAGGTCAGCATCGTCGAGGCGGAGGACGCGCAGCGCGCGCTGCAGCTCTTGCGGCTGGTGCCGGTGAGCGTGGTGATCGCGGACATCAACATGCCGGTGATGGATGGCATCACCTTCGTGAAGGAGGTCCGCGCGAGCGCGCAGGCGCAGGTGAAGAAGGTGCCGGTCATCCTGCTGACGGCGGAGAAGGGCAACGACCTGCGCCAGCGCGGCTCGGAGGCCGGGGCCAACGCCTTCATCCAGAAGCCGGTGTCCCACGACGAGCTGACCAAGACGGTCCGCCAGTTCCTGAACGGGGGCTGAGCACCGTGAGCCTGCCGACGCTGCTGCTGGTGGATGACAGCGACGCCATCCTGGCGCTGGAGCGGGCCATCCTCTCCGGTCACTACACCATCCACACGGCCAGCAACGGCCGTGAGGCGCTGGACAAGGTGGGGCGGCTGCATCCGGCGGCGGTGCTGTTGGACCTGTCCATGCCGGAGATGGACGGGGACGAGGTGCTCCAGCGGATGAAGGCGGACCCGGGCACGGCGGACATCCCGGTCATCATCATCTCCTCGGAGAAGCAGCGCGCGGAGGCGTGCCTGGGCTTTGGCGCGGAGGCGTTCCTGCCCAAGCCCTTCCGCGCGGACGAGCTGCTGGCGCGCGTGGGCGAGGCGCTGGAGAACGCGCGGCGCCGCTCGCGCTCCGGCGCCATGCTGGTGCTGCGGCTCAACGTGGGCGAGCGCGAGTTCGCCGTGCCGCTGGACTCCGTGAAGGAGGTCCTGCTCCAGCCCCTGACGCGGCCCCTGCCCACCGGCCCCGCGTACCTGCGCGAATACGTGGAGCTGCGCGGCCAGGCGGTGTGCGTGCTGGACGTGGCGCTGCGGCTGGGCGTGGAGCACCGGGTGGCCATCGCGGAGCGGATGCTGGTGGTCATTGAAGCGGAGGGCGTGCAGCTGGCGCTCACCGTGGACACGGTGAAGGACCCGGAGGAGTTCCAGGCGGGCGACATCGACCGGCGCGAGAAGGTGGGCGGCGCCGAGCACGGCCTGCTGCAGGAAGGGCTCGTGGGCATGCTGCGCACCGGCGGCCGCGCGCTGCCCATCCTGGATCCGAAGGTCTTCATCTCGCGCGGCCTCTTGCGCGACCTGCCCGCGCTGCTCGCGCCGGTGGAGGAAGAGCGGAGCGCATGAGTGCGGGGCTCGACCCGAGGCTTCTGGCCCGTGCCCGGGAAGTGGTGGCGGACACCACCGGCTTCCGCGACGACGCCATCGCACAGGATGCGGTGGAGCGCGTGCTGCGCGCGGAGCTGGCCCGGGGACGCGTGCCCACGGAGGTCCTGAGCGAGCTGCAGCAGCTGGGCTCTCCCCTGGCCTACACGCTGGTGCGCGCGGTCCTGGTGGGGGAGACGTACTTCTTCCGCCAGCCGGAGCACTTCCGCTACATCACGCAGGAGGGCATCCCGTCCGCGCTGCGCCACGGCGCCATGCACCTGCGCGGCTGGAGCGCGGGCTGCGCCACCGGCGAGGAGGCCTATTCGCTGGCCGCGTGCCTGCTGGCGTGCGCGCCCCCGGGGATGCCCGTGGAGGTGGTGGGCACGGACCTGCACGAGGCCAGCCTGGAGGCCGCGCGGCGCGGCACCTACGGCGCGTGGTCCCGGCGCGAGTCCGCCCCCGCGCTGCACCCCGTGTACGAACTGCTCAACGGGCGTCAGGTCTCCATCCTCCCGGAGGTGCGCAAGGTGACGCGCTTCGCTCCGGCGAACCTGCTGGCGCCGCTGCCGGAGCGCTTCGGGCTCTTCGACTTCATCCTCTGCCGCAACGTGCTCACGTACTTCTCTCCGTCCGCGCGCGACGCGGCCATCGTCCACCTGGCGCGGAGCCTGGCGCCGGGGGGCCTGCTGTTCCTCGGCACGGTGGAGGTGGACCGCGCGCCGCCGGGGCTCACGCGCGAGGGGCCGCCGGAGCTGCAGGCCTTCCGCAAGCCCCGCCCGGAGGAGCGCACCTTCGCGCAGCTGCCCGTGGCGCAGCCCGTGGCCACGCCGCGCATGACGCCCACGCCCCGGCGGCTGTCCGCGCCGCCGCCGGCCCTCCCCGCGCCGCCACCGTCCCCTCCGCCCTCGCCCGCGCGGCTGCACCTGCAGGCGCTGGAGCGGATTGAAGAGGGCAACGTGGCCGGGGCGACGGCGGTGCTGGAGCTGCTCGTGAAGCAGGCGCCGGACTACCTGCCGGGCCTGCTGGAGCTGGCGCTGTTGCGCGAGCGCGCGGGCGCCCGGGACGCGGCCTTTCCGCTGATGCGCGCACTGCGCACGCGGGCGGGGCAGTTGCCACCGGACACGCTGGTGGATGGACCGGAGGCGCTGCCCGCGCGCTTCTATCTGGCGTCCGCTGACGCCTACCTGAATCTGGGGGCGCTGGAATGAAGGGGACGCCGCGGATGGTGGACGAGGCCCTGGAGGATGAGACGCGGGAGCTGCTCGCGCGCCGGGCCGCGCGCCTGCGCGAGCAGGGCGAGTCGACGGTGGAGGAGGCGGTCCACTGGATCGCCGAGTTCCCGCTGGGCGAGGAGCGCTACGCGCTGCCGCTGGAGTCGCTGCGCGCGGCGCTGCCCCTGCGCATGGTGACGCCGGTGCCGCTGTCGGCGCCCGCGGTCATCGGCGTGCTGCGCTTCCAGGGGCAGGTGCTGTCCGCGCTGAGCCTGGCGTCGCTCTTGGGCGGCCACGGGTGGCGGCAGGACCCGGCCGTGCTGCTGGTGGTGGACCGGGGCGACGGCGAGCTGTGCGCGCTCGACTGCGAGGCCATCCCGCGCCCCACGACGCTGCCGCTCGCGTCCGTGGAGGCCGCGCGCGCCCGGGCGGAAGGGCCGGTGGTGGAGGTCTTCACCCACGACCGGCAGCTCATCCACCTCATCGACCCGCGGCGCCTGTTCCTCCGCTCCGACGTGGGAGTGCGACATGCCCGTTGATCCGATGCTGCAGCCCCTGGTGGCGGGCTTCGCCGTGGAGGCCCAGGAGGTCATCCAGAAGGTCACCATGGACCTGCTGGAGCTGGAGCGCGAGGGGCTGGAGAACGACGCGCTCGCGAAAATCTACACGCGGCTGGGCCGGCACCTTCACACGCTGAAGGGCAGCGCCGCGTCGTTGGGCCTCCAGGACCTGGGCGACATCGCCCACAAGCTGGAGGACGCGCTGGCGCCGCTCAAGGCGCACACGCAGAAGATGCCGCGCCCGGTGGTGGACGTGCTGCTGCACGGGCTGGACCTCTTCATGCTGCGCGCCCAGGCGCACGCGGACGGCCGGGGGGACCACCTGCCGGACCCCGCCGCCGCGCTGGCCCAGCTGGTCGCCGCCGCGCCGCCGCCGGAGGAGTCCGCCGCGCTGCCGGGCGGAGGCTTCGCGCAGGTGCCGTCCGATACCGCCAGCGCGCCGTCCGCGGCCGCCAGCGCCCCGGCCAACGTCCTGGGCGAAGCGCCCGCCGCGCCGGAGCCCTCGGGCGAGTCCTCCGACGCCGGGTGGCGGGTGAGCGCCAACCAGGTGACGTCGCTGATGCGCGAGGTGGAGCGCCTGCGCGAGGTGCGCCTGCGGGTGGAGGAGCGGAGCCGCGAGCTGGAGCGGGTGTCCACGCTGCTCGCGAAGCAGGGCCTGCTGGCGGAGACCGCGGAGGCGCGCACGCTCCTGTCCGGGACGGGCCGCTCGCTGCGCACCGACGGCGAGGAGACGAGCGATGTCGTGGACGCGCTGGAGGACGGCCTCAAGGCCATCACCACGCGCCCCACGCGCACCATCCTGGACCCGCTGCAGCGCATGGTGCGCGACCTGTCGCGCCAGCTGGGCAAGGAGGCGCGGCTGTCGGTGGTGGGCGCGGAGGTGTCGCTGGACCGGCGCCTCTTGGAGAAGCTCCAGGGCGCGCTCGTGCACATCCTGCGCAACGCCGTGGACCACGGCCTGGAGATGCCCGCGGAGCGCGAGAAGGCCGGCAAGCACCACGAGGGCGCGCTCACGCTGCGCGTGGAGCAGCAGGGCAACCTCCTGTACCTGGAGGCGAGCGACGACGGGCGCGGCATCGACCTGCACCAGGTGCGCAAGGCCGCGGAGAAGCGCGGGCTGCTCACCGCGGAGGAGGCGGCGCGGCTCAACGACAACCAGGTGCGCGACCTCATCTTCAGCGAAGGCTTCAGCACCCGCTCGGACGTGACGGACACCTCCGGGCGCGGCGTGGGCCTGGACGCGGTGCGCGCCACGGTGGAGTCGCTCCAGGGCCGCATCGAGGTGGCGAGCACGCGCGGGCAGGGCACGCGCTTCGTGCTGACCCTGCCGGTGGACCTGGGCAGCTCTCCGGTGCTGATGGTGCGCGCGCTGGAGCAGTTCGTGGGCCTGCCCATGCTGGCGGTGGAGTCCACGCAGCTGGCGCGCCCGGACATGCTGCGCGTGGGCAAGCGCCGGACGCACCTGGAATACCAGGGGCAGCTCTTGCCGGTGGTGGACCTGGGCGCGCGGCTGGGGCTGCGCGCGTCGTCTCCGCCCGCGGAGGGGCAGCCGCTGCTCATCGTGCAGAGCGGCGGCAAGCGCGTGGCGCTGGGCGTGGACGCGGTGGTGGGGGACCGGGACCTGGTCATCCGCCCGCTGCCGTCGGAGGTGCGCGACGTGGCGGCCTGGCAGGGCGCGGCGACGCTCAGCCGCGGGGAGCTGCTGCTCATCCTCCGGCCGGACTGGGTGGTGTCGGATTCGGAGAAGGTCTCGGTCTCGGCGGTGAGCCGGCGGGCGCTGGTGGTGGATGACTCGCTCACCGCGCGCGCGCTGCACCGGGCGATGCTGGAGGCGGGCGGCTTCCAGGTGCACCTGGCGGCCAGCGGGGCGCGGGCGCTGGAGCGGCTGCAGGCGGACACCTACGACGTCGTCATCTGCGACCTGGACATGGAAGAGATGGACGGCATCGAACTCATCGCGCGGCTGCGTGAGCGCAAGGACACGCGCACGCTGCCCGTCATCCTGGTCTCCGCGCACGACACCCAGGTGGCGCGCGACCGGGGCCTGGCGTCCGGGGCGGACGGCTTCCTCAGCAAGCGCGAGTGCGCCGCGGGCCGGCTGCTCGCGGAGGTGCTGGACGTGATGAGCCGCCGCGGGAGCCGCGCTTGAGCTCGAAGAAGTCCATTCGGGTGCTCGTGGTGGACGACTCGCCCACCATGGCCAACACCCTCACCGCGCTCCTCACGGAGGAGCCGCGCATTGAAGTCGTGGGCCGGGCGGGGGACGGCAACCGCGCCGTGCAGCTGGCGCGCCTCTTGCGCCCGGACGTCATCACCATGGACCTGCTCCTGCCCGGCCTGGACGGCCCGGCGGCCATCGCGCACATCATGTCCCAGGCGCCCGCGCGCATCCTGGTGGTGAGCGCGGTGGCGGAGCAGCGCGGCGTGGACCTGGGCTTCCAGGCGATGAGCGCCGGGGCGCTGGAGCTCATCGGCAAGCCCAACGTCACCAACGCGGAGGAGCTGCGCCGCTGGGGCCGGGAGCTGGCCCACTCCGTGTGCCTGATGGCGGAGGTGCCCGTCATCTCCCGCCGCCCGCGCGCCGTCGCGCCGCCGCCCATGCCCAGCGGGGCGCGGGTGGACGTGTTCGGCCTGGTCGCCTCCACGGGCGGCCCGCCCGCGCTGGCGGAGGTGCTGTCCAAGCTGCCCCGCGACCTGCCGGTGCCCATGCTCGTCGCGCAGCACATCACCGTGGGCTTCACGCAGGGCATGGTGCGCTGGCTGTCCCAGGTGTGCGAGCTCCAGGTGGGCGTGGCGCGCGACGGCGAGCGGCTGGAGCCGGGCCGCGTGTACTTCCCGCTGGATGGCCATGACCTGCTGGTGGACAGCATTGGCCTGGCCCGCCTGCAGCGCAGCCACGGGGGGCCGTGCCCCAACGGGGACGTGCTGCTCAACTCGCTGGCCATGGCGTACGGCCGGCGCAGCGGCGGCGGCGTCCTCACCGGCATGGGCGAGGACGGCGCGCGGGGCCTGCTGGCCATCCGCCAGGCTGGGGGCGTCACCCTGGCCCAGGACGAGGCCTCCAGCGTCGTCTACGGCATGCCGCGCGCCGCCGTGGAGTTGAAAGCCACCGACGGGGGCACGCCCCTGGCACTGGTGGCGGACCTCATCCTGCAGAGCTGCCAGCGCCCGTCGTTCCGCCCCGCTCGCGGCCCGGAGGGGGGGCCCCGGTGAGCGGCTTCCCACCAACAAATCGCAGTCGCCTGCGTTGTCCCTGGCGTCGGGTGGCCAACGGTCGGCCGCCTGAGGACGTCACCCCGGGAGTGTCCCCTTGAAGCCCTCCGCCGCGCTCCCTGTCTCCTTCCTGCGTGGGCTCGGGCTCGCGCAGAAGTTCGTGCTCGTCACGGCGGTCGTCAGCGCCTCCGTGGCCCTCATCCTCACCTTCATCGCCACCCGCCAGCTGGCCACCAACCTGGAGGAGCGCCACGCCAGCGAGGGCGAGGCCGTGGCGCTGAGCCTGGCCATCGCGGCGGAGCAGGGCGTGTCCGCGGGCATGGGCTCGCTCCAGCCGCTCTTGGAGACGTTCCGCGAGCGCGAGGACCTGGCCTACATCTTCATCCAGGACCCCACCGGCTACGTGCTGGTGCACTCCTTCCAGGGGGCCTTCCCGGAGGGCCTGAAGGCCGCGCTCGACGCGCAGCCCGCCGTGGGCCAGGGCCGCACCCGCGTGGTGCCGGAGGTCCGGCTGGCGCGCGGCGGCAAGACGCTGCGCGCCCTGGACGTGGCGGCGGCCGTGGCGGAGAAGGGGCGGCTGGGCACCGTGCACGTGGGCATGGCGCGCGAGTTCATCGACGCGAAGGTGGAGGGGCTGCGCTGGCGGATGCTGGGGTTCGCGTTCCTGCTGGAGGCGTGCGGCGTGGTGCTGGCCGCGCTGTTCGGCCGGAGCATCGTGCGGCCCCTGGCGGAGCTCACGTCCGTGGCGGGCCACATCGTGGCGTCCGGCGACCTCACCCGCCCCATCCAGGCGCGGGGCAACGACGAGGTGGGGCGGCTGTCCAACTCCTTCTCGCAGATGGTGGGCAAGCTGCGCGAGGTGACGCTCAACCTCCAGCACGCCGCCGTCGCGCTCACCCAGTCCACGGACCACCTCAACGCGTCCTCCACGGAACAGGCGCAGACCATCTCCCGCCAGGCCGCCGCGCTCCAGGAGACGCAGGTGACGGCGCAGGAGATCAAGCAGACCTCCACGCTGGCCGCGCAGAAGGCGGAGAGCGTGCTCAGCGTCGCCGAGCGCGCGGACACCCTGGCCCGTGCGGGCGAGGCCTCCATCGAGCAGACGATGGCGGGCCTCAACGACATCCGCGCGCAGGTGGGGGAGATCGCCGACAAGATTCTCGAACTGGGGGAGCGCACGCGCCAGATTGGCGGCATCACCCAGACGGTGAAGGACCTGGCGGACCAGTCCAACATGCTCGCGCTCAACGCGGCCATCGAAGCGGTGCGCTCCGGTGAGCACGGCAAGGGCTTCAGCGTGGTGGCGCGGGAGATCCGCGCGCTGGCGGACCAGTCCATCCAGGCGACCACGCGGGTGCGGGAGCTCCTGGACGACATCGCCGCCTCCGTCACCGCCGCAGTGCGCATCACCGAGCGCGGCGCGGAGCGGATGGAGGCGGGCCTGGCGCAGGTGCGCAACAGCGGGCAGAACCTGCGCGAGCTGTCCTCCATCGTCCAGGACAACGCCGCCGCCGTCCGGCAGATCGCCGCCGCGGTGAACCAGCAGAACGTGGGCATCAATCAAATCACCCTGGCGGTGAATGACCTGTCCAGGATGATGGACGACACCGTGGCCCGCATCGGCTCCACGGGCGAGGCGGCCACCACGCTTCAAATCATCTCCGAGCAGCTCTCCAGCGCCGTGGGCGCGTACAAGGTCGAGATCACGCTGAAGTAGGAAACACGAAGGCCCCGAGTCCCCATGAAGGGGGCCCGGGGCCTCGGGTGTTTCAAGCCGGTGCCGTACCGCGGTGCTTTACGCCGGCACGGCCTCGGTGGACTCGGCCTGGAGCTTCAGCGCGTCGTCCACGACGTCGAAGCGGGCCACGCCCCCGCTCTTGAGGGAGCCGAACAGCAGCGCCTCCGCGAGCGGCTTCTTGAGGGTGTTGTCCACGAGCCGCGCCATGGGGCGCGCGCCGAAGGCCGGATCGTACCCGTGCTCGGCCAGCCACGCGCGGGCGGCGGGCGTGAGCGACAGGGTGACCTTCTTCTCGTCGAGCACCTTCTGGAGCAGGCGCACTTCCTTGTCCACGACCTTGAGGATGACCTCGGGGGGCAGGCCGGAGAACAAAATCCAGCCGTCCAGCCGGTTGCGGAACTCCGGCGTGAAGGTGCGCTCGATGGCCTTCTTCGCCCGCGAGCCGTCCACCACCACGCGGGTGTCACCGAAGCCCATGGCCTTGGTGCTCATCTCCTGCGCACCCGCGTTGGTGGTCAGGATGAGGATGATGTTGCGGAAGTCCGCCTTGCGGCCGTTGTTGTCCGTGAGCGTCGCGTGGTCCATCACCTGGAGCAGGATGTTGAAGAGGTCCGGGTGGGCCTTCTCAATCTCGTCCAGCACCAGCACCGCGTACGGGTGCTTGCGCACGGCGTCCGTGAGCAGGCCGCCCTGGTCGAAGCCCACGTAGCCCGGAGGCGCGCCGATGAGGCGGCTCACCGTGTGCTTCTCGGAGTACTCGCTCATGTCGAAGCGCAGGAACTCCACGCCCAGGCTCTGCGCCAGCTGCTTCGCCAGCTCCGTCTTGCCCACGCCCGTGGGGCCGGAGAAGAGGAAGCTGCCAATGGGCTTCTCCGGCGCGCGCAGGCCGGAGCGCGACAGCTTGATGGCGCCCACCATCTCTTCAATGGCCTTGTCCTGCCCGTAGATGACGCCCTTGAGCTCCTTGTCCAGGTTTTGAATCTGGACGCCTTCGCTCGCGGACACGCTCTTGGCCGGAATCTTGGCCATCTTGGAGACGACCTGCTCCACGTCGTGCGCGGAGACGACGCCCGTGCGCACGCCCTCCGGCTTGAGCCGCTCCGCGGCGCCGGCCTCGTCGATGACGTCGATGGCCTTGTCCGGCAGGAACCGGTCGTTGATGTGCTTGGCCGCCAGCTCCGCCGCCGCCTGGAGCGCACCCTCGCCGTACTTCACGTGGTGGTGCTCCTCGTAGCGGCTGCGCAGGCCCTCCAGCACCTTGACGGTGTCCTCCACGCTGGGCTCGTCCACTTCAATCTTCTGGAAGCGGCGGGACAGCGCGCGGTCGCGCTCGAAGGACGCCTTGAACTCCTGGAACGTCGTGGACCCGATGCAGCGCAGCCGGCCCGACGCCAGCGCGGGCTTGAGCAGGTTGGACGCGTCCATGGAGCCGCCGCTCGTGGCGCCGGCGCCGACGATGGTGTGGATCTCGTCGATGAAGAGGATGGCGTCCGGCAGCTCCTGGAGCGCCTTGAGCACGCCCTTGAGGCGCTCCTCGAACTGGCCGCGGAACTTGGTGCCCGCGAGCAGCGCGCCCATATCCAGCGAGTAGACGACCGCGTTCTTCAGCGCCTCGGGCACGCGGCCCTCAGTGATGTGGAGCGCCAGGCCTTCCGCGATGGCCGTCTTGCCCACGCCGGCCTCACCCACGTAGAGCGGGTTGTTCTTGCGGCGGCGGCAGAGCACCTGGATGGTGCGCTCCAGCTCCTTGTCGCGGCCGATGAGCGGGTCGATGCGGCCCGCCTTGGCCTCCACGTTGAGCTGCACGGCGTACGCTTCCAGCGGGCTCTTCTTCTGCGACTCGCCGTCCTCGTCGTCCCCGGCGGGCGTGGGGCGGGACTCGCCCTCGGACTCGCCGTCCTTGCTGACGCCGTGGGAGATGAAGTTGAGCAGGTCCAGGCGGGTGACGCCCTCCTGCTGCAGGAGGTAGAGCGCGTGGCTCTCCTCTTCACGGAACATGGCGACCAGCACGTCGCCCCCGTCGATGTACTTCTGCTCCGCGGACAGCGCGTGCATGGCGGCGCGGTGGAGCACGCGCTCCACGCCGATGGTCTGCTGGGGCTCGGCGTCCACGTCGTCGGGCAGCCGCTCGACCGTCTCCTCCAGGAAGGAGGTCAGGTTCTCCTGCAGGCGCTTGACGTTCGCGCCGCAGCCCTTGAGCACCTCGCGGGTGCGCGACTCACGGGTGAGGGCCAGGAGCAGGTGCTCCAGGGTCAGGTACTCGTGACGCATCTTCCGCGCCTCGTCGAGCGCGGTGCGGAAGCTGGCCTGCAATTCTTTGGCAATCGATGGTCCCGCCACGGTTCAGCCTTCCTCGGGTTCCATGGACAGCCGCAGGGGGAACCCGTTGTCCCTCGCCGCGGCCTCCACTGTCTTGAGCTTCGTCTCGGCGACGTCGTAGGTATAAACGCCCGCCACACCGATGCCGTTGTAATGAACGTGCATCATGATCTGCACGGCATCCGTCTCCGACTTGTGGAAGATCTCCTTGAGCACGGCCACCACGAACTCGCGCGTGGTGTAGTTGTCGTTGTGCAGGAGGACCTTGTAGAGCGTCGGCCTCTTCAACTTCTGCTTGGGGACGGCCTCCGTGACGACCTGGCCGTCATCGTGTTGGTGCTTCTGAGCCATGGGCTTGCGGACTCCCTTGCCTTCGCTGCGCTTTCCCTTTGGCGGGCCTGCTTGAAACCCCTCAGACCCGCTCCTTGAAACCCGTCTCCGCCCACCACAGCGGCAGGCCGCTTTCGACGGCTGCCCGCTCGTGCGCCAGGAAGCCGCGCACCGCCCGGTCCAGGCCGGGGTGGAGGAACAGATGCGCACTGTACGTGAGGTGCGGCTCGAAACCCCGGGTGAGCTTGTGCTCGCCGCCCGCCCCCGGCTCGAAGCGCTCGCGGCCTTGCGCGATGCAGTCCTCCACCGGGTGGTAGAGGCACACGTTGAAGTGCAGGAACGGATGTTCCTCCAGCGCTCCCCAATAACGGCCGTACAGCGTGCGCGGCCCGGTGAAGTTGAACGCGCCGGCCACCGCGCGGCCTTCCCGGCGGGCCTCCACGAACTCGCACCGGTGCCGGAAGCCGGCGAGCAGCCGGGCGAAGAAGTCCTCGGTCAGGGAGCGCACGCCCCACGGGTAGCGGTCCACCGTGGAGACGTAGAGCCGGTGGGCGCGGGCCGCGTCCACCTCCTCCAGCGCGTCGCCGCGGAGGGTGCGCACGGTGATGTCCTGGGCTTCCAATGCCTGTCGCTCACGCTGAATCTGGTGCCGCCGCTTGGAGCGGAAGCGGCCGAGGAAGTCCTCGAACGTCCGGTAGCCCGCGTTGCGCCACATGTACTGCACGCCCAGGCGCAAGGCATAGCCCTGCGCCTCCAGCACCGGCAGCTCCTCCAGGGTGGGGAAGAGGACGTGGACGCTGGAGAGCCCCTCCGCGCGCGCGTACTCCAGCGCGGCGGAGTACAGCTCCATCTCGCGGGCCGGGGCGTCCTCGCCGGGGGCCACCAGCACGCGGCGGCCGGTGGCGGGGGTGAAGGGCACGCCGAGGACGAGCTTGGGGTAGTAGCGCAGGCCCGCGCGCTCGGCGAGGGTGGCCCAGGCGGCGTCGAAGACGAACTCGCCGTGGCTGTCGTCCTTGAGGTACGCGGGCGCGGCGGCGATGAGGCGCGCGCCCCGCCACAGGGTGAGGTGACGCGGGTGCCAGCCGCGCTCGGGCACCACGCTGCCGCTCTCCTCCAGGGCGGCGAGGAAGCCCCACTCCAGGAAGGGCACCGACGCCGGGTCCACGAGCGCGTCCCACGCCGACGCCGGAACGTCGGTGATGGACTGGAGCAGGCGCAGCGTGGTGGGGAGCGGGGCGGACATGGACGTGGCGAGCGCCAGCCTATAACGGCGGGTGGCGGCTGCCGCCACGGCGGCCAGGGCGCCGTCTACTTCCCGCGCGTGAGCTCCTGGGCCAGGAACCCGGCCACCTCCGTGAGGCCCGCGGCGGCCCGCTTGCGGCCCTCGTCGGACTCCATGACGCGCCGGGCAGCGTCGCTGGCGGTGCCTACCTCCAGGTCCACCAGGATGAGGAAGGCGCTCCAGCCGGCCGTCACGTTGGCGACCTTGCCCGGCCGCTGCGGCCGGTCGCTCAGGGTGGCGGCCACCTTCTCCAGGAGGCCCTCTTCCTTGAGACGTTTCGTGCTCCCGAGCATCTGCGTCCAGGTGGCCTCCAGCAGGGAGGTCAGGAGGCGCCCGGAGAGGGCGGTGGACAGGCGCTGGGCGGCCTCCTCGGAGTCAATGCGGTGGGCGTCCGCGTAGGTGGGGCCCAGCTTGGCCACCACCACGGCCTTGGTGGCGAGGTGGGCGAGACGCGGAGGGAAGGGCATAGGGGCCCTGTCTTACATCGGTGACGGGCCGGGCTCCATCCGGAGTGAATGAATCACGCGGGGCGTTTGCCTGACAGCCGGACAGGTTGCTATGGGGCCCGGCGCCCTTTAGAGGAAGCGGACTTTCGTAGGGAGAACACATGTCAGTGAACATCCAGCTCGAGTGGACCCCCAACCCCAGCACGTTGAAGTACGTGGTGGACCGCAAGCTGCTGGGCGGTGGCGCGGTGAACTTCACCAACCGGGACGAAGCGCAGGCCAAGTCGCCCCTGGCGCTCCGGCTCATGGACATCCAGGGCGTGACGGCGGTGATGCTGGGCACGAACTTCGTCACCGTGACGAAGGGCGAGTCCGGCGAGTGGGACGAGCTCAACGACTCCGTGATGTCCACGCTGGACACGCACCTGTCGGAAGGCCTGCCGGTGGTGGACGAGGCGGCGGTCGCGGCGGCGCGTCAGGCGACGAGCGCGGACGGCACGGTGGAGCAGCGCATCCAGTTCATCCTGGACGAGGAGATCCGCCCGGCCGTGGCGCAGGACGGCGGTGACATCACGCTGGACCGCTTCGAGGACGGCATCGTGTACCTGCACATGAAGGGTTCGTGCGCGGGCTGCCCGTCGTCCACGGCGACGCTGAAGATGGGCATCGAGGGCCGGCTCCGGGAGATGATCCCGGAGGTCACCGAAGTGGTGTCCGTCTGAGGCGGAACGTCAAGGCGCCGCAGGTCCGCAAGGAGCTCTTGCCGGACCAGTCCCAGGCGCTCCTGCGTGAGCTGCACCTGCTCACGCGCGAGGGACACCTCAACGCGGACGCGCTGCGCAAGCTCAAGCAGGTGAACCACCTGGTGGGCCTCTTGCGCCCCGCGATGGAGGACGTGCAGGCGCGCCACGCGAACCCGCTGGTGGTGGACGCGGGCAGCGGCAACGCGTACCTGGGCTTCGTCGTCTACGAGCTGTTCCTCAAGGACGCGGCGGGCGGTGAGCTGCTGTCCATCGAAGGGCGGCCGGACCTGACGGAGCGCGCGAAGGGCCGCGCCGAGCGGCTGCACTTCGACCGGATGCGCTTCCAGACGGCGCACATCGACGCGGCGGAGTACCCGGAGCGCATCCACGTGCTGATGGCGCTGCACGCGTGCGACACGGCCACGGACGACGCGCTGGTGGCGGCCATCAAGCACGGCGCGGACCACGTGGCGGTGGTGCCGTGCTGCCAGGCGGAGGTGGCCGCGCAGCTGAAGGAGAAGAAGGCGAAGCCGGCCGGCTCCATGTCGCTGCTCTTCCAGCACCCGTGGCACCGGCGCGAGTTCGGCTCGCACCTGACGAACGTCATCCGCGCGCTGACGCTGGAGGCGTTCGGCTACCAGGTGACGGTGACGGAGCTGACCGGGTGGGAGCACTCGTTGAAGAACGAGCTCATCCTCGGGCGTCGGGTGCACCGGGACAACCGGCGCGCGCGGCTCCAGCTCCAGGCGCTGCTGGCGGAGACGGGCGTGCAGCCCCGGCTGACGCGGCTGCTGGGCATCACGCCCGCGGGCGCGGGTGGCTCGGACGTGGGTGGCGAGGAAGCGCCGGAGCCGTCCGAGCCCGCTTCGGACGCCCAGCCCACGCCGGACGCGGCGCCGCCAGAGCCCTGAACGCAAGCGGGCCGTCCCTGGACCGGAGGGCGGGGCAGGCGACCTCACGGGTGGGGGCCGCGTGCCCTCCATCCCGGGGAGGGCGACCCCGGCCGTGCAAGGCGGCCGGGCAGGCGTTACATGACGGGCCGCCGTGGGCCGCGCACGGGACGACACTCCAGGTGGCTGATTCCCTTGAAGGAGGGCCGCCGCGGGTGTCGGAGGACGTGGGCACGTCAGGGGCCCCCGTCAGGATGACGTCGCTGCCGGAGGTCTCGTGCGGCGCGGGAACCCGGGGCGGTGGGCGCGGTGTCTGAATGCAGGGCGCGGAGGCTCGTCCCGGAGTGGGGCCGGCTCCGGTGGCCGTCATGGCACCGGAGGAGCGCGGGGCGCGCCGTGAAGTGCCTCCACCGTGACGCGGTGGGGAGGGTCGATGGGAAGGGGCATGGCCTTGGAGCTGGATGACTGGGGCGGGAGCGGACCGCTCCTGCACTTCGCCTGCGCGAACGGTTTCCCTCCGGAGACGTACCGGAAGCTCTTCGCGCGGCTCGCGACGCGCTACCACGTGGTGTCCCTGCGCACGCGGCCGCTGATGCCGGACCAGGACCCGAAGGCGCTCACGACCTGGCAGGAGCTGGGCGAGGACCTGGCGCGCGAGCTGAAGGCGCGGGGGCGCTCCGGCGTGCTGGGCGTGGGACACAGCGTGGGCGGCACGAGCACGCTGATGGCGTCCGCCGCGAACCCGGGGCTGTTCCGCGCGGTGGTGGCGTTGGATCCGGTGCTCGTCACCGGGCCCCGGCTGTGGGCGCTGCGCCTGATGAAGCTGCTGGGCCGCATGGACCGCACCGCCATCGTGCGGGGCGCGCTGCGGCGGCGGGACCGCTGGGCCACGCGCGAGGAGGCGGCCACGGCGTACCGCCAGCGCAAGCTGTTCAAGGACTGGGACGCGGACTGCTTCAGCGACTACATCACGCACGGCCTGGTGCCCACGGAGGCGGGGGACTTCCGGCTGCGCTTCCCGCGCGAGTGGGAGGCCCGCATCTTCGAGACGTTCCCCGCCGACCCGTGGACGCTCATCCGCGCCAACGCGGCGCCCACGCTGGTGCTGCGCGGCGAGCGCTCCGACACGCTCCTGCCCGACGCGCTGGCGCGAGCGGAGGGTGAGATGCAGCGCGCGCGGGTGGACACGCTGCCGCTCGCCTCGCACCTGTTCCCGATGGAGAAGCCGCGCGAGACGGCCGACCGCGTGCTGACGTTCCTGGAGCAGCTGCCGCCCGTGGACGTCCCCGCGTCCGCGCACTGAGGCCTGTCAGCCGTAGGCCTCGCGCTTGATGCGCTTGTCCGGGATGCCCAGCTCGTGCAGGTGGCCGAGCACCGCCTCCATGAAGCGCGGCGTGGCGGGCGTGCGCGTCTCCAGCGCCTTGCGCCGGTCCCACGGGGTGATGGCGGGCCCGCACACGTACACGAGGCAGGTGTCGCGGTCCGGAAGCAGCTCGTGCAACAGCGCCTCCGCGACGCGGCCCTTGCGCACCTGGGGGCCGTACTTCGTCTCGTCCGTCTCACGCGTGAGCGTGTGCACCACCCGCACGCGGTCCGGCGCGGCGCGCTCCAGCGCGGCCAGCTCCTCGCGGTAGAGGATGTCGCCCCAGGTCTTGTTGGACGCGAGGAACGTGTGCCGCAGCTTCAGCCCCCGGTGCAGCGCGTCCTTCACGATGGCGAAGTTCGGCACCGCGCCGGAGCCCGCCACCACGTGCAGCACGTGGTCCGTCCGCTCCGTCACGTCGTCCGGCAGCACGTACGGCCCCATGAAGCCCGTCACCTTCAGCTTCGCCCCCACCAGCCGGCCGTGCACCAGCAGCGGGGACAACAGCGGCGGGTAGCGCGTGACGCCCGGGATGAACTCCTCGTCCTTCACCGTGATGGCCACGTGCCGCTCGTGCGGCGCGGAGGCGAGCGAGTACGAGCGCGGCGGCTCCTTGCGCCTCTTCTGCTCCTGGAGGT
Organism: Corallococcus caeni; assembly: GCF_036245865.1. Classification (NCBI taxonomy): domain Bacteria; kingdom Pseudomonadati; phylum Myxococcota; class Myxococcia; order Myxococcales; family Myxococcaceae; genus Corallococcus; species Corallococcus caeni. The sequence continues at coordinate 1,916,954 of NZ_BTTW01000001.1, read as the reverse complement.
ACGCGCACTGGTGGGCGAGCGCCCGGAACTGGTGCGGGTCGATGTTGAGGAACTGGCCCGCCTTGTAGTCGAGCGGCCCCGCCCCCGGGCCCAGCTCCAGCAGCAGCGTCGCCGTGTCGTGCGTCTCCCACCGCACTTCGGTGACGGTGGCCTCGTACTCGACGGGCCGCTTCGCTCGGGAGGGCGTGGCTTCGGCGCTCATGCGCCTTCCCATAACACGCGGGGTGCGGGGCCGCGCGGACCGGCGCGCTGGCTTCCGGGCCTCGCGCCGGGACCTGGGGGCAGGCGCATCGTTGGCTGGATGACGGAAGGGCAGGCGGGCGGCCCGGCGCTCCCAGAGGACCGCTGACCCGCCCCGCCGGGCAGGACTACATCTTCCAGGAGGACGTCCAGCCATCACTCCCCTAGGGTCCAGGGGTTTTCCGGAAAGGACGTGGGCCGGCCCGTGCTTCGAGCTCTCTTCGCCCTGATGTCGCTGCTGCCTCGCGGGCTCCGCCGCCACGTCGTGCGCGCGCTGATGCATGGCGTGTGGGGCCGGCTGTCCCACGCGAAGGTGTACGGCCTGAAGGACCTGCCGGCCGGCCCCTGCCTCTTCATCTGCAACCACCTGTCCAACGCGGACGGCTTCACGCTCTACCGGGCGCTGCGCCCCAGGCGGGTCGTCTTCCTCGCGGGCGTGAAGCTGCACGGCACCGTGATGACGCGGCTGGCGGCGGAGACGATGGACACCATCGACATCACGCCCAACTCGCCGGACATCGAAGCGCTGCGCCGCTGCGTGGAGCTGCTCAAGGGCGGCCAGTCCGTGCTCATCTTCCCGGAAGGGGGGCGCAGCCGCTCCGCCGGCCTGTTGCAGGCGAAGAAGGGCGTGGGCCTCATCGCCAAGCGCGCGGGGGTGCCCATCGTGCCGGTGGCGCTGACGGGCACGGAGAAGCTCATGCCCATCAACGACTCCGACATGGGCGGCGAGCGGCTCTACCACGCCGACGTCACCGTCACCTTCGGGCCCGCCTTCCGCATGGAGGACCTGGAGCCGGAGGTGTCCGGCTCCGCCGACGCGCGCCAGGCGCTGGTGGACGCGATGATGCGCCGGGTGGCCGCGCTGCTGCCGCCCGCGTACCAGGGCGTCTACGCCGGAGGGCCGGACCCGGTGGGCCCCGTCACCCCGTCCTCCGCCGCGCCGCCTTCCGCGTCGTGACGGTCCTCGTTGCCCGTGAATGAAAACGGCCGCGCGGGCGGGTGCCCACGCGGCCGTCTGGCTTCAGGCCCTCCCGGTTACTGGAGGAACGCCTTCTTGACCTCGGTGAGCAGCGGGTTGGAGCCCGTCGCGGGGTCGATGCAGCCCTGGTTGATGGTCCAGATGATGGTGCCGCCGTAGCCGTTGGCCTTGGCGTACTGGCCCTTGGCCTGGATGGCCTCCGGACCGTCGTAGGTGATCCAGCGCACCGTGCCGTCCTCCACCGGCGTGTCGAACGTGACGTAGTTGGCCTGCGCCGCCACATCCCACTGGAGCTTGCCCGTCTTGGAGAGCGCGAGGATCTTCTTGTACGTGAAGGAGTTGTCCCCGCCCACGTAGTCGGACCAGTTGGTGAAGGGCTGGCGCGGGCCGGTGATGTGACGCCACGCGAGGCCGTAGAACGGGATGCCCATGCCCAGCTTCTCCTTGGGGATGCCCGCGGCCACCCAGGCCTTGAGGCTGGACTCGATGGACGTCGGGTGGGTGCCGGACTCGCCCTTGAGCGCGGACGTGAACCACGAATCCCAGCCGTCCCAGACGCCAATCATCTCGTAGGACATGACGTTCACCTGGTCCAGGTACTGGGCCAGCTGCGGGTACCACTTGAGCGACGCGTCCGTGGCGAAGTTGTTGTTGATCCACCCGATGGGGAACGTCAGCAGCATGTTGGGACGCACCTGACGCAGCCGCTGCACCAGCGCGAGCAGGTTCGGCTTGTCCACCTCCTCCACCGGCTCCCAGTCGATGTCGAGCCCGTCGTAGCCGTGGTCGTCCATCACCTTGAGCAGGTTCTGGACGAACTTCTCCCGGTTCACGGAGGTGGCCGCGCCCACCCAGCCGGCGTGCTCGCCCGCGCCGCCCACCATGATGATGGCCTTGCGCCCCGCGGCGTGCGCGCGGGTGGAGAGCGTCTTCGCCATGGCGGAGCCGTTCGAGTTGTCGAAGATGGCGTTCACCGTGCCATCCGCGTTCGGCGTCACGCGGCCCACGATGATGTGCGTCATCGCGCTGAAGTCCACCTTCTCCGGCGGGTAGTCATCCGCGTTCCAACCCGTGTAGTAGCCGGACACCCACTTGTTGGTGGTGCCCACCGGGCCCGTCACCACCACGTCCGCCGTGGCCTTCTTCGTCGCGTCCGCGCTGCTCGTGGCGACGACGTGGTAGGTGCCCGCCGTGCGGGGCGCGGTGTACGTGCCGCTGGAGGTGACGGTGCCGCCCGTGGAGCCTTCCAGGACGCTCCACGTCACCGCCGTGTTGGTGCTGCCCGTCACCGTCGCGGTGAAGGTCTGCACGCCGCCCAGGGCCAGCGTCGCGCTGGTGGGGGTGACGCTCACGGTCACGGTGGTGGAGGAGGTCCGCTTGCCGGACACCGCCGTGGACTTCGCGCTCTCACCGGCCGCGTTCAGCGCGGTGACGGCGTACCAGTACGTGGTGCCCACGGCCGCGCTGGTGTCCTTGTAGGACGCGGCGGTGAGGGCGGAGGAGGTGAGCCGCGCGTAGGTGCCCGTCTGCGACGTGGCGCGGTAGACGTGGTAGCCCGTGGCGCCCGTCACCGCGCCCCAGGTGAGGGCGACGTCCGTCGTGGAGCCGGTGGCCTTCAGGCCCGTGGGGGCGGAAGGGGCGGTGGTGCTCGCCGCCAGACGCACGTTGTCGAAGTACATCACGGGCAGCGTGCGGCCCGCGTTCTCCATCACCACCAACCCGTCCAGGGTGCCGTTCGCCGCGCCCAGCGTGGACAGGGGCATGCGGCACAGCGTCCACGCGTTGGCCTTCAGCGTGCCGCCCGCGCAGGTGGGGTTGAGGGCCACGGGCGGCTTCGCCACGCCGCCCACGCTCGCGTAGAGCGCGATGGCGGGGTTGGACGTCGCGCCCGCGTTCACCTGCAGCTCCACGAAGCCGTACCCCGTGGTGGGCACGCCCGCGTGGTGGAAGTACAGGCCCTTCCAGGGGCCGAAGGTCGCGGAGACGGAGCGGGTGCCCGCGTACACGGGGCTCGTCGCGCCGAGGCTGTGCGTCGCCCAGGACCAGTCCTGCCAGCCCGAACCGAGCGCGTCGTCGAACATCGTGGACGCGCTCGCGAGCGCGTCGCCGGTCGTCACCAGCGAGTCGTCGTCGCCCGCGGTGGAGGTGAAGTCCGGAGCGCCACCGCAGCCGGTGTGCATCGCGCCCAACGCCACGAGGAACCCAATGAGCTGCCTTCTCAAGTTCTCTCCTACGGCCAGGTGAAAAAGGCGGGCCGGGGGTGCTGCCTCCCTCCGCCCGCGGCGCGTGGCGGAGGTCCCCCGGGCGCCCTGTCGCCGCGCCGGGATTGGCGGGCATGCAAAGGGGGACCTGGCGAATCGCAGGCACGAAAACACCGCGATCGTTCGTCTGTGTTCAAGCCATGGGGTGGGGTATTTCGGCACGTCCCCAGGACGCCAGGCTGCTGTATCAGCGGCGCGGCGGGCGTCTGGTTTCAGAGTGAAACATGCCTGGTGGCACCGCGGACGGGCGGGCGCTTCCCACGCCTGGAGGCGCCACGAGGGAGCCTCCAGGGGAAAGGCCGCCACGCTGTGACACGTGCGGCTTCAATCCTTCACATGCATTGTATCACGCAATCAATTGCGGCCGGAGGACGTGAGGAAGTTCCACGCGCTCTTCTCCCCGCCCAGGTACGTCTGGAAATGGTTCTCCCCGGGGCGGTACAGCTCCGTCTGCTTGAGCCGCTCGTGCAGCGCGGGCAGGTGGTAGTAGGGCACGGACGGGAAGAGGTGATGGGACAGGTGGTAGCTCGCGTTGAAGGGCGCGATGAAGAAGCGCTCGAACCACGTGGCGGCCGCCACGTCGCGCGTCTCGTGCGTCTCGTCCGGGCTGGCGGGGGTGAAGGGGTGCTCCACCACCGCGCGGATGCGGAACGCCATCATCATCAGCGTCAGCGACGGCACCGACCACAGCAGCAGGTAGTACAGCCAGCCGCCCGTCAGCGTGAGGAAGGTGATGAGGCCCGCGAGCCAGAGCACGTAGCGGATGTGCTCGGCGCGGGAGACGGGCGGGCCGCCCTTGCCCATCGAGCGGCCCGTATAGGACCAGGGGATGACGATGCGCAGGTGGGAGAGGGTGAAGAAGCCCACCATGTCCCCCAGCAGCACCAGCACCGTGCCCCAGCGCGTGCGCGGGAACATCCACGCGTGGTCGCGCTGCGCCGTGAGCCAGTACGGGTCCCTGTCCGTGTTGACGTAGCGGTGGTGCTCCGCGTGCTCCTTGCGGTAGCCCTCCGTGGTGATGTTGGTGGGGAACGCGCACAGCAGGTCCGCCACCACGTCGTTGAGCTTGCGATTCGTGAGCAGGTGGAAGTGCGCCGCCTCGTGCACCAGGCTCAGCAGCGCGTGCTGCCGCGTGGAGATGACCACCGCGGCCAGCACCCACGCCCACCAGCGGTCCACCTGCACCACGAACGCCACGCACAGCGCGATCATCAGCCACTGGCGCGCCACGGCCCACAGGCCGCGCCCGTTGGCCACCACCGACAGCTCCCGCACCGACGCCGTCAGGGCACGACGGTCGAACGCGCGGGAGGTGACCGCTTCCGAGTCATCCAGCGACAACGGTTCTGGAACGGCGAGCATCTGGCGACAGACCTCCTGCCGGGCACGAGCGCTCTGGCGGAGGCCGGGAGGTGGCTTCCCCTCCCATCCAAGGCGACCCCCTGCCGCACACCCCGGTCATGTGGGATTACACCGCCTTGGCGGTAATAATCTCATATCATGGGAAACAGGAGGTCTGGAATACCCGCCCAATCTTACAGCCAGGACGGATGTGGAAGGCCGAGGGGGGACCGGGCCAGACAGGTGTTGAGTGGTGTCCACAAGGCCGCCTTGCAGGGGGCCTGGCGCACGGGAGGAAGTGGTGCCCGGGTCTTTTGACCGGTGTGTTGGGGGTGTTCTCCGTACACTGGGCGGGTATTTCCCTTTCCCGCGACACGCGGCGGCCCCCCAGGAAAGGCGGCGAGGTTCAGACCCTCCCCGGTGAATGGATGCAGGCACCCTTCGACTTCCGCACGCTCTTCGAGCTGTCGCCCAATCCCTACATGTTGCTGGACCGCGAGCTGCGGTACGTGACCGCGAACGCGGCCTACCTGCGGGTGACCGCCAGCCGGCTGGAGGACCTGGTCGGGCGCACCGTCTTCGACGTGTTCCCGCACGACCCGGATGACCCGGCCAACTCCAGCGTGCGGATGCTGCGCGACTCGTTCGTCCGCGTGCTGACGGAGCGGACGCTGGACACGCTGGCGCTCATCCCCTACCGGGTGCCGCGCCAGACGGGGGAGGGCGTCGTGGTGGAGGAGCGCTACTGGAGCGCCACGCACACGCCCCTGCTGGATGCGCGGGGCGAGGTGGCCTTCATCCTCCAGCACACGATGGACGTGACGGAGCTGCAGCAGCTCAAGCAGGCCGTGCGCGACGCGGAGGCCTCGCTGGAGGAGGGCCCGCGGAGGGACCAGCTGATGGGTGGGGTGCTCGCGCGCGCCCAGGCGGTCCAGGAGGCCAACCGCACCCTGGATGGCGAGCGCCGGCACCTGCGGCGCATCTTCGAACAGGCCCCGGGCTTCATGTGCTCGCTGAAGGGACCGGAGCACGTGTTCGAGCTGGCCAACCGCGCCTACCTCCAGCTCGTCGGCCACCGGGAGCTGCTGGGCAAGCCCGTGCGGGAGGCGCTGCCGGAGGTGGCCGGGCAGGGCTTCTTCGAGCTGCTGGACCGGGTGCTCACGACCGGCGAGCCCTTCGTCGGGCACAACATGCGGGTGCAGCTGCAGCGCGAGCCCGGGGGCCCGCTGGTGGATGCCTTCCTGGACTTCGTGTACCAGCCCGTGGTGGAGGTGGATGGCCGCGTCTCCGGCATCTTCGTCCAGGGCCACGACATGACGGCGCAGAAGCTGGCGGAGGACGAGCTGGCGCGCCACCGCGACCACCTGGAGGAGCTGGTGCGCGAGCGCACGCGGGCGCTGGAGACGAGCGAGGCGGAGCGCCGCCAGGCGGAGGCCGCGCTGCTCCAGTCGCAGAAGATGGAGGCGGTGGGCAAGCTCACCGGCGGCGTGGCGCATGACTTCAACAACCTGCTCCAGGTCGTGAGCGGAAACCTCCAGCTGCTCCAGCGCGACGAGGTGGGCGACACGCGCACGCAGCGGCGCCTGGAGACGGCGCTGGGCGCGGTGGAGCGCGGGGCGCGGCTGGCCTCGCAGCTGCTCGCGTTCGCGAGGCGGCAGCCGCTGGCGCCCACGGCGCTCAACCTGGGCCGGCTGGTGCGCGACATGGACGACCTCTTGCGCCGCGCGCTGGGCGAGGACGTGGAGGTGGAGACGGTCATCGCGGGCGGGCTGTGGAACACGTCCGTGGACCGCAACCAGCTGGAGAACGTCATCCTCAACCTGGCCATCAACGCGCGCGACGCCATGGACGGCCGGGGCAGGCTGACCATCGAGGCGGGCAACGCGATGCTGGATGACCACTACGCGCTGCTGCACCCGGAGGTGCAGCCGGGGCAGTACGTGCTGCTGGCCATCTCCGACACGGGCACCGGCATGACGCCGGAGGTGCTGGAGCGCGCGTTCGAGCCGTTCTTCACCACGAAACCGGAGGGGCGCGGCACGGGCCTGGGGTTGAGCATGGTGTACGGCTTCGTGAAGCAGTCCGGCGGCCACGTGAAGATCTACAGCGAGCTGGGGCACGGCACGTCCATCAAGATCTACCTGCCGCGCACCTTCCAGGCGGCGGTGCAGCCGGCGGAGACGGGCACGGCGCAGGTGGAGGGCGGCACGGAGACCATCCTGGTGGTGGAGGACGACGCGGCGGTGCGGGCCACGGTGGTGGAGGTGCTCACGGAGCTGGGCTACCGCGTGCTCAAGGCGCACGACGGCCAGAGCGCGCTCGCGGTCATCCAGAGCGGCCTGCCGGTGGACCTGCTCTTCACGGACGTGGTGATGCCGGGGCCGGTGCGCAGTCCGGAGCTGGCGCGGCAGGCGAAGGCGCTCCTGCCGGACCTGGAGGTGCTCTTCACGTCCGGCTACACGGAGAACGCCATCGTGCACGGCGGCCGGTTGGACCCGGGCGTGAGCCTCCTGTCCAAGCCGTACCGGCGCGAGGACCTGGCGCGGAAGATCCGCGCGATGCTGAAGGGCCGCGAGCAGCGGCTGGCGGCGAAGCAGTACCGCGAGCCCGTGCCCGCAGCGCCGGAGCCGGAAGGCAAGGGGACACTGCGCATCCTATTGGTGGAGGACGACGCGGACATCCGCGAGTCCGCGAGCGAGCTGATGACGGACATCGGGCACACCGTGCGCGCGGTGGCGAGCGCGGAGGCGGCCAGCGAGGCGCTGGCGAAGGAGCCCTTCGACCTGCTCTTCACGGATGTGACGCTGCCGGGCATGTCCGGCGTGGCGCTGGCGCGCGAGGTCGTGCGGCGCTACCCGGCCCTGCGCATCATCATCGCATCCGGGGACTCGCGCGCTGTGTCGGGGGAGGACAGCAAGGCGCTGGCGCACGTGGTGCTGCTGCCCAAGCCGTATGACCTGAACCAGATGGAGCGCGCGCTGGAGCAGGTCGCCGCGGGCGCCACCCCCGTCGCGAGGGCGCGGCCCGCATGATGGACGCGCGGGCCCGGACGGGCGAAACCCTCTACGTGTCCACGCTGCCCGGGTTGGAGCCCGCGCTGGAGGCGGAGGCGCGCGAGCGCGGCCTGCCGTTCCGGCGCGTGGAGGGCGGCATCGAGTGCGAGGGCCCGCCCGGCCTGCACCAGACGGCGAACCTGCACCTGCGCACCGCGAGCCGCGTGCTCCTGCGCCTGGGCACCTTCACGGCGCCCACCGCGGACGCGCTGGTCAGCGGGCTGGAAGCGCTGCCCCTGGCGGAGGTCTGGGACGGGAAGGTGCCGCTGCGGATGTCGGTGACGCTGCACCGCTCCGTGGCCCCAGGGCCGGCCGTGGTGATGGAGTCCGCGGCCGTGGCGTGGAACCCGCGCGAGATGACGGTGGCGGGACACCTGGACGAGGAGGGCGGCGGGCCGGAGCTCACGCTGTTGGTGCGCGGCGACGGGGAGCGATGGACGGTGAGCGCGGACACGTCCGGCGCTCCCCTGTACCAGCGCGGCTACCGGCAGGAGGTGGGGCGCGCGCCGCTGCGCGAGACGCTGGCCGCGGGCATCCTGCGGCTCGCGGGCTACGCGGGCGACGTGCCGCTGGTGGATCCGATGTGCGGCTCGGGCACGTTCCTGGTGGAGGGCGCGTGGCTGTCCCAGCGCCGGCCGCCAGGCCTGCTGCGCACGTTCGCGTTCCAGTCCTTCCCGTCCTTCGACCCGCAGGCCTGGGTGCGCCGGCGCACGGAGGCGGAAGGCGAGGCGCTGCCGGAGCCTCGCGCGCCCATGCGCGGGTATGACCTGAACGCGGGCGCGCTGGGCACGGCGCGGCGCAACGCGAAGCGCGCGGGCGTGACGCTGGCGCTGGAGCGGCACGACCTGCGCACGCTGAAGGCGCCGCCGGACGCCCCCGGGCTGGTGGTGGCCAACCCGCCCTACGGCAAGCGCGTGGGCGAGGCGGAGGACCTGCCGGAGCTCTACCGCGCGCTGGGCGCGACGTTGAACGGCGCGTTCCGCGAGTGGCGCAAGGCGCTCATCGTCCCCGAGGACCCGAAGCTGGTGGCGGCGCTGGGGCTGAAGGGCGCGCGGCAGCTCAACGTGAAGAACGGCGGCCTGCGCTGTCTGTTGGTGCTGGCGGGGCCGTAGCTACAGCGGCAGCACCAGCTCGAAGCGGGCGCCGCCCTCGGGCCGGGCGCCCGCGCGCACCTTGCCCCCGTGCGCCAGCACCACGCGCCGCACGATGGCCAGCCCCAGGCCACGGCCGTTGGCGCGCGTGAGGAAGAAGGGCTCGAAGACGCGCTGGGGGTCCAACCCGGCGATGCCCGGGCCCTCGTCCTCCACACTCAGCGACACGCCGTCCGGCACGCGGCGCACCGCCACGCGCACCGTGCCCCCGCGCGGCGAGGCCTGGATGGCGTTGCGCATCAGGTGCGTGACGGCGAGTTGGAGCAGCGTCTCGTCGCCGGGGAGGTCCGGCACGTCCGGCGCCTCGTCGAACAGCACGCGCGGCGCGGGCAGCTCCTCGCGGCCGTGGACCAGCTGCCCCAGCGCGCGGTGCACCAGCTCACCCAGCGACACGGGGCGCGGCCGGGGCTCCAGCGGGCGCACCGTGTCCAGCAGGTCGCGCACGATGTCCTCCAGCCGGATGGCCTCCTCCTCCAGCATCTCCACCGCGGAGGCGCCCGCGGGCCCCAGGCGCGGTTCGCGCTTGAGCACCGCCACCGTGTTGAGGATGGCGCCCAGGGGGTTGCGCACCTCGTGGGCCACGACGCCCGCGGCCTCGCCCAGCACCGTCAGCCGCTCGCTGGCGATGAGCTCGTTCTGCAGCCGGGACACCTCCGCCAGCCGCGCCTCCGCCGCCCGGTGGTGCCGCACGTTCTCCAGCGCGCTGCCAATGAGCTGCGCGAACAGCTCCAGCGCCCCCGCGTTCGCGGGTGTCAGCGTGGTGGACTGCACCGCCAGCACGCCGAAGGGCTCGTCCTCCACGAAGATGGGCGCGTCCAGCGCGCGCGAGCCCGGCGGGTAGATGCGCTGGATGTTGTCCGCCACCTCCGGCGTGTGCAGCCGCCGCGCCATGCTGAACGCGTCCGGATGGAACGCCGCCCGGCGGCTGGTGAGCACCTCCGCCAGGTGCGGCATCAAGGAGCGGGGGAAGCGCACCGCGTGCACGCTCTGGCCGTAGAGCTGCTCCGCGGCCGCCAGGCTCTCCGGCTCCTGGCGCATGGGCCCGTGGCGCAGGAAGTCGCCCTCCAGCAGCATCACGGAGACGTAGAAGCCCTGCCGGTGCACGGCCTCCACCGCCAGCTCCAGCACCTGCGCCTCGTCACGGCAGCGCAAGAGCTCCGCCGCGGTGGACACCAGCATGGTGGACAGCCTGCGCACCGCGTCCCCACCCTCCGCGTCCAGCAGCAGCACCAGCCGCTCCTCCGGCACGCGTCCCGGCGCGGTGAGCGGGGAGAGCAGGTGCTGGCGTCCGTCCGCGCCCCGCATGCGCACGAACGCGGGCTGCACCGGGCCGGGCTGCTCGCCGCGCTCCAGCGCCTCGCGCAGGGGTTCCACCCACGCGCGCTCCTCCGGTTCGAAGCGGGAGGTGAGCTCCCGCAGCGACGGCAGCCCGTCCTCGCGCAGGCCCAGCAGCGTGCGCAGCGCGGTGTTGGCGAACACCACGCGGTCGCCCCGGATGACGAACAGGGGCACCGGCAGCGCGGGCAGCAGGCCGTCCAGCGCGCCGGGCGGGTCCAGGTCGCTCATCGCCGCACCGGCCCGGTGATCCACCGCCCGGGGGCCTCCGCTCCCCCGGCCGGATGCCCGGTGCGGGGAGCGGGGCCGGGGCGCGGAGGCAATCGCCGCGCGGGTGCGCCGTAGGGAAGGGTGAAGGCGTTGATCACTGGAGAGGCACCATGAACTTCGCGAACGAGTTGGACCGCAGGGACCTGGAGTTGAAGTCCGTCATGGCCGTGTGGGTGGCCTTCGTGGCGATGGGCGCGGTCTTCCTGGGCCAGTTGCTCTAGTCAGGGCTTCTTGGTCCGGCGGACGTACTGCTGGATGAAGTCCCGCTCCTCCGCGCGCAACGCGCTCAGGCGCAAGCCGTAGCCCCGGGGGTTCTTGCCGTCCTCCAGGGAGTTCTCCCAGATGACGGAGCTGCGCAGGGTCATCACCCGCTCCGGATCATCGAAGCGCAGCGTCAGCTCCACCTGCGTCCCCAGCCGCAGCGGCCGGTCCGTTCCGATGAACAGACCCCCTGACGACAGGTTGATGATGCGGTGGTCGGTGAAGATGCCCGTGTTCTTCATCGTCACCCGCACGTCCGCGTGCAGCCGGTCGTCCGAGCGGCGCTCCAGGCCCACGAACTCGGCGCTCGAATACGAGGGCGCGGGGGCGGCCACGGGACGCCGGACGGGCGCGGGCGGAGGCGGCGTGGGAGCCGGCGCGGGCGCGGGCGGCGTCACCGGCCGCGCCGTGGGCGTCATCACCGGCGGAGGCCGGGGCGGCGCGGGCGGCGGCACGGGGCGCGTCATCGTGCCCGGCACCGGCGTCGGCGGAATGGAGGCGGCCACGGGGCGCGTCATCGTGCCCGGCACCGGCGTCGGCGGGATGGAGGCAGCCACGGGCCGCGTCATCGTGCCCGGCACGGGCGTCGGCGGGATGACGACGGGCGGCGGACGCGCGGCCTGCGGGGGGACGACGGGCGGCGGACGCGCGTGGATGGCGGATCCACTCAACGGCAGCGGCGATGCGGGCGGCGCGGGCGGCAGCGTGCCGCTCATGTCCAGCCGGGGCGGCGGGGGCGCGGGCGGCTGCATCGCGCCCTGGAGGAAGAGCGTCTCCGCCTCGCGGATCCGCCGCGAGAGGAAGTCGAAGATTTCAACGGAGACCTTGCGCAGCTCCGGGTGCAGGTCCGGCGACAGGTGCTCCGGGGAGAAGCGCTTCGCCATGCGGAAGAAGGCGAGGCGGAACTCGTCGAGCGACGCCTGCGGCTTGAGCCCGAACACCTCGTGCGGCGGCAGGTGCAGCAGGCCACGCAGCTGGTTGCGCAGGCGCTCGGCCTGCTGGCTCTCGATGGAGGCCGTGGGCGCCGCGGTGGTGAACAGGTCGCGCACCTCCGGGAGGTCCTGGAGCGCGATCCAGTTCGTTCCGTCGCGCGACGCGCGCACGGCCGTCTTCAGGCGACCGGAGGCGATGAGGTCGCGGAATGCTTGCAGCTGGAGGGGGCCCAGCACTCGGCCGAGCGAGTCTCCCACCCAGTAACCGACAGCGGATGACGACACGGGGACCTCGGGGAATCAGGACGCGAGCGCCTGGCGTACGGCGGCGGCGATCTCCAGGGGATGGAAGGGCTTGCCCACGAAGCCCATGGCCCCCGCGGCGATGGCCTGCTCCACCACCGGCTCCGCGTCCATGCTGCTGATGACCAGCACGCGCGTGTCCGGCGACACGCTCTTGATGGCGCCCAGCACCTCCAGGCCGCTCTTCTTCGGCATGAAGAGGTCCAGGAACATCACCGCCGGCTGCTCCTTCTCCGCCAGCGCCAGCCCCTCCTCCCCGTCCGCGGCCTCCAACAGCCGCAGGTCGATGCCCGTGTCCGCGATGACGTCCTTGAGGATGCGACGCACGAAGCTGTCGTCATCCACCAACAGCAGGGTAGGTAGTCCAGGCATGGCGGGAGGATACATAAGACGCGCGACGTTTGGGCGCGCGCGTCCCAGGTGCCTGCTCGCCTTTTGGGTTAAGGGGTGGGCATGTCCACCGACCCCGCGCTGTCCCATTTCGAGTCCCACAAGGCCGCGTACCTGGAGGACCTCAAGGCCCTCGTACGCATTCCCAGTGTGTCCTTTCCCGGGTTCGACGCAGGCCTCGTGCGCAAGAGCGCGGAGGCCACCGCGGCCCTCTTGAAGGACCGTGGTTTTGAAAACGTGCAGCTGCTCGAAATCGAGGGCGCGCACCCGTATGTCTATGGCGAGGTGCTCAAGGCGCCGGGCCGCCCCACGCTCCTCCTCTACGCGCACCACGACGTGCAGCCCGCGGGAGACGAGTCCGCGTGGAAGAGCCCGCCCTTCGAGCCGCAGGAGCGCGACGGCCGCCTGTACGGGCGCGGCACGGCGGACGACAAGGCCGGCATCGTCGTGCACACCTCCGCCGTGGACGCGTGGCTCAAGAGCACCGGCCAGCTCCCACTCAACGTGAAGGTCATCATCGAGGGAGAAGAGGAAGCAGGCAGTGACCACCTGGGTGCATTTCTCCAGAAGCACGCGAAGCTGGTGGCCGCGGACGCCATCGTGTTGACGGACACGACGAACTTCGACACGGGGCTGCCGTCCATCACCACGGCGCTGCGCGGGCTGGTGACGGTGGACGTGGAGGTGCGGGGGCTTCAGCAGGCGGTGCACTCGGGCATGTGGGGCGGGCCCATTCCGGATCCGGCGATGGCGCTGTGCCGGATGCTGGCGTCGCTGACGCACGCGGATGGCTCCATCGCCATCGAAGGCGTGATGGAGCAGGTGAAGCCGCTGACGCCCGCGGAGCGTCAGAGCATCCAGGCGCTGCCCGGTGACGAGGCCACCTTCCGTGAGCAGGCGGGCATCCGCGAGGGCGTGCAGCTCCTGGGCAGCGGGCGTCATCCCTGGGAGACGAACTGGCGCCAGCCGAGCCTGGCCATCAACGCCATCCAGGCCAGCAGCCGCAAGGACGCGCGCAACATCATCGTGGAGTCCGCGTGGGCGCGCGTGGGCATCCGCGTGGTGCCGGACATGGATCCGGAGGACGTGCAGCGCCGGCTGGTGGCGCACCTGAAGAAGGTGTGCCCGTGGGGCCTGGAGCTGGAGATCCGCGAGGACCAGGCGTCCGGCTGGTGGTACACGGATTCGTCGCACCCGGCCTTCCAGGCGGCGTTCCGCGCGCTGGAGAAGGGCTACGCGAAGAAGCCCGTCACCATCGGGTGCGGTGGATCCATCCCGTTCGTGGAGCCGTTCGCGAAGGAGCTGGGCGGCGTGCCCGCGCTGCTCATCGGCGTGGAGGACCCGTACACGTACGCCCACTCGGAGAACGAGAGCCTGCACCTGGGCGACTGGGAGAAGGCCATCCGCTCCGCCATCCACCTCTACGAGGAGCTGGCGAAGTCGCTGACCCCTCGCGGCTGAGCGCGGGCGGGCCAGGACCTGTGATGTCCTGGCCCTCGCTCGCGTGCGCTACAGGCCGCGGAAGCGGTCCGTGGCTTCAATCAGCGCGGACGTGTTGCCGGGCTCGTTGGCGGAGTGGCCCGCGTCCGCCACCATCACGAACTGGGCCTCCGGCCACGCGCGGTGCAGGGCCCACGCGCTCTCCGGCGGACACACCACGTCGTAGCGGCCCTGCACGATGACGGCGGGGATGTGGCGGATGCGGTGCACGTCGTCCAGGAGCTGGGTGTCGCTGCGCATCCAGCCCTTGTTGACGAAGTAGTGGCACTCGATGCGCGCGAAGGCGATGGCGAAGTCGTCGCCCGCGTTGCGCGCGACGAGCTCCGCGTTGGGGTACAGGCAGCTGGTGCGGCCCTCCCACACGCTCCACGCCTTCGCGGCCTCCTGCTGCGAGTGCTTGTCGTCACCCATCAGCCGCTTCGCGTATGCCTGGAGCAGGTCGCCGCGCTCCTCCTCCGGGATGGGGGCGACGAAGCCCTCCCACGCGTCCGGGAACATCGCGTCCGCGCCGCGCTGGTAGAACCAGTCGATCTCCTGCTTGCGCAACAGGAAGATGCCGCGCAGCACCAGCTCCGTGACGCGCTCCGGGTGGGCCTCCGCGTACGCGAGCGACAGGGTGCTGCCCCACGAGCCGCCGAAGAGCATCCAGCGCTCCAGGCCCAGGTGCTCGCGCAGCCGCTCCATGTCCGCCACCAGGTCCCAGGTGGTGTTCATCTCCAGGCTGGCGTGCGGGGTGCTGCGGCCACAGCCGCGCTGATCAAACAGGATGATGCGGTACACGCTGGGGTCGAAGAAGCGGCGCTGCTTCGCGTCGGTGCCGCCGCCCGGGCCGCCGTGCACGAACACCACGGGCTTGCCCTTCGGGTTGCCGCTCTCCTCGAAGTACAGCGAGTGGCCGCCCGTGACCTTCAAGTGGCCGGTGCGGTAGGGCTCGAGGGGGGGATAGAGCGTACGCAGCGGCGTGGGTGCGGGCACGGGGTTCCTTCCTTGGGAATGGAGTGCCGCGCAACCTAGCAACAGCTGGCGCCCGCGGCACCGGCGGAGGGAATCACCGCCGGGCCCGGGTCGTGTCCGCTCAGGGCTTCGCGGGCGGGACGGGCGCCGCGGGCTCGCGCGGGGCCTCCGGCGGCTTGGGCGCGGGCGGCACGCCGCGGCCGGCCTGGGCCACCATGCGCACCTCGGCGTTCTCCCCGAGCGCGTAGCCGTCGCCCTTCGTCTCCAGGTCCGTCGCCTCGATGACGTCGCCGCGCTGGAGGTGGAAGAACTTCTCGTTCTTCTCCGAGCGGTGGCGCTCCTGCATCGCCAGGCCCACGCGCCCCTCCGGCCCGCAGCCGATGTAGCGCTGGCGGCCCTTGCCCTCCAGCGACTCGCTGACGATGCGGAACAGCCGGCCCGGCGGCGGCTCCGGCCAGGGCTCGCCCTTGGGCGCCACCAGCAGGTAGCTCATCTTGAGCGATTCCTTGTGGAACCCGGCCACGCGCGCCAGCTCCTCCACCACCTTGGGCATGGGCCACGCGCGCTCCGCGTGGCACCAGTCCGTCTCCTTCACCAGCGCGGGGCACGCGCCCCGGTACAGGCACGGCGCGCGGATGGCGTAGCCGCGCTCCACCAGCAGGTCGCGCACCTTGAGCAGGTTGCGGCTCGTCTCGCGCAGCGCGGGCTCCATCACCAGGAGGCTGCCGCCCTTCTTCACCTTCGTGAGCACCGACTCCAGCAGCGCCGCGCGCGGCTTCAGCGCCTCATCCGTCGCGCCGTAGAGCTCGTTGACGACGTGCCCCATCGTGATGAGGTCGTACTGGCCCTCCGGCAGCGTGGCGTTCTTCTTCAGCGGATCCCATTCGCGCGTGGCCAGGGCCTCGCCGGCCTCCGTGGCCAGCTTGCGCGCCAGCTCCAGCGCGGGCTTGCTGCGGTCCGCGGCCGTCACCTCGCTGGCGCCCGCGTCCATCGCCGCGAAGGCCACCGGGCCCGGGCCGCTGCCCAGGTCCAGCACGTGGCGCGGGCGGTTCGGCAGCTCGCCCAGCACCTGACGCGCCTGGGCGTAGGACACCGGCCAGTAGAAGAGGAGGTACGCGCCCAGCAGGCGCGGGTCGTCCATGTACCGGGCGCCGGCCAGCTGCCGCTCCCGCGTGAGGCCGAGCGACAGCTGCTTCACGCCCGCGCCCACCTCCTTGACCTCCTGCGGCGTGAGGCGTCCTTCCGGCCCGTCCCCCCGGCCCCGGGACGCGCGCCACACGGAGATGAGCCGGGGCAGCCATCGCTCCAGGTCCTTGCTGTATGCGTTGCTCATCGTTGCCTTCACATCAGGGGTCGCCACCCGGAGGCGACCGCGTTAAACCCAACCCGCCATGATTTCCGTCCACGGACTGCGCAAGCACTATCAGGTCCACAAGCGCCCGCCTGGCCTGAAGGCGGCCCTGCGCTCGCTCGTCCACCGCGACTACACGACCGTCAAGGCCGTGGATGGCATCTCCTTCGACATCAAGCCCGGCGAACGCGTGGGCTTCCTGGGCCCGAATGGTGCCGGCAAGACGACGACGCTCAAGGTGCTCGCCGGCCTGCTCCACCCGTCCGAGGGGGAGGTCACCGTGGATGGCCACGTGCCCCGCTTCCGCGAGGAGGCGTTCCTCAAGAAGATCATGCTGGTGATGGGGCAGAAGCAGCAGCTGCTGTGGGACTTGCCGCCGTCGGAGACGTTCGAACTCAACCGCGCCATCTACGACGTGCCCCGCCTCCAGTACAAGCAGACGCTGGACGAACTGGTGTCGCTGCTGGAGCTGGAGGACCTCATCGGCAAGCCCACCCGGCAGCTCAGCCTGGGGGAGCGGATGAAGTGCGAGCTGGCCGCGGCCCTCATCCACCGCCCCCGGGTGCTCTTCCTGGACGAGCCCACCATCGGCCTGGACGTGTCCATGCAGGTGACGATGCGCGCGTTCATCAAGGCCTACAACGAGCAGACGGGCGCCACGCTCATCCTGACCAGCCACTACATGGACGACGTGGCGGCGCTCTGCCCGCGCGTCATCGTCATCGACAAGGGGCAGCTGTCCTACGACGGCAGCCTGGACGCGCTGGTGCAGCGCGTGCGCCCGGAGAAGCGCGTGGTGCTGCGCCTGGGCCAGCCGGTGGACCTGTCCCTGCTGGCGCCGCTGGGCAAGGTGGTGTCGCACGAGCCGGGCTCCGCGGTGCTCCAGGTCCAGCAGGACGCGGTGAACGCCACGGTGGGCCGCGCGCTGTCCACGCTGCCGGTGACGGACCTGACGGTGGAGAACGCGCCCCTGGAAGAGGTGATGAGCGAGCTGTTCCAGGAGGGCAAGGCGCGCCGGGCGGAGGCCGCCCGGGAGGCGGCGTCCGCATGAGCCTGCGCACGTCGCTCAAGGCGCTGCCCACCATGGTGCGCATCGGCTTCTCCGAGGCGGTGGCCTACCGCGCGGAGATGATCATCTGGGTGCTGGCCACCACCATGCCGCTCATCATGCTGGCCCTGTGGTCGGCGGTGGCGCGCGGCGGGCCGGTGGGCCGCTTCGGACAGGCGGAGTTCACGGGCTACTTCCTCGCGGCCTTCTGCGTGCGGCAGCTCACCAGCTCCTGGGTGGCGTGGCTGCTCAGCTACGAGGTGAAGCAGGGCACGCTGGCGATGCGGCTGCTCAGGCCCGTCTCCCCGCTGCTGGCGTACGCGACGGAGGTGCTGGCGGGCATCCCGCTGCGCATCGCCGTCGTCTTGCCCGTGCTGGGCATCAGCCTGTGGGCGGCGGGCGCCCAGCGCGCGGTGCCCACGTCGCCAGGCGGCTGGGGGCTGTTCGCGCTGGGCATCGTGGGCGCGTGGCTCATCACGTTCTATCTGAACGTGCTCTTGGGCACGCTGAGCCTGTACCTGGAGAGCAGCCAGAAGCTGATGGAAGTCTACATGGTGCTGTTCTTCGTCTGCTCCGGGTACATGTTCCCGGTGGAGTTCTTCCCCGCCGGGGCGCGCACCGTCATCGAGTGGCTGCCGTTCCGCTACCAGATGGGCCTGCCGGTGGAGCTGATGACGGGGGCGCACGCGGCGAAGGAGGCGTGGCGGCTGCTCGGGGCGCAGTGGGCGTGGGTGGCGGGCCTGGGCGTGGTGTCCATGGCCGTCTGGCGGCGGGGCCTGGCGCGCTTCGCGGCGTTCGGAGGGTAGGGCGGTGGTGAACGCGAAGCGCTACCTGCGCCTCTTGGGCGTGCAGCTGAAGGCCTCCGGGCTCCTGGCGTTGCAGTACCGCGCGGACTTCCTGGCGGAGGGGCTCACGTCGCTGGCGTGGACGTTCACCGCGCTGGCGCCGCTGTTCGTCGTCTTCAACGCGCGGCCCAGCATCGAGGGGTGGACGTTCCAGGAGTCGCTGCTGGTGGTGGGCTGGTTCACGTTGCTCCAGGGCGTGCTGGAGGGCGCCATCAGCCCCAGCCTCACGGGCATGGTGGAGCACATCCGCAAGGGCACGCTGGACTTCGTGCTGCTCAAGCCCGCGGACGCGCAGTTCCTGGTGTCCACGCAGCGCTTCCTGCCGTGGCGCGCGGTGAACGTGCTGTCCGGCGTGGGGCTGTTCGTCTACGCGTTCGTGTCGCTGGGGCGCTGGCCGTCCTTGCCGGGCATCTTCGCGTCGCTGGTGTTGCTCGCGACGAGCATGCTCATCCTCTACTCGATGTGGATCCTCGTGGTGAGCGCGGCCTTCTTCGTGGTGAAGGTGGACAACCTCACGTACCTGTTCACGTCCATCTTCGACGCGGCCCGCTGGCCGTCCGCGGTGTTCCGGGGCTCGCTGGCGTGGGTCTTCACCTTCATCATCCCGCTGGCGCTGATGACCACCTTCCCCGCGCTCGCGCTCTTGGGCCGGCTGCCGTGGACCTGGCTGGTGGGCGCGGTGGTGGGCGCGGTGGCTTTCGCTTCGGTGGCGCGGTGGGTGTGGTTGATGTCCATCCGCCACTACACGTCCGCGAGCAGCTGAAGCCTCAGGGTCGGGGCGCCTGCCGGGCCCACTCCGCGCGCACCACGTAGGGCAGGAGCTTCGCGGAGGCGTAGCCGGGGTAGCGCTCCTTCAGCCTCGCCTCCACCGCCGCCAGCGGGTCGCTGCTGGGGTGCTCCGCGTGCCGCTCGCGGGCCACCTCCTCCCGCACGGCCTGCACATAGGCCGTCTGCGCGTCCAGCAGCTCCGGGCCGCCGGGGAGGCCGCGTCCCGGGTGGATCCACTTCGGCTTCAGGGCGCGCAGCTCCTCCAGACGCTGGAGCCATCCGGTGGTGTCGCCGCCCTCGAACCAGTTGTGGGTGTCCCGGGCCACGAGGTCGCCGGTGAACAGGTGGCCCTCCCACTCCACGACGACGTGGGCCGCGCTGGAGCCCGCGCCCAGGACGTGGACCTTCAGCGTGAGGCCGGCCGCGCTCACTTCGCGGGTGCTGTCGCCGAAGCTGTCCGCGAGCACGAGCGTGCGGGGATAGCGGCCGTTCCAGTACCGCTTGAAGAGCTCGGGCGCCCACTTCTCGTGGACCGCAGGGATGCGCGCGAGCACCGGGCCGGAGGTGACGACCGGGACGCCCAGCTCCTTGAGCAGGGCCGTGCCGTTGAAGCTCTCCGGGTGGGCGTGGAGGACGATGGCGAGCTTCGGCTCCTTGCCGGTGACCTGCTTCGCGAAGGCCAGCTCCTTGCGCAGCGCGGAGGGCAGCAATTGCGTGTCGATGAGGACCAGCCCCTCCGGTCCTTCAATCCAGTACGACGCTGTCTGGAGCGACCACTCGGAGGAGATGTATTCGCCGACCCGCAGGTCTCCCTGCTCCCGGGCGGAGTGGGAGCGGTAGTGGGTCGGGACGACGGGCTGGGACGCGCCGCAGCCCCACAGGAAGGACACCAGCGCCGCGGCGGTGATCATTCGCATGAATGACGATTCTACCCGTGAGGTCGGGCTGAGAGGAATTCCGCTGTGGTGTCTTGCGTCCGTCTGGGTTAAGGGGCCGCCCCCCTGCGGCGAAAGTCGCATCCCCCATGAAGTGAAGGACCTTCCCCTCGATGACCCGTATCCGTTTTCACGGCCTGATGGCCGCGCTCGCGCTTGCGTCCGCGCTGGCCTGCGCCCCCGAAGCACCGTCTTTCATTGACGCTCCTTCCTCGTCCTCCTCCTCGCGCCTCGACACGTCCTCGTGGAGCAGCGCCGGCACCATGGCCTCCATGCGCGTGGACGCCACCGCCACTCCGCTGCGCAATGGCTACGTGCTCGTCGCGGGCGGGGGCACGTCCGCGGCGGAGCTGTATGATCCGCGCACCGGCCGCTGGTTCTCGCTGGGCGCCATGGCCACGAGCCGCCAGCGCCACACGGCCACGCTGCTGGCCTCCGGCAAGGTGCTGGTGGTGGGCGGAGGCGCCTCCGTGCTGGCCGCGGGCGGCGCGGAGCTGTTCGACCCGGACACCAACAGCTGGTCCGCCGTGACGGGGCTGGACGTGCCGCGCTCCCAGCACACCGCGACGCTGCTCCCCGACGGCCGGGTGCTGGTGGTGGGCGGTGACAGCGGCTCCGGCAACGCGCTGTCCAGCGCGCTCCTGTATTCACCCGCGACGGGCACCTGGGCGGCCACGGGCCGCATGGGCGCGGCCCGGCTGGGCCACACCGCGACGCTGCTGCCGGACGGACAGGTGCTGGTGACGGGCGGCCGGGACAGCGCGAACGGGACCGTGCTCGCGACGGCCGAGCGCTACGACGCCATGACGGGCGAGTGGACCCCGGTGGGCTCCATGGCCACGCAGCGCATGGGCCACACGGCGACGCTGCTGCTGTCCGGGCAGGTGCTGGTGGCGGGCGGCTTCGCGGGCAGCCTCGCCACGGACACGTCCGAGCTGTTCGACCCGGGCACCGGCACCTGGACGTCCCAGGGCCTGCTGCCGTCCCTCTGCGTCTTCCACACGGCGACGCTGCTCACCTCCGGGCAGGTGCTGGTGACGGGCGGCTCCACCGGCGGTCAGCCCTACCTGGACCGCGCCGTGCTCTACAGCCCGGCCACCGGCACCTGGGCGGAGACGGCGACGATGGCCACGCGCCGCATCAGCCACGCCGCCGCGCTGCTGCCGTCCGGAGACGTGCTCGTGCTGGGCGGCGTGTCCCAGGTGGGTTCGCGCAATGCCTCCGCGGAGCGCTACCGTCCGGCCGTCCCGCCGTGGAGCACGGCCGCGAGCCTGCTCACCGCGCGCTCGCAGCTCAGCACCACCCGGCTGGACACGGGCGACGTGCTGGTGGCGGGCGGTGCGTCCTCGGCCGGCGCGCTGTCCAGCGCGGTGCTGTACGACGAGGCGACGAACACCTGGCGGGACACCGCCGCGCTGGGCACCGCGCGCTTCCTGCACTCCGCCACGCCCTTGAGCGATGGCCGCGTGCTGGTGAGCGGCGGGCAGCGGGATGCCTCCACCTGGCTGTCCGCCACGGAGGTGTACGCGCCCGCCACGGGGACCTGGACGCCGGTGGGGGACCTGGGGACGGGGCGGGCCCGCCACACCGCGACGCTGCTGGCCTCCGGCAAGGTGCTGGTGACGGGCGGCGCGTCGGGCGCGAGCACGTCCTCCACGCTCGCGGGCGCGGAGCTGTTCAACCCGTCCACGGGCACGTGGAGCCCCACGAGCGCCATGGGACACGCGCGCACGTACCACGCGGCGGTGCGGCTGCCTTCGGGCGAGGTGCTGGTGATGGGCGGCAGCTCCACCGGGACGGACCCCATCACCGCGAGCGCGGAGCTGTTCAATCCGACCACGGGGACGTGGAGCCCCACGGGGTCCATGGCGGTGGCGCGCTACGGCCACATCGCGGTACCGCTGGGCAATGGCAGCCAGGTGCTGGTGGCGGGCGGCTGGGGCGTGGATGGACCGCTGCGCTCCGCGGAGCTGTACGACGTGGCGCGCGGCACCTGGAGGATCGTGGCCCCGATGAACCTGCCGCGCTACCTGCCGCACGCCACGGTGCTGCCCTCGGGCCGCGTGCTGGTGGTGACGGGGGAGGGCGGCTCGGGGCTGGGCGTGCTCGACTCCGCGGAGGTGTATGACGCCGCGATGAACGCGTGGACGGTCGCGGGCACCCTGTCCACGCGCAACACGCACCACGGGCTGTCCCTGCTGCCCTCGGGCCGCGTGCTCGTCGCGGGCGGCAGCGGGAGCGGCGGCGCGCGCGTGGGCGTCGACGTGTACTCACCGGCGCCTTGAGCCCCTGCGTCGGCGACTGGCATGGGGCGGGCGCACAGCCTGCCCCGTGTCGTTCCCGCTTCAGGCCCCTGCGTGGGGCGCTTCGTGCGCCGCGTGCTCGCGGGCGTAATACGCGAGGCATTCCTCCTCACGTCCGCGCACCACGCGTCTGCCATTGAGCGGCCCGGCGTGGGAGGTCACCACGGTGCACTGGCCTTCGACGTCGTCCTGGTCGTAGTAGAGGACCACCCAGTCATCCGTGGCGTTCTGCTGGTGCGCCAGCGCCGTGTTGGAGAACAGGGCGCGGAAGTTCCAGTCGTCCACGTGCTCGCGCATCACCGGCAGCCAGGCCTCCCCGGACGGGTTGAAGCGCTTGGGGGCGATGCGGCGCAGCTCCCCGGCCTTCGCCCTGCGCCGGTAGTCCGCGTCCACCTTCAGCAGCAGCGCCACCGAAGGCCGCGGCCCGTCCTCCGCGCCATGGGACCGCGCCCGCTCGCGCTCCCGCCGGCTGCGTCCCAGCCGCGCCGCCAGCACCTCGCGCACCTGCTCCGCGCGCCGGGGCCCGAAGCCCTCCACCCGCTCCAGCCGCCCGTCGTGCGCGGCCAGCTCCAGCGCCTCCAGCGTGGAGATGTCCAACGCCTCATGGATGCGCTTCGCCAGCTCCGGGCCGATGCCGGGCACGCTGGCGAGCAGGGCCTCGGGGGACGCCTCACCCTCCAGCCGCTCGAGCAACCCGATGTGGCCCGTGCGCACCAGCTCCGCGACCGTCGCCGCGATGCTCTTGCCCACGCCGGGCAGCTCCCTCAAGCCCGCCTCGCCCTTCTCCGCCAGCAGTTGCGCCACGGAGTCCGGCCAGGTCGCGAGGGTCGACGCTGCCTTGCGGTAGGCCCCCACGCGGAAGGGCATCGCGTCCTGCGTCTCCAGCAGGTCCGCCACCCGCTCCAGCGCATCCGCGATGTCGATGTTGTTCTTCCATTCGACGCCCATGGTACCTGGAAGGTAGGACCCCCCACGGAGGACGACCACCCCCGCGAGCCGACACCCGCGCACACGGTGGGCCGCGCGGGAAAAAATTCCCCGCCCCGCAACCGCGCCGCGCCCACCGGGTTGGAAGGGACAGCAGGCAGTCACGCGAACCCTTCAACCTGGAGAATGACGATGCGCTGGAACAAGACGTTGGCGGTGGGTGCGGCCCTGGTGCTTTCGACGGCGTGCGGCGGGGTGGATGATCAGGAGGCGGTGGAGTCCCTGCCGGACTTCGCGGGCACGTCGCTGGAGCTCAACACGGACGCGCCCGCGCAGGACGGCGCCGCGCTGGTGGCCCAGGACCTGATGCAGGTGGAGGCCTCGCTGGACGGGCAGGGCGCCGCGATGCTGGAGGGCGCCCGCATGCAGGTGAAGGCGCTCAACGACGCGCTCCGGCAGGCGCTGGTGCCCATCGCGGACCTGGTGAAGCAGTCCGCCAGCGCGCAGACGGGCGACGTGCTGGTGTACGGCCCCACCGACCGCGCCAACGCCACCTTCAAGCTCTCCGTGCGCAAGGGCGCGGCCGGGCGCTACCAGTGGAAGCTGGAGGCCCGTCCGCTGAACAGCACCGACGACGTGGCCTACAAGCTCGTCGCCGCGGGCGCGCTCAAGCGCGACGGTGAGGCGCACCGCGGCCGGGGCACGCTGGCCCTCTCCCTGGACAACCTGAAGGCGGTGGCCCCGTCCTTCGCGGGCCAGGGCAAGCTGATGATGTCGTTCGCCCACTTCGGGCAGGGCAGCAAGTCGCTGGCGTACCGGCTGGCGGACTTCACCCCGAACCCCGCCGTGCACGAGGCCGTCACCGGCGCCTTCGTGGGCCACAAGCTCCAGGCCACCGGCGCCACCCGCGTGCGCGTGCTCGCTCCGTACAACCTCCCCAGCACCGCGACGGCCGCGAAGGAGAAGGTGCTCTCGTCCGTGCGCCACATCCCCGGCACCGGCGGTCGCGTCGACGTGCGCGCCTGGGGCGGCGACATCGCGGCGAACACCTACTACGTGGGCAGCGCCTGCTGGAACGCGCAGGAGAAGGAGCTCTTCCGCGTCCTCTTCCAGTGCTCGGACACGAGCGGCCCGGGGAACTGCACGGAGGTTCCGGGCAGCCGCGTGGGCACCTTCCAGGACTGCCCCGCCGTGGAGCTGCGCGGCGACGTGGCTCCCCCCGAGGGCTCCGGCGACACCGTGACGCCCGAGCCCGGCAACCCCGGCGCGCCGGAGGACGTGCCCGCGGACGTCACGGCCGGGTTCTAGGCCGTCAGGACAGGGCGGACGCCACCACCGCGTCCGCTTCAATCTCCACCAGCATCCGCGGGTCGATGAGCGCCTTCACCTCCACCATGGAGGTGGCGGGGCGGATGGCCGCGAACACCTCACCGTGGGCGCGGCCTATCTCCTCCCAGCGGGAGATGTCGGTGACGTACATGCGCGTGCGCACCACGTCCTCCACCCGGGCACCCACCGCCTCCAGCGCGGCGCGGATGTTGGCGAGCGCCTGGGCCGCCTGCCGGTACGCGTCCCCTTCACCCACGAGCTGGCCGTCCGCGTCCGTGGCGGTGGTGCCGGAGACGGACACGAAGGGGCCCGCGCGCACCGCCCGCGAGTAGCCCACGCGGGGCTCCCAGGGGGTGCCCGTGGCATGGAGGATGCGCTGCATGGCGTGGCTCCGGTGTGGGCTCAAGGAGGGGGTGCCCCGGAGGGCCGGAGCCCGGCCGGACCTCCAGGCGCTGCTTGCGAAGCTGCAAGGAACGACCGCCCGTGATAGTTGCCCTCGGATCATGTCCAACGAGCTCGAGAGGGAGGTCGCCCGGCGACGGACCTTCGCCATCATCTCCCACCCCGACGCGGGAAAGACAACCCTGACGGAGAAGCTGCTGCTCTACGGCGGCGCCATCCACCTGGCCGGCAGCGTGAAGGCCAAGCGGGCGCGGCGGCACGCGACCAGCGACTGGATGGAGCTGGAGAAGGAGCGCGGCATCTCCGTGACGTCCTCCGTGCTCCAGTTCGTCTACCGCGACCACGCGGTGAACCTGCTGGACACCCCGGGCCACCAGGACTTCTCCGAGGACACCTACCGCACGCTCTCCGCGGCGGACGCGGCGGTGATGCTCATCGACGCGGCGAAGGGCGTGGAGCCGCAGACGAAGAAGCTCTTCAAGGTGTGCCGCATGCGCGGCATCCCCATCTTCACCTTCGTCAACAAGCTGGACCGCTACGGCCGCGAGCCGCTGGAGCTGATGAACGAGCTGGAGCAGGTGCTCGGCATCCGCTCGTACCCGATGAACTGGCCCATCGGCATGGGGCCGGAGTTCCGCGGCGTCTACGACCGGCAGGCGCGCGTGGTGCACGTGTTCTCCGCGGAGGGCTCGCACGGCGAGTCGGAGGTGGCGGAGCGCTCGGTGTCCATCGACTCGCCGGAGATCAAGTCGGTGCTCACGGACTCGGAGCTGGAGAAGCTCAACGAGGACATCGAGCTGCTGGACATCGGCGGTGACGCCTTCACGCGGGAGAAGTCCGACGCGGGGCAGCTGACGCCCATGTTCTTCGGCAGCGCGATGACGAACTTCGGCGTGCGGCCCTTCCTGGACGCGTTCCTGGACCTGGCGCCCGCGCCCACGTCGCGCCCCACCACGGCGGGCCCGCGCGAGCCGACGAACCCCAAGTTCGCGGGCTTCGTCTTCAAGATTCAGGCGAACATGGACCCCGCGCACCGCGACCGCATCGCGTTCATGCGCGTGGTGTCCGGCCGCTACGTCAAGGGCATGAACGCGTACCACTCGCGGCTGGGCAAGGAGGTGCGGCTCGCGAAGCCCAGCCAGTTCATGGCGGCGGAGCGCACGTCCATTGAAGACGCGTGGCCGGGGGACGTCATCGGCCTGTTCGACCCGGGGCAGTACCGCATCGGGGACTCGCTGGCGGAGGGCAACCAGGAGGTCCTGTTCGAGGGCGTGCCGCGCTTCAGCCCGGAGTTCTTCGCGGTGGTGCGCTCCAAGGACCCGCTGCGCCGCAAGCAGATGGAGAAGGGCCTGGAGCAGCTGTCGGAAGAGGGCACGGTGCAGATCTTCCAGCAGCTGGCCATGGGCATGAAGGACCCCATCGTCGGCGTGGTGGGCGCGCTCCAGTTCGAGGTGCTCCAGTACCGCCTGGAGCACGAGTACGGCGCGAAGATCGCGCTGGACCGGCTGCCCTTCAGCCACGCCCGCTGGGTGGTGGGGCAGAACTTCGACCCGAAGTCGTTCGACTGGGAAGGCAACCGCCAGACGGTGCAGGACCGCGACGGGCTGCCCCTGGTGCTCTTCCGCGATGACTGGGCGCTCCAGCACGCCGAGGAGAAGCACCCGGAGCTGAAGTTCCTGTCGGAGGCTCCCCTGCTGCGTCAGTCCGCGTCCGCCGCGACCGGAAGCTAGAGAAGGAAACCGCCCATGGCCGCGGAAGCGCCCGCCGTCCCGTCCCCCGTCTCCCCGGGGGGCGGTGCTCCGTCCGTCCCCGCCCCCAAGGCATCCCCTCCCGCCCCCTCGCGGCGGGGCGTCCCCGCGTCCCGGCTCGCGCTCGTCGCGCTGGCGGCGATGCTCGCGCTGTGGCCCGCGTTCAAGCTGCACCTGGGCCCCGCGAACGAGCTGCGCGTGCGCTTCCCCGCCGCGGGCTGGCCCCTGGCGGGCCAGGTGTCCTTCACAGTGGAGAAGGACGCGCCGCCGGTGCTTCGGCCGCTCACGCCGGTGGAGGTCGAGCAGGTGCTGGGCGACGGCATCCCGGAGGGGCAGCAGGAGGTGCGCGTCCAGCTGCCCCGGGACGCGCGCTCCGCGGAGGTGACGCTGCGGCCGCTGGCCGACCTCACCGTGGAGCAGGTGACGTGGTTCCCGCTGCGCGGGGCCGTGGTGAGCGGTCCCGGCGTGCGAGCGCTGCCCTTCGAACAGCACGTCAACCCGGACGGCTCCCGCACGGTGAGCGTGGCGCGGCTGCGGCCCGGGTTCTGGAACGTGGACGTGGCGGACGTGCTCTTCGCCGTGACGGTGTGGGCCTTCTTCTGGCTCGTGCTGGAGGCGCGCTGGGGGCAGGGCAGGGCGGCGGCGTTCGCGCGGCGGCAGTCCGGCTGGGCGCGCTACGCGCTGTTGCCGCTGCTGTCGTGGGGCGCGTGGTGGCTCATCTTCTTCCCGGGGATCATCTCGTATGATCCGCTGGTGCAGTGGGAGCAGCTCCAGACGGGCCGTCTGGAGGACTGGCACCCGGCGTTCCACACCTTCTGGCTGTGGCTGGTGGGCGGGCCCTTCGGCTCGCTGGCGCCCGTGGGCGCGCTCCAGGCGGTGCTGTTCGCCACGGTGCTGGGCAAGGTGCTGGAGGAGCTGGGGCACTGGCGGGTGCCCGCTTGGGCGCGGTGGGGCGTGGTGGCGTGGGTCACCCTGTCGCCCGCGGTGGGCAGCAACGTCATCGCGGCATGGAAGGACGCGCCGTTCACGCTGATGTGCCTGGCGGTGATGCTGCTCGTGCTGCGGGCGGAGCGCCGGGGCGGCCTGCGCGTGGCGGACGCGGCGTGGCTGGGCGCGTGCCTCGCGTGCATCACGCTGCTGCGCCACAACGGGCCGGCGCTGAGCGTGCCCGTCCTCGTGCTCTGCCTGTGGCGCTACGGGGACCGGCGCGCGCGCGGCACGATGGTGTCCGTGATGGCGCTGCTCACGTTCATGGTGCGCGGCCCCGGCTATGCGCTGGCGAACGTGGCGCCCGCGCCGCCGGTGCTCAAGCAGGTGCTGCTCGTGCACCGGCTGGGCGCCGTGTCGAAGGACCCCCAGCTGCCGCCCGAGGACGCCCGCGTGCTCGAGGAGCTGATGCCGCTGGAGCAGTGGCGCAAGCGCTACGCCTGCCTCTCCGTGGGACCGCTCGTCTTCGGCTCGCCCCTTCAGCGGGAGAAGCTGGCGGGGCGGACGCTGGAGCTGGCGGACATCGCGTGGCGCTACGCGAAGCGGCACCCGGAGCAGGTGTGGGATCAGCAGGTGTGCGTCACGCGCTATGTCTGGGCGCCCGAGGGGGACCTCTACATCGGGCCCTTCAACGGCGGCGGCAACACCGTGGACCCGAACCAGGTGGGCGTGCGGCCCCACTCGTGGTTCACCCCGGCGCAGAACTTCTACGAGCACGTCATCTTCGATTCGTATGGCAAGCACGGCCTGCTGCGCACCCTGGTGTGGCAGCCCTCCTCGTCGCTGTACGCGTTCGTGCTGGGGCTGGTCGTGGTGCTCTGGCGGCAGCGCAGCCTGGGCGCGCTGCTGGCGGTGATGACCGCGGTGCTCAACACGCTCGCGTGGCTCCTGCTGTCGCCGAACCCGGACCTGCGCTTCCTCTTCCCCACGGTGCTGCTGGCCCCGCTGCTGCTCGCGCTCGCGCTGGCGCCCCGGCTGCGTCGCGGGAGTGACGCCGTGGCGAAGCCCGGGGCCCCGGCCGCTGTCGAAGCGCGTTAGGCTGGCGGCCCGGGGGGGCCGGCCCCCGTCGAAGCGCGGTGGGGGGAGTGATGGACCAGGAACGGGCAGTGGCCTGGCGGCTGGCGCTGGCTTTGTGCGTGGCGCTCGCGCTGTGGCCGCTCTTCAAGTACCAGCTGGGCCCGGACCGGGAGCTGCGCCTGCGCTTCCCCACCGTGGGCTGGCCGGTGACGGGGAGCGTGACGTTCCAGCGGGGCATGCACCCGCCGAAGGCACGTGAGCTGTCATCCGAGGACGTGTCTCCAGTGACGGGTGACGGCATCCCGGAGGGACAGCAGGAGCTGCGCATCCCGCTGCCCCGCGACGCGCGCGCCGCGCAGCTGCGCCTGCAAGGCGTGCCCGCGACGCTCACGCAGGTCACCTGGGTGTCCCAGCGCTCGCCGCCCCTCTGGGGAGACGCGCACCCCGCGCAGCCGTTCACGCAGGAGGGCTTCGAGGGCGGAGTGCACGTGCGGGTGCCCCGGCTCTCACCGGGCCTGTGGGCCCTGGAGCGCGTGGACCTGTACCAGGTGCTGCTCACGTGGGGGCTGCTATGGCTGGCGCTGGAGACGCGCTGGGGCCGGGGCCGCGTGGCGGACTTCGGCCGGCGGCGCTGGGGCTGGGCGAAGTACGCGCTGGGGCCGCTCCTCACCTGGGGCCTCACCTGGGCGCTGTTCTTCCCGGGGCTCGTGTCCTACGACCCGATGGCGCAGTGGGAGCAGGTGCTGACGGGGCAGTACGTGGACTGGCACCCGGCCTTCCACACGTGGTGGATGGGCGTGTTGACCGCGCCCACCGGCTCGCTGGGCGGCATGACCGGCCTCCAGGTGGTGATGTTCGCGGTCCTGCTGGGCAAGGTGCTGGAGGAGCTGGAGCACTGGCGGGTGCCGGCGTGGGCCCGCTGGGGGACGGCCGCGTGGCTGGCGCTGTCGCCCTCGGTGGGCCTCAACGTCATCGCGGTGTGGAAGGACACGGCCTTCGCGCAGATGTGCCTGGCGTCGGTGCTGCTGTTGCTGCGCGCGGAGCGCACCGGGCGCCTGGGCGTGGGCGGCGCGGTGAAGCTGGGGCTGTGCGTGGCGTCGCTGTGCCTGCTGCGCCACAACGGCCCCCTCGTGGGCCTGCCGCTGCTGGCGGTGGGCCTGTGGCGCTACGGGGACTGGCGCGCGCGGGCGACGTTCGCGACCGTCGCGGTGGCCGTCACGGTGTTCGTCCGCGGACCGATGTACGTGTGGATGGACGTCCAGCCCACGCCGCCCATGCTCCCGCAGGTGTGGGTCATCCACCGGCTGGCGCTCGCGGCGCGCGCGCCGGACCTGACGCCCGAGGACGCGAAGCTGCTGGAGCAGATCATGCCCCTGGCGGACTGGCGCGAGCGCTACGACTGCGACAACGTGGGGCGGCTCATCTTCGGCTCCTCGCCGCTGCTCGGCCACCAGGAGCGGTTGGTGGGCCGGGGCGTGGGGCTGGCGGGGGTGCTGTGGCGCTTCGCGCGCGCGCATCCCCAGCAACTGCTGGCGCACCAGCTCTGCGTGTCGCGCTACACCTGGGCCCTGACGTCGAACCTCTACGTGGGGCCCTTCAACGGCGGTGGCCGGGCGGTGGATCCCAACCGCGTGGGCGTGAGGACGCGCACCTGGCAGGCCCGGTGGCAGGCGCGCTACGAGGACTTCATCCTCCGGACCTACTATTCGGAAGGCGTGTGGCGCGTGGCCGTGTGGCAGCCGGGGCCGTCGCTGTACCTGCTGGTGGCGGGCGTGCTCGTGGCCCTGCGGCGCCAGCGCGGCCTGTCCCCGCCGTGGATCCTGCTGGCCCCGCTGCTCAACGCGCTCTCGTGGCTGCTGGTGACGCCCAACCCGGACCTGCGGTTCGTGCAGTCCACCGTGTTGCTGGCGCCGGTGGCGCTGGCGCTGGCCCTGGCGCCGCGCCGGGTGAGGACCGAGGCGGCCGCGCGTCCCCTGCCGGAGGACGCGCCGCCCATGCCCGTGCCGCGCGAGTCCGCGGCCTGACGCAGGGGCCTACTTGTGCGGCACCACCGTGCCGCCGCGGAAGGCGGAGTCGCGCAGCACCAGGCCCTCCTTGAAGAGGCGCGCGGCGCGGTTGCCGACGAAGAAGTCCTTGGGGTCGCCCCGGCGGAAGGTCTTCTTCACGAACTCCTCCACCTCCAGGTACAGGCGGCGGAACTTGTCCGGGGCCGCGTCGCGACGGCCCGTCTGGGACGTCACCTCCAGCTCCACCCACATCTTGCCGCTGAGCAGCTCGCCCTCCTCGTTGCGGCGCGACCGCTCGATGAAGATGACGGGCGAGCGCACCTCGTCGATGCGCCAGAAGCCCTTGTCCGGGCCTCGCTTCACCTTGTCCACCATGGCGGGGCCAATCTCGCTGGCCACCAGGTAGAGGTCCTCCTCCGGCAGGCGCGGGATGTTGTCCGGGGTGGCCCGGAAGGGCACCCAGTCCGGCGGCACGCGCCGGGGGTAGACCTCCAGGACGTGGCGCTCCAGGAAGCGGAAGAAGGCGACCTCGTCGTCGGGTGCCATGAAGAATTGGAGGATGTTGGCCATCGCGGGCGACCTCATACCCTGGAAGCACGCTAGAAACACAGCCATGGACACCTGGCTGCGCTCGCGGATGCACGAGCTGAACGACCTGAACAGCGTCATCAACCTGGCTTCCTGGGACCGGGAGGTCTACCTGCCCTCCAAGGCGGCCTCCGCCCGCGCCCAGCAGCTGGCCACCGTCCAGGCCCTCCACCACGAGCGGCTGGTGGACCCCCGCCTGGGCGAGGCGCTGGCCCGCGCCGGCGAGGGCGGCCCGGACTTCGCGGCCCTCACGCCCGACGAGCGCGCCATGGTGCGCGTCCTCACCCGCGAGCGCGACCGCGCGGTGCGCCTGCCCGCCCGGCTGGTGACCGCGCTGGCGGAGGCGCAGGGGGAGGGCCTCCAGGCCTGGCGCGAGGCGCGCACGACGAAGCGCTTCGCCCGCTTCCAGCCCGCGCTGGAGGCGCTGCTCGCGCTGCGGCGTGAGCAGGCGGACGCGCAGGGCCACGACGGCGAGCGCTACGACGCGCTGCTCGAGGGCTTCGAGCCCGGCATGCGCGTGAAGCGCCTCACCCCGGTGCTCACCGCGCTGCGCGACGCGCTCATCCCCATGGTGGCCGCGCTGGGCGAGCAGAAGCGCCCCTTCCCCGCGTTCCTCTCCGGCCGCACCTACGACACCGGCGAGCAGTGGCGGTTCACGATGCGGCTGTTGAAGGCCGTGGGCTTCGACCTGGAGGCGGGCCGCCAGGACGTCAGCATCCACCCCTTCACCAACAGCGTGCACGCGCAGGACGTGCGCCTCACCACGCGCCTGGACGCGGCGTGGCCGCCCGCGGCCCTCTTTGGCACGCTCCACGAGGCGGGCCACGGCCTGTACGAACAGGGCTTCTCCCCGGAGCACCACCGCACGCCGCTGGCGTCGGTGCCGTCCATGGGGCTGCACGAGTCCCAGTCCCGCCTCTGGGAGAACCTGGTGGGCCGGGGCCGCGCCTTCTGGGTGCACCACTTCCCCGCGCTGAAGGAGGCCTTCCCGCAGGCGCTGGCGGACGTGGAGCTGGACGGCTTCCACGCGGGCATCAACCACGTGGTGCCGTCGCTCATCCGCGTGGAGGCGGACGAGGTGACGTACAACCTGCACATCGCCCTGCGCTACGAGCTGGAGCTGGCGATGCTGCGCGACGAGTTGCCCGTGTCGGAGCTGCCGTCCGCGTGGAACGAGCGCACGCGGCGCTACCTGGGCATCACGCCCCCGGACGACACCCAGGGCGTGCTCCAGGACATCCACTGGGCCTGGGGAGAGCTGGGCTACTTCCCCACGTACTCGCTGGGCAACCTCTACGCGGCCTCGCTGTACGCCGCCGCGAACCGGGCGCTGCCGTCACTGGAGGTGGACCTCACCCGGGGCGACACGTCGTCGCTGCTGGGGTGGCTGCGCGCGAACCTGCACGCGCACGGCTTCCGGCTGCCCGCGGAGGAGCGCGTGCGCGCCATCACCGGCGAGGGGCTCACGGACCGGGACTTCCTGGCGTACCTGCGCGCGAAGTACGGCGCGCTGTACGGCGTGAGCCTCTAACGCGCTTCAGGCCGCGAACACCAGCGGGCGGCACGCGCGCGCCAGGTGCAGCGCGTCCCGCGCGAGCGCGTGCGAGTCCGGGTCCTGCGCCTCCAGCCACGCGGCGCGGGCCACCTGGCTGCCCAGTTCGAAGCACAGGCTGGCGGTGCGGCGCGACAGCCGGCTCTCCTTCTGGAGCGCGCGCACGTTCAGCTCGCACAGCTCCGCGCACTGGCGCAGCAGCCGCACCGCGTCGTCATCCGCCGCGATGCCCTGGGCCACCAGGCGCGCCATGCCCGCCTCGCAGGCCGTCTGGCACTGCAGGCTCGCGGCGATGCACCGGGAGACCTCTGTCCGCGCCCCGCCTGTCCTGGCTCCCAGCATGACCACGCCCTCCCTTTGTGCGGCGTCAAAGGTACGCACGCACGCGGTTCTCGCAACCGGCACCGGAGCCGCAGATGGCGCTTGAACACCTGCGTTCCAGGGTCATGGACAGCGAGCCGCACAGGGATGCACAAGCCCCGCGCGTGATTCAGCCGAATCGTAGCCTGGCTGCCTCTTCGTCGCGGGCGAACGTCAGCTTCCCAGCACCGGAAAGGGTTGGAGCAGGGCGATCAGCTTGTCGCCGTACAACTTGATCCGCTTTTCCCCGAAGTAGGGCAGCTGCGACAGCTCCTCCGCGCTCGTGGGCGGCTTCGACGCCAGCGCGTCCATGAGCGGGTTGGTGAGCACCACGCTGGGCGTCACCTTGCGCAGCGTGGCCTGCTCGACACGGAACGCCTTGAGCGCGTCCTCGCGCTTGCGCCGGTGGGGGTCGCGCGGACCCTTGGGCTCGCGGTCCAGGTCCAGCTCGCCCCGGGTGGCCTTCTGCTGCTGTTCGCGGATGAGGGCGAGGATGGCGTCGCCGTGCGCGCGCACCACCGCGCCCCGCACGCCGGCCGCGCGCGCCAGGTCCTTGTGCGTGTCCGGCTGCTTCAGGGCCAGGTCGGTGATGGCCATGTTGGACAGCATGCGGCCCATGGGCACGTTGTCCTTCTCCGCCCACTCCAGCCGCAGCTTGTGCAGCCCCTGCGCGATGGCGTGCGCGAGCGCGTACTGCACCG
The DNA here is from genome assembly GCF_036245865.1 of Corallococcus caeni. Taxonomy (NCBI): domain Bacteria; kingdom Pseudomonadati; phylum Myxococcota; class Myxococcia; order Myxococcales; family Myxococcaceae; genus Corallococcus; species Corallococcus caeni. The sequence continues at coordinate 1,883,117 of NZ_BTTW01000001.1, read as the reverse complement.
GGGACAGGCCGCTGCGGGACAGCTTGGGCTTGTACTCGGCGCCCGTCTCCGGCCGGGCCTCGGCCTCCGCGCACATGCGCTCGCAGTCCAGCAGCACCTCCTCCAGGATGTCCGCCTCGCGGCACGCGTCGCGCACCTGACGGCCCAGCTCGCAGAGGTAGCGCACGTCGTTGGCGATGTAGTCCCGCATGCCCGGGGGCAGGGGACGCAGGGAGAAGTCGGACTGCTGGTGCTCCTTCGGCAGCTCCACGCCCAGCCGCTCACGCGCCAGGTCCGCCAGGCCCACCTTGGGCCACCCCAGGAGCGTCACGGCGCGGTGCGTGTCGAAGAGGCCTCGCACGCGCACGCCCGCTTCGGCCAGGAACTGCAGGTCGCCCTGGGCGGCGTGGAAGTACTTCGTGCGCCCGGGGTCCTCCATCATGGGGGAGAGCAGGCGCGGATCCACGCCCGGCTGGAGCGTGTCGAAGAGGAAGATGTCCGTGTCGGTGCCCAGCTGGAGGAAGCACAGGCGGGCCCGGAAGGCGTGCATGGCGTCCGCCTCCAGGTCCACGGCCACTTCCGGCGAGGCCTCCAGCACCCGCGTGGCGGCCTCCTCGCCCGCGCGGTCCACTACATCCACGGCTCCCTGAGGAAAGGTCGGCATCGCGGGGAGCAGGCTAGCGGACCGGCCCGCCCCTTTGACGTGTTTTTTCCCGAACCGCCGCTAGGATGGCCCCGCCGATGAACGACGCCCAACGTCTTGAAAAGAGCCTGCTTGGCCACATGGGCCGGGCCATCGCGGACTTCCGCCTCATCGAGGCCGGAGACCGCATCATGGTGGGCGTGTCGGGAGGCAAGGACTCCTACACGATGCTCCACCTGCTGCGCGAGCTGCAGCGGCGGGCCCCCGTGAAGTTCGACTTGCTGGCCGTGAACCTGGACCAGGGCCACCCCGGCTTCCCCGGCCACATCCTGGAGGGCTACTTCCAGAAGGAAGGCTACGCCTACAAGATGCTGAAGGAGGACACCTACAGCATCGTCCTGGAGAAGACCCCGCCCGGCAAGACGCAGTGCTCGGTGTGCTCGCGCCTGCGCCGGGGCATCCTCTACAACGCCGCCGTGCACCTGGGCTGCAACAAGATCGCCCTGGGCCACCACCGCGACGACCTCATCCACACGATGCTCCTGAACATGTTCTTCGCCGGGAGCCTCAAGGCGATGCCGCCGCTCCTGAAGAGCGACGACGGCCGCAACGTGGTCATCCGGCCGCTGTGCTACGCGCCGGAGAAGGAGATCATCCAGTTCGCGGAGGCGAAGCAGTTCCCCATCATCCCCTGTGACCTGTGCGGGTCGCAGGAGAACCTGCAGCGCAAGCGGATGCAGAAGCTGGTGGAGGACCTGGGCAAGGAGATCCCCAACGTCCGCCAGAGCCTGCTCAACGCGATGTCGAACGTGCGCCCCACGCACCTCTTGGACAAGACGCTGAACCCGGACCCGCTGAACGCGACGGAAGACGGGCCCGCGGTCACCCCCCCCACCACCGACACGCAAGGGAGCGCCAGTCTATGGCTCGAGAGCAGGCAGTGAAGGCGCGCAAGGAGCGCAACGCGGCGCTGGTGGAAGCCATGCTGCTGGCCGCCATGGCGGACGGCAGCGTGTCCCAGCGCGAGATGCAGACGCTGCTGGCGCGCGTGCTGGAGCGCCCGGAGTTCGAGGGCACGCAGTCCGGCGAGCTGAACCTGCTGGTGGAGTCCAGCGCGGTGCGGCTGTCGGAGGCGCGCAACCTGGAGGAGGTGCTGGCCTCGCTGCGCCGCCGGCTGCCGGACCACAAGAACCGGATGCTGGCCTTCGGGCTGGCGGCGGCGGTGGCGCTGGCGGACCAGCGGGCCACGCGCTCGGAATTGGGGCTGCTCAAGACGTTCCAGGCGGCGCTGGGCATCTCCGAGGACGAGGTCGCGCAGATCATCGACGTGATTGAGCAGGGGGGCAGCCTGTCGGAGGCGCTGGGCGAACCCCTGGAGCGGCTGTTCGCGGAGGTGATGGTGCTGGTGCTGGCGGCGGACGGCCAGCTGAAGGAGGCGGAGGCCCGCGCGATGGTGGAGAGCTTCGCGGCGGATCCGCTCTTCCAGAACGTGAGCCCGGAGCGGGCGCAGGGCTTCGTGAGCGAGTCGGTGGCGGCGCTGGCGTCGGACGGGCTGCCCCAGCGGCTGCACGTGCTGGCGCACGGGCTGGCCACGCACTCCCAGCGGGTGAAGGCCTACCAGCTTGCCACCAAGATTGCCCACGCGTCCGGGCGGACGAGCACCGCGGAGCAGCGCATCCTGGACCTGCTCCAGGCGACGTTCGGTCTGGCGGACGATGAAGTGGCGCGGTTGGACCAGCAAGGGTAAGCAGGGAGTCGCATGACCCCGCAAGTCCCCTCCGGTCCACGGCACTCCTTCCGTTTCGGCCTGCCGCCGTCGCTGGGCAGCGAGACGGCGCGCGAGCGTGCGGAACGGCTCGCGTCGTTCCTGCAGCGCGCGTTGGGCAAGCTGGTGGAGGTGAGCGTCGCCACCAGCTACGAGACCCTGGCGAAGGACCTGCTGTCCGGGCGCGCGGACGCGGCCTGGGCGCCGCCCTTCGTGTGCGCGCGCATGGAGGCCATGGGCGTGCGGGTGCTGGCGCGAGGGGTGCGCCGGGGCATGTCCAGCTACCGCTCCGCGCTGGTGGGGCGGGCGGGCTCCGGGCTGACGCTGGAGAAGCTGAAGGGCTCCACGGCGGCGTGGGTGGACCGCGATTCGGTGGCGGGCTACCTCTTGCCCAGCGCGTACCTCAAGACGCAGGGGCTGGAGCCGTCGCGGGTGTTCGTGGCGCAGCAGTTCACGGGCTCGTACCAGGGCGCGCTGGAGGCGGTGCTGGAGGGCAGGGCGCAGGTGACGAGCGTCTTCTGTCCGCCGGCCTCCACGGGGCTCACGTTCACCACGGGCGTGGAGGACGTGCTGGGGCGGGGGATGGGCGCGAAGTTCGAGCTCCTGGCCTACACGGACGAGGCCCCCAACGACGGCGTGCCGGTGGCGATGGGGCTGCCCGCCCCGCTGGTGGCGGCGCTGGAGGCGGCGCTGCTGGGGCTGACGGCCACGCCGGACGGGCAGGCGCTCCTGCGAGACATCTTCAACGCGGAGCGGTTCGAAGTGGCGCCGCGCATGGGCTACCGCGCGCTGTACCGCGTGGCCCTGGCCAGCCTGTAGCCGCGACGCGGTCTCGACGGAGCAGCGGCCTCCTCGCGGGCGGACTGTCGCGATAGCGCACCGGCCTCCTCGTGGGTGGCCTGTCGCGATAGCGCGGCGGCCTACTTGTCGGAGTCGGAACCGCCGCCGCGCGCGGGGCGCCGGGCGGAGGAGACGGACCCTTCCGTGGGGCGAGCCGTCTTCGCGGGCACCTTGCCGCCGACGGAGTCCTCCGGTGCGCGCACGGCCTTCGCGGCGGAGCGGCTGCCGGTCGTATCCGCGGAGGACTTCACGGCCTTCGCGGCGGGACGGCTTCCCGTGGAGCTGTCCGGCGCGCGCGACGGCTTCGAGGCGTCGGCGCGAACAGCGTCGTGCCTCGCGGTGGACGAACGGGGGGCCTCCCCGCGCACGGCCTCGTGCTTCGCGGTGGACGGGCCCTCGTCCTCATCGCTCAGGGGCCGGGTGTCCGCGAGGCTCGCGCCGGTGTGCTCCCGCGTCCTCACGGGCCGGGCGTCCGGGCGGCTCAGGCCGGAGGTCTCCCTCGTGCGCGGCGGCCGCCCCACGCCGGAGTCCTCCGGAGACGCGGCGGCCTTCGTCGACGACTGGCTCACCGACGGCTCCGGCGCGCGGGGCGGCGTCTTCGCCGGAGCCGGCTGCGCCTTGCCCGCGGACGGCGTCGTCCCCGTAGTCCCGGAGACCGGGGCCTTCGCGGCGGCCGCGCTGCCCGGCCGGGCCATCAGGCGCGGGTCGAAGTAGATCATCGTCGGCTCGGCCGCGAAGCGCTCCTCCTCCAACTCGTCCGCGTAGACGTCCCGCATGAACGCCGCCAGGTGCGCGCTGGTGCCGTGCAGCTTCTCCTGCTGGAGGAACTCCTCCAGCGCCAGCTGCAGCTCGCCCGCCGTGGTGAACCGGTCGTCGCGCTTGCGCGCCAGCGCCTTGAAGACAATCGGATCCAACGACTTCGGGATCCCCGGCACCGCCTCCGAGGGGGGGACGATCTTGTGCCCCACGACGGCCTTGAGCGTGGCCATCTCCGTCTCGCGCTTGAACAGGCGCCCGCCCGTCAACAGCTCGTAGAACACCGTCCCCAGCCCGAACACGTCCGAGCGCGCATCCAGCGGCTCGCCCCGCGCCTGCTCCGGGGACATGTACGCGTGCTTACCCTTGATGGTGCCCACCACCGTTTGCGACAGCTTCCCCTGCGCCTTCGCCACCCCGAAGTCGATGAGCTTCACGCCGCCGTTGAAGCCCACCAGCACGTTCTGCGGCGACACGTCCCGGTGGATGAGCGACAGCTTCCGGCCGGACGGACTGCGCGCGTTGTGCGCCGCGTCCAGCCCCGCCGCCGCCTCCGCGATGATCCGGCACCGCAGCCCCAGCGGAAAGCCGCCCGGGTGCGCGGACGCGCGCGGTACCAGCGAGCCCAGGGGCTCGCCGTGCACGTACTCCATCGCGATGTAGTACTGCCCGTCCACGTCCCCCATCTCGTAGATCTGCGCGATGTTGGGGTGGTTGAGCAGCGCCGCGATGCGCGCCTCGTCCAGGAACATCTGGAGGAACTCGTCGTCCTCCGACAGGTGGGGCAACAGCCGCTTCACCACCAGCAGCTTCTGGAAGCCCACCGGCCCCTTCTGCCGGGCAAGGTAGACGGCCCCCATGCCGCCGGTGGCCAGCTTGCGCAGCAATTCATAGCGGCCGAACGTTTCCACTCCGGCCGTGACGATAGCCGCGTCAGCGCGGATCTCAAAAGCCCGAGCACCCCCAAAAACGCGAACCGGGCCGGCCCCCTGGAGGGACCGGCCCGGCCGCGCTGCGTCACGACTTTGTATCGGCTACGGCCCCTCGGCTACGGCGTCGGCGCGCAGACGCTGCGGTAGCGGATCTCCACGGCCTGGCCCGGGGTGGGCACGGAGCCCGCCGCGAAGATGACCGCGTTGCGGCCCGCGTCGTAGGTCCACTGGTCCGCACCCAGGGGGCGGCCGTTCACGCGCACGCTCATCTCCTGCGTGCCGTCCGGCGTGGCGGTGAGCGGGAAGTCCGCCTGCGGCTCGCCGGCCTTCTGGATGATGGGGTCCAGGAACCCGCGGTAGTCCCCCTCGCAGATGGAGCCCACCGTGCCGCCCGTGCCCCTGGCGACCGCGGCGAAGCGGTCCGCGCTGCTGCTCGCGGTGGAGCAGGCGCCGTTGGGGATGAGCGCGTGCAGGTTGCTGCGCTGGGACATGCCCGTGCCCTTCAGCGTCTGGAGGAACTGGATGTAGCTGTCGGGCGTGAAGCCGGAGTGGTCGTCCTCGTCCGCCAGCACCACCACCGCCATGCGGGCCGCGGCGCGGGTGAAGCCCAGGTTGCCGTCGTTGGGCTGCGGGGTGCGGACGTCGTCGGCCTGCTCGGACAGCGGGGCGGACAGGGCCTGGCGCGTCGTCTCCAGGCCCTGCACCAGGTTGTGGCAGAGGCCCACGTCCAGGTTGGCCTGGATGGTGGCCGCCGCGTTGGCGCTGTTGCCGGACACCACGCGGGCGCGGCTGCCGTCCACCGGGAAGAGCCGGCCGGCCTCACCGCCGTTGGCGCCGCCGCCGCACAGCCCCTGGCGCTGCACCAGGCCCGTGCTGGTGACGCCCACGCGCACGTCCACGTTCAGCTCCTTCGCCCGCTGCAGCCAGCCGGGAATCGCGTTGCGCAGGCGCTGCTGGTAGGTCTCCATCGTGGTGGTGTTGGAGACCACGAAGAGCACGTCCAGCTGGCTGTCGGTGCCCTGCGTGAAGCGGTCCACCTGGATGCCCTCGTGGTTGGTCTCCGCGAGCAGCGGGACGAGGAAGCGGTTGGGCTCCGTGTCCGCCTGGAAGTACAGCGGGCTGTAGTGCTGGCCCAGCACGTTGCGGGCGTAGTCCACCTCCATCTCGAAGCCCTCGCCGGGCTGGAGCGTGATAGGCGCCGTCACCGGCGTGAGCAGCGAGAACTGCTTCGACGTGCCGTTGCCGATGGTGGCGTCCGCCACGGTGAGCGGCTCGCTGCAGCGGTTGGACAGGAACGTCTTGCGCGGCCTGGCCGGGCAGTCGTAGCGAATGGGCCCGAAGTCCACGAAGGACGGCGTGGCCACGAGGCAGGACGGGTTGGACACCGCGTGGATGGGCAGCGTCACCGTGGGGTAGGCCGGGTTGTTGACGGTGAGCATCAGCTCGCCGTTGAACTCGCCGCCCGTGGTGGGCGCCTTGAAGGCAATCATGGAGCTGAAGGCCGTGTCGTAGAGCACCACGCCGCCGGTGATGGGACCGCCGGGCATGGAGAACACGCCGCCGCCGTCATTGGACAGGTGCACGTCCTTGATGGCGCACTCGGCCCGGCCCGGGTTGCGGAAGTAGAAGCCCAGCACCGCGCCGCGGCCCGGCACCACGTTGGCGAACTCCAGCTTCGGCTGCGGCAGGAGCTCGTAGACGCAGGGGCCGGAGGCGCGGGCGCGGCCCGTCAGGACGATGGCGCGCTCGGGCGTGAACAGGTCGTTGGACTGCACGTAGAGCGTCGCGCTGAAGGTGCCCTCGTTCTTGGGCTCGAAGTAGACCTTCAGCTCCAGCGCGTCGTCGCCCGGTTGGATCTGCAGGCCGTTGGCCTCCAGCGCGGGCCAGGTGCCGCCCTTCCACGTATAGCCCTGCGTGCCGCGCGTGGGCGTGCCCACGTTGAACTGCACCGCGTCGCCGTCGGCGCGCACGCCGGTGAAGGTGAGCGGGCCGTTGCTGCCCGCGTTGGTGATGCGGATGACCTGCTCCAGCTTGCCGCCCACCGGCAGCTCGCCGAAGTCCAGCGCCACCGGGGCCACCGCCAGCGTGGGCCGGCCACCGCGCGCATCCAGCATCACGCGGGACTCACGCGACTTGTCGGACGCGTACGCCACCGTGAGGTTGCCCACGTTGGGGCCGGAGAAGCGCGCGGCGAACTCCATGCGCATCTCCACCACCTCGCCCGGCTGCACCGTGCTGCCCTCCGGCTTGGTCAGCGGAGAGAAGGCCCGGTCGCTCGTCGCCAGCGCGGAGATGGTCACCGGGCGCCAGGTGATGTTGCGCGCGCGGGTGAAGGACTCGGTGCGCTCGTGCACCGGGATTTCGTCGAAGGGCACGGGCGCCGGGTCGAACACGAAGGCGCTCGCCACGGAGTTGCCCTTCAAGTCCACCACGGACGGGGTGCACGTCTCGCAGGAGATGACCTCCAGCCGCGCGCCCATCTGCCCCAGCGCGCGGGGCAGGTACTTCGTCTTCACCACCTGGGTGCTGTTGGGCGGCACCGTGATGGTGTCCGGCGTGAAGGGGTCCGCCTGGTCGCCCGCCACCTTCAGCGTCAGCGGCAGGTCCACCGGGTTGGTGACGGTGACCTCCAGCGTGCGGTCGCTGTCCACCTCCAGCGTCTCGTAGTCCAGCACCGGCGGGTTCACGCCGATGCGCGTGGGCGTGCCCAGGCCCTGGACCTGGAGCTGCTGGAGCGCGCCCACGTTGGCGTCCGTCGTCACGCGGAGCGTCTCCTCCACGGGCCCCTCCTTCAGGGGGTGGAAGCGCACCTTGACGACGTGCGACTCGCCCGGCGGCACGCGGCCGCCTCCGTCCGTCAGCTCCACCTGGTACGACGGGTTGTTGCCAATCCCCAGCGCTTCCAGCGCGGAGAAGGGCACGTAGCCGACGTTGCGGATCCGGACCTCCTTCTCACGCCACTCGCCCACCGGCACCTCGCCGAAGTCGAGCGCGTCCACGTCCAGCACCGCCGTGGCCTGCACCCCGCGCGTCTGGTCCTCCTCGTGACACGCCATCGTCCCCGCGACCAGCGACGCCAGCAGGACGAACCGACCCCTCCACCCCATCACCATTGTCCGCTCCCCACCCTTCCCCACCACACGCACACGGATGCCCGGGACACGTGATCCATCTCGGGCTTCCCCTAATCAAGACCCGTGCCGGGCGGGGCCGTGGCCCCGCGCCCACCTGAATTCAGGGACTTGGCTCATGGTCCGGCGGCCAAGTGAGCGCTGGAGGGAACCGGGTTGCCCTGGAGGGTGAAAGGTTTTTCCCGACCTTTTGCCAACCTGCACCCCCAACTTTTCAGGTCATGAACTGGACGCTTCAGTCGCCGGGCCCGCGGAGGCCCCGGCGACGAAGGCCGCGATCGCATCGGCGATGGCGGCGGGCTGCTCCAGGTGCACGTGGTGGCCGCCTTCGAAGAAGCGGGGCGGGGCGGCCAGCGTGCGCAGGGCGGCCAGCCGCGCCTCCAGCAGCTCCGGGGCGGGGGACAGGCCGTCGGTGCCGCGAAGCAGCTGCACGGGGCAGGTGACGGCGGCCTCCAGCGCCAGCCACTGGGCCTCGTCGTAGCCCTGGCCGAAGCGGCGGCGGTGGCGGGGGTCGAAGGTGAAGGCGAAGTCGCCCTCGGACGTGCGGCGGGTGCCGTGGCGCGCGAAGAGGAGCGCCGCGTCCGGGGAGAGGGTGGGGTTCGCCTGACGCAGGCGCTCCGCGGCGGCCTCCACCGTGGGGTAGCGCTTGCGGTTCGGCGGCCGACGCGAGTCGTCCAGGAACCCGCGCAGCCGCTGCAGGGCGCCCGCGGCCGGGCCGCCGGAGGGGCCCAGGCTCTCAATGAGCGTCAGGCTGAGGACGCGCTCCGGGCGCGCGGCGGCGTACGCGAGCGCGACGATGCCGCCCAGCGAGTGTCCCACCAGGTGCACCGCGGGCAGGGCCAGCCCGTCCAGGGTGGCCTCCACGTCCAGCAGGTGGTCGCTCAGGTGGTACGCGGCGCCGGGGCCCGCGTGGCCGCTCTGGCCCATGCCGCGAAAGTCGAGCAGCACCGTGCGCCAGGACCCGGGCAGGTGCTCGCAGAGCGGATCAAAGCCGTGGGAGTGGTCCAGCCAGCCATGGAGGAACAGCACGGCGGGCGTGCCCTGGGGGCCGCGCTGCCGCACGTGCAGCGGCAGCCCTTCTGCGTCGACGGTGAGGGATTCGAATGCGGCGGCGGGCACGGGAGCCTCCTCGTGCCTTCACGCCTTACTCCGTCCCCCCGGGTGCTGGCGACCCTACGCGACGCTGCTGGACGACGCCGCCGGGCGCGGCGGGCCGCCGGTGTCCGGCTTGCCGAGCACCATGGCCAGCTGCCGGGCCTGGCCCTCCGTGGCGCAGCGGTACTCCTGGGTCTTGCCGTTGGGCCGGTCGATCCGAATCACCCAGACGTCATTCTCCTTGGTCACCACAGGCGCTTGAGACATGCATTCCCTCCGTGTCCGGCAAGAGAAGCATCCTTCGTGCCGACCCCATGGATGGAGCCAAATGCCTGATTTCCGGCCGTCTCCCGCACCAGGCAGGCAGGCGGGTGACAAAATTCGTTCAGCGAGCCGACAAATTTCGCCCGCCCGGCTCGCACTCCTTGCGTAGTCCCGGGGGGCAGGCCGGTGTCGTTGGAATGACAATCATTGCTCAGCCGGGTCCGGCCACTCCCAGGCGGAGCGGTAGCCGCCGTCCGTCTGGGTGCCCTCGATGAAGCGCGCGTAGAAGGGGTGGCTGCTGAGGGTGGCGGAGTCGCCCACGACGAACAGGTGCCGGCGGGCGCGGGTGAGGGCCACGTTCATGCGGCGCAGGTCGTTGAGGAAGCCCAGCTGCCCCTCGCTGTTGGAGCGGGTCAAGCTCACCAGGATGGCGTCCTTCTCCCGGCCCTGGAACGCGTCCACGGTGTCCACCTCCACCTCCGGGTGCACGGCCTCCAGCGCCTCGCGCAGGTGGCGGGCCTGGGCGCTGTACGGGGCGATGACGGCGACCTCGCGCGGGGACAGGCCCCGCGCCAGCAGTTCGCGCACGCGGGCGATGACGTAGGTGGCCTCACCCGGGTTGAGGAGGCTGTGCGTGGTGGGCTCCACCTCTTCGTCGAAGCCCTTGCCCGCGGTGTCCAGGTAGAGCACGGGCGGGGCGTCCACCTCCGCGCCGGGGTTGAGCACTTGCGCGAGCGTGCGGTCCGCCACGGACGGGTGGGCGCGCAATTCGCCGCCGTACATCTCCTTGGAGGGGAAGGCCATGATGGCGGCGTTCATCCGGTACTGCTCGCGCAGCATGCGCTTCACGTCGTCGCCGTGGTCCTGGAGCAGGCGCTCGAAGAGGCTCACGCCCAGGCCCGCCTTCGCGGCCTCCTGCGACAGCACGGTGGGGGGCAGCTGCTGCGGGTCTCCGGCGAGCACCACCTTGGGCGCGCGCAGGAAGCCCAGCAGGGCCAGCGGCTCGGTGGCCTGGGTGGCTTCGTCCAGGAGGGCGCGGTCGAACTCCTCGCCCGCGAGCACGCCGGAGCCCAGGCTCGCGAGCGTCACGCACACCACGTCCGCGCGGGCGAGCACGGCCTTCACGGCCTTCTTCTCCAGCTTGCGCGCCTCGTCCATCAGGTCCTTGGCCTCCGCCGTGGAGGAGCGGGCGTTGGAGAAGCGCTCGCGGCTGCGGCCCTGGTTGCGCTGGCGGCGCGCGTAGCCGAAGAGGTCGAAGGCCTCGTCGAACAGGTCGCGGCTGACGACGCGGTCCGGGTGCTCCTCCACTACGATGTCCAGCGTGTGCTCCTGCAGGCGGGCGGCGACGCGCGCGGGGTGGCCCACGCGGATGGCGCGCAGCCCCTGCTCCAGGCACAGCTCCAGCAGGTGGTCGACGGCGGCGTTGCTGGCCGCGGTGCACAGGAGGCGCTCTCCGCGCGCGACGGCCTGGGCCGCGACCTCCGCCAGCACGGTGGACTTGCCGGTGCCGGGCGGGCCGTGGACCAGGAAGAAGTCCTCCGCGGCCAGGGCGCGCTTCGCGGCGTCCTGCTGCTCCGGGTTGAGCGGGCGGGTGGGGATGAAGTCCTTCGTGTTGTCGAAGCGCGGGGGCTCGTTGCCCAGCAGCACCTCGCGCTTGTGCCGCTCCTGGCCCTTGTCCAGGGCCTTCACGCGCTGGAGGCCCGCGCGCACGCGCTCGTAGGTGACGTCGTTGGGGACGACGTCCAGGCGCAGGAGTCCTTCGGAGAGGTACGCGGGCGGCTCGCGGTCGAAGGCGAGCTGGATGCGGGTGGAGGTGGCGCGCGACACGAGCGCCTTCGCCGGGTCCTTCACCTCCGCGCGGCGGGGCAGCACCGCCACGAAGTCGCCGTTGGACAGGCGCGTGGGCAGCTTCCCCCGGTCCGCGCGGGCGAGCGTGAGGAGGATGCGGCCGCCCAGGCCCACCTCCTCCTCGACGGTCTCCAGGTCCAGCACGGACAGGCCCTGCTCCTCGCGCTCGCGCAGGGAGAGCCCCTGGGCGAGCGCGGTCGTGCGGGCCTTCTCCGCCTCGCGCTCCTGGGCGAGCAGCGAGGCGAGCTTGTCGAAGAACGAGACGTCACGGGCCATGCCCCGGGTCATGCCATCCCGGGGCGCCCGCCGTCACGGCCCGTGTGCCGGACTGTCCTCCCGCATCACTGGCCGGGCTACTGGCAGGAGTACGTGTACGAGGCCGGCGTGCTCCAGGTGCCGTCCGGGTTGATGTTGCGCACGGTGTAGCCGCTCGCCGGGTAGGCCGTCGTCCAGCAGTCGCGGGCGCGCACGTCGTTGCGCAGGGCGGTGCCCAGGTCCCAGTTGCCACGGCGGCGCTGCTTCTCGTACGCGGCCACGCGGTCCACCGCGTCCACCCAGGTGGAGTCCCCCGCCAGCACGTCGCGGCGCTTCTCCAGGAACTTCTGGAGCCAGGCCGTCTCCGTGATGCCGTTGTAGCCAATCACCGGCGCCACCTGCCCGCTGTTGCCCAGCGCCGTGTTGGCCTGACGGATGAGGTCCTTCATGCCGTCGAAGCCGTGGTTGATGGACGCGTCGTAGAGCGCCGCCTTGGTGAGCGCCTGGGTGAGGCCCCACTTCGCGGCCTCGTTGATGGTGGGCGTGTAGTAGAGCGCGTCGCTCACCTGGTCCTGGCACTGCTTGAAGTCCGCCTTCGTGGCGGCGGTGTTGAAGCTGGCCGCCCAGTCCGCCGTCCAGTTGCCCACGGCGTCCAGCTCCGCCGTGGACGCCTGCGACTCGCCGGTGGACAGGAATCGGTTGTTGATGACGGTGAGGCCATTCCAGTACTTCGCCAGGCGGTTGCCATTGGCCTCGGTGCGCAGGGCCCGGTAGCACTGCACCACCTGGATGGCGTCGCCCGTGCCGGTGCAGAAGCCCGCGCGCCCGTTGGTGTAGCCGCGCCCGTCGCCGATGTTCTCCGAGTAGGCGTAGTCCAGCGTGGGCGTGTCGTTCTCCCAGATGCTCGTGAGCGCCTCCGCCACCTTCTTCTGGTTCGCGGTGAGGCCCGTGCCGCCGGGGGACGTGCCACCGCAGCTGTCGGACTGGACCTTCACGTTGGCCGCGGTGAAGGACGTGTTGGAGTCCGTGGAGTAGTTGAACGTGTACGACGCGCTCACCGCCACCGTCAGCGACGACGTGCGCGTGAACGTGCACGTGCGGCCCGACTGCGTGTGCGTCCAGCCGGGTTGATCATCATCGCACGTCACCCCCGTGGGCACGTCCAGCGCGATGACCGGGTTGGCGATGGCCACCGTGCCCGTGTTCTTGAACACGAGCGTGCCCCAGTAGTCCGGGCCGTCGTACGTGTTCGTCGTCACCGAGTGCGTGCACGCGCCCAGCGCCTGCTCCACCCCCGCCATCGCAGGGGACTCCGACTCCCCCGCCGCGCCGCAGCCGGTGGCCAGCGCCACCAGCCCCACCGTCATCCACATCCGTGAACGTTCCATGTGCCTGCCCCCACCTGGGAAAAAGGGATGCATCCCAGATAGAGCAGGAATACTGGAATTGAATGCGAACCGCCAGCGCGCTCAGCCGGGGGCGTCCGGCAGCGGCAGCACCCGCCACAGCTGCGGCTTGTCGTACTGCGGAGGAATCATCCCCAGGGGCCAGCCTTCGGCGGTGAGCTCCGCGTACTGGTACCCGCGCCCCGCGAAGGGGATGCGGGTGCCGGTGCCGGGCAGCCCCACGCCGATGGCCGCGTGCGCGAGCGCGTCCGAGTAGAGCATCACCGCGTCCACGCCCACCTGCCGCAGCAGCATCAGCGCGAGCACCGCCTTGGAATCGCAGTCGCCCCGGTCCTGCGCGGGCACCAGCCCCGGCGGGACGATGCCGAAGGGCTCGTCGCCGGGCAGCTCGTAGCGGATGCGGCGCACGAAGCCGAGGATGAGCTCGGTGGCCTGCGCCGCGTCCAGGTCGCGCTCGCGGATGGAGGTGGCGAAGCGCTCGCCCAGCACGCGCACCGGCTCCGCGTTGCTGCGCATCAGCTCCACGTAGATGCAGCGCATGTCCGTACCGCAGCCCGGCGGTGCCACGTAGGTGAAGCGCTCCGGGCCCATGGCGCGGTAGCGCAGCCGCACGCTGTAGTCGCGGTGCGCCTCTTCCAGCCCGCGCTCCACCGCTTCGCCCAGGCCATACGCCAGCTGCTGACGGGCGGGCTCCAGGCCCTCCACGCGCCAGTCATAGGCCTTCGCGCGCTCCGGCGGCGTGTCCTCCGGGACCAGCACCAGGCCCAGGTCCTTCCGCGCCTCCTGGGGATCGGCCGGGGGCACTTCCCCTTCCGGTTGTGGGGCCTCCGCGAGCCGGCCCGCCTTGCGCGCCAGCACCCCCTCCCAGCCGGTGAAGGCGAGCAGCCCTCCCACCAGCACCAGCGACAGCGGCGTCTTCCACATGCGCGCGACCATGGCGGCGGCTCAGGCGGGCGCGCGCAGCATGCCGGTGGGCAGCTGCGGGAAGGGGATGAGGCCGTTGAGCGCGGCCTGGAGGCCGGGCGCGGTGAGCAGCGCGATGACCAGCAGGAAGGCGCACAGCATCAGCGCGGCGGCGATGTTGCCCTTGCGCACCTCCTCCAGCTCCTCGATGCCGGGCGTCATCTTGTCGAACAGCCGCACGCCCAGGGCGAGCACCGCCACGCCCACCGCGAGCGACAGCCCCACGTGCACCAGCGCCAGCCCCAGCAACTGGAGCACGGAGACGGCGGACACAGGCGGGTTCTGCACCGCCAGGTCCACCGCGTCGCTGGTGGCCTTCAGCGCGTGCTGCACGAGCAGGCCCAGCGACACGAGGCTGGTCGCGTGCACCAGGCCGGAGGCGACGTTGCCCTGGCGCAGCTCCTCCACGGGGTGGCTGTCCAACAGGCGGCTCAGGCCGCGCATGCTCAGGCCGATGCCGAGCGCGGCCACGAGGCCGCCGAGGACGACCTTCACGAGTCCGACGACGAAGAGGGTGAGGTCCATGGGGGCCCGGGGGACTGTAGCGGAAGTCCCCCGCGCCGCCACGGCCCAGAGGTCACCCGCGCGGCCGGCCGTCCTTCAGACGGCGGCTGAGCGTCCAGGCGAGGGCGAGCAGCGCCACCCAGCCCACCCCCGACGACGGGCCGCTGCCCACCGAGCAGCCCAGGCCCTGCCGCATGTCGCTCGTCGGGTCGTACGCCACGGTCAGGTGGAAGTTGCAGAGGGACGCGTTGCCGGCCGCGTCGATGGCGGTCACCTGCACCGAGTGCAGGCCCGGCGCGAGCGGCGTGCCCACGACGGGGCTGTAGGAGATGTCCGCCGCGGAGACGGCGTCCTCGGCGGTGGCGAGCGGGTACTCCGCGCGGGTGCCGGTCATCACCGCGGTGGTCAGCGTCTGGTCCTGCGGGCAGGTGAGCAACGGCGGCCGCGAGTCGCGCACCCGCACCTGGATCTCGCAGGGGGTGCTGTTGCCCGACTCGTCGGTGCTGATGACCTCCACGCGGGTGAGGCCCAGCGGGAACAGGTCCCCGGACGCGTGCGAGCTCTTGACGCTCACCTGGCTGGAGATGCTGTCGGTGGGCGTGGGGTCCGGCCAGTACGCGTGCGCGCCCTGGGGCCCTTCCGCCTCCACGCGGACCTCGCTCACCTTGCAGGCCCTGGTGGGCGCCTGGCCGTCGCGGATGGTGACGGGGAAGGCGCAGGTGCTGACGTTGCCCGCCGAGTCCTTCGCCGTCATCGTCACCCGGGTGGTGCCCAGGGGCAGCACGCTGCCGTTCTCCGGGCTGTAGGTGACGAGCACGTCCGGGCTCGTCTCGTCCTGGATGTTCGGGGTCGGGTAATAGAAGGTGAGGCCCTGGGGCGAGCGCGTGCCCAGGGTCAGCTCCGTCGGGCAGCCGTTGATGGCGGGCCCCGTCAGGTCCCGCGACGTCATCGTGGTGGAGCAGTACGCGAGGCGGCCCGTGGCGTCCTCGGCCTGGGAGGTGACGAGCGTGGGCTGGTGGAGACGCAGCAGGCTGGAGTCCGGGTGGGTGGTGCGGACCGAGACCTGGGACGGATTGCCCACCAGCGCCGGGGTCAGGTTCCGCACCAGCGTGCCCTCGGGCCGGTTGGAGGCCACGTCCCGGGCAACCGGACACACGAAGGTCGGCGGCGCATCATCCCGCTCCATGCGCCACAGGGCGCGCGGCGTCCACGGGTCCCCGGCCGTCGTCAGCAGCGCGCCCTGGAGCGACACCAGCCCCGTGGGCAGCGCGGAGGGGTTGCCCGCCGGCAGCCGCGTCAGCCGGGACGTGCCCGCGTAGGTGCCGTCCGTGCGCCACAGCTCGCTCGCGCCCAGGGCCGTCGTCACGATGTAGGCGAGCCCGCCCTCGAACGGAGTGAAGCCGCGCACGGACTCGAGCCCGAACTCGGTGGGACGCGGGATGCGCACGGTGTTCGCGCTGGTGCCGTCCGTCACCCACAGCGAATCACCGGAGGCGCCGCCCCGGCCCATCACGTAGACGCGGTTGCCCACCGGGACGAGCGTCACGCCCGGAGGCCCTTCGAGCATCGTCCGGGGCAGCGTCATCACCGGCAGGGTGCCCGCCAGGGTGCCATCCGTGCGCCACAGCTCGATGCCCTGGGACGTGCCGCTGATGATGAAAAGGAGTTTGTTACCCAGCGCGGTGAAGTGGTGGAGGCTGGGACCCGTGCTGGTGGTGAGGAACTCCATGACGAGGACGGTGCCTGCCTCGGTGCCATCCGACTTGAAGAGCGAGCGGGCGCGCTGGCCGTCCTCGGCGGTGAAGTAGAGCGTGCTGCCCACGGCGGTGAGCTGGAGCGGAGTGGAGTCGCCCAGGCCGGGACGGAGGTCGCGCACCAGCCGGGTGCCCGCCTCGGTGCCGTCCGTGCGCCACAGCTCCAGGCCCTGGGGGCTCCGCGCGGTGAAGAAGATCGTGTCCCCCGCGCGCACGAAGGAGCCGGCGGAGGCCGAGGAGCGCCCCGGGTCGATGTCCTTCACGGGCACGGTGCCCGCCTCGGTGCCGTCCGACCTCCAGAGGTCGAACTCCGTCTCGCCCATGCCCGCGGGCGTGAAGAGCACGAAGTCACCGGCGACGAAGACGGGCGCCTGGTAGCCGACGCCGTCGAACCGGCCCGGGTTGAGCTCGCGCGTGACGTGCGTGCCCTCGCGCGTGCCGTCGCTCGTCCACAGCTCGCGGCCCATGCCCGGCGACGTCGCGGTGAAGAACAGGCGGTGGGGCGTGGCGCGCAGCGACCCCGGGTCGATGCGCGTGTCCTGCGGCAGCAGCTCCGCTTGCACGGAGCGGGTGCCCGCGGGCGTCCCGTCCGTCACCCAGAGCTCCTCGAACGGGTAGCCGGTGCCGGCCGCACGCGCGGTGGCGAGGAAGTACAGGCGCCCGTTCAGCTCGGCGGTGGCCGGCAGCGTGGGCCTGTTGAAGTCGGGCTCGAAGTGGGGCTCGGAGGTGACGTCCACCAGCCGACGCACGCTCATCGGATCCGGCGTGACGGGCTCGCCCTGCGCGAACGCCGGGACCGCGCCCACCACCAGCGACAACGCCGAAAGCCACGCACGACCGCTGACCGTCCCCATGCCCGCCTCCCACGCCCGCCTGCCCGCCACCTGTCCTGCTGGGAGCGCACCGTCATCACGCCCCCGCCCGGCTACAACCCGGGGCCCGCTCGACTGTTCGCCAGCCACCGTCCCCGCCGGTGTCACACCTGCCGCATGTGTTCACCATCAAGCGGGGCGCAGGCACGCGACCCCGTGCGCGTGGCGGTGGGTCGCCAGCGCTCCGACGCGACGCCCACCACGGGCACCCTCTACCTGGGTGGTGGGCGAGAGAAGCTGGAAGTGCCGGTCCGCTGCGAGCCGGTGGCGCGCGAGGCGCAGTGAGCCCGCGGCCGCACCGGCCGTCTCAATCCAAGACGCATTTCGCGACGTGTCATGGTGGTTCATGAAACAGACCCCGCGAATCTTCCGGGTCTGCTCTTCCTCGGCGTGAAAGCGGGCCTTCCCCGGTTCTCGTGTTGAGACATCGCGATTCCTAGACTGTCTTTCCCCCTCAGCTGGAGAAAGGCAGACATGGATTCCGATTCAGGCCATCCCGAGCGCCGCGTGCGGGTGGCGTCGCCGGAGGCCGTCCCGTTCCTGCTGGTGCCGGAGCCCCTCCTCCCGGAAGTCGAGCACCCCTGCCGCATCCCGGTGAAGGACGTGGAGGAGGCGGAGTTCCTGGCCGCCGTGCTCCAGGAGCACTGCGGTCTCTACCTGGGCACGCGCGCCGCCGAGTTCCCCGCGCTGGCGGAGTGGGCGGACGCGACGCCCGTGGGCGTGCGCGTGGGCGGTCCGTGGAAGCGGGACCCGCCGGAGAACGTCTCCGAGCTCCTGGCCCGCATCCCCGTGCGCAACCCCGTCTCCGAAGGCCGGCAGTCCTTCAGTGAGGCGGAGCAGGCCCGTCCGCTGGAGCGCATCGACCCGGTGCTGGTGCACAAGCGCGACCCGGCGAACGTGCTGCTCGCCAACGCCTGCCGGGTGGGCGCGCTCCAGCAGTTCAACGCGTTCACCGAGTCCCCGGAGTTCGTCTTCGACCATCCCTCCGAGCACGTGCAGGGCATGCTCCTCACGGAGTTGGCGCGGCAGGCGAGCATCGCGACCATCCACGGCGTGGGGCTGCCCCTGGACTGGTCGCTCATCATGACGCGGCTGTCCTTGGAGTTCCGGCGCTTCGTGCGCAACGACGTGCCGGTGGTCATCCGCACCTTCGTCAGCTTCCGGCTGCCCGAGTGGGCGGAGCCGGTGCGCACCGTCGGGCGCCGCGCCCGCATGTGGATCGCCGTGCAGGGCTGGCAGGAGGACACCTGCTGCTTCCACGGTCTGATTGGCGCGCTGAGCGCGAAGGAGGCGTCATGAAGAACCTGCACCGTTGGATGCCCACGCTGCTGCTGGTGACGGGCGTGGGGCTGCTCATTCCGCTCGGCCTCCGGCAGGTCCTGCGCACGCCGGAGGACAGCCGGCCCATCGCGGCGCTGATGCTGGGCCTGTACCTGACGTGGATGCTGGTGGAGAGCCGGGTGACGCTGCGGGAGACGCGCAAGCCCACCGCGGAGCGGGACAGCGCCACGCTGGAGCTGTATGCGATTGCGCGGCTGGCCACCCTCCTGCTCGCGGTCGCGTTCCCCACGCTGGACGTGGGCCCCGCGCCGCGCGCGGTGGGGTTGTTCTGTTTCATCGCCGGGGTGTCGCTGCGCCTCACGGCCATCCGCACGTTGGGGAAGGCCTATTCGCACCGGGTGCGGCTGCCGGACGCGAGCCTGCTCGTCACGGAAGGCGTGTACCGGCGGCTCCGGCATCCGGCGTACACCGGCATGCTGCTGGCGCACGTGGGCTACCTGCTGGTGTTCCCCGCCGTCGTGGGCATCGCGGTGTTTGCGCTGATGTTCATTCCGGCCGTGCTCCTGCGCATCCGGCACGAGGAGCGGCTCCTGCTGGGCTCCTTCCCTGGCTACGCCGAGTACGCGGCGAGCCGCAAGCGGCTGGTCCCATGGGTCTGGTAGGCGGCTTCGGCGTCGTGCTCACGGGCGCGACCGGCATGGTGGGGCAGGCCTTCCTGCGCCAGCGCGGAGCGCATCTCGTGCACGCGCTGGTGCGCTCGCCCGACGGCCGTGACTGGGGAGACGGCGTGCACGTCGTGCGCGGAGACCTGCACGGCATCCCCGAGGCGCTGTTTCCCCCGTACCCCTACGTCGTCCTGCACCTCGCCATGAAGCAGCGGGACACCGATGGAACGGGCTTCGAACGGACCAACGTGGACGGCACGCGGCGGCTCCTGACGCGGCTCCAGGGGGACTGCCGGGGCGTTCTCCTCGGCAGCTCCATGTCTGTCTATGGCCCGGGGCCGCACCGGGGCGTGAAGGAGGAGCATCCGCTGCGTCCCATCACCGCTCTGGCCCGCTCGCGCGTGGCGGCCGAGGACGTCGTCATGGAGCACTCGGTCCGGAACGGCCTCCACGCGGCGCTGCTCCGGCCGCGCTTCCTCCTCGGGCGCGGGGACCGGTTCGTCCTGCCCGCGATGGTGAAGCTCCTGAAGCGAGGGGTCCAGGTCGGGGACGACAGGGTGGGGTGCTCGGTCATCGACGTGGATGACCTGGGCCGCATCCTCTGGCGGCTCGCGAGCCGGATGGTGGAGACGCCGCGTCCCGAACAGCAGGCGCTCAACGTCGCTTATGCACAGCCGCTCCTGCGCGGGGAGTTCCTGGGCACGGTGGCGCAGCGGCTGGGCCTGGAGCGTCCCACCGTGAAGGTCCGAGCCCCGGCCTGGTTCCCGCGAGTCCTGCGGGAGGTCCCCAGCCGGCGTGCCCGGGCGATGGCGGAGCGTCTGGAGTTGCTGACCCAATCACAGTGTCTGGATGTCTCGCGGCTCGCGGAGGTGCTCGGGCCGGAGGACCTGTTGTCGCGGTCCCCGGTGGATGCCCTGCGAAGCGCGCTCAATGACTTTCCACCCTGAAGGAATCCCTCCCATGTCTTCCCCCCTTCCGCTCGTCTCGATGACCGAGGCCAGCGATCCCCAGCAGGTCGGCCAGAAGTTCGCGCGCCAGCAGCACCTGGCGAAGCACGGCTTCCCGGTCCCCGAGTTCTTCTGCCTCACCACCACGATGTTCCAGGAGGTGGCGAGGCCCCTCCAGTCCTCCATCGACCGGCTCACCACGTCGGTGGACCGGACCTCCCATCAGGACATCCGCCGCGTCGCGGAGGAGATTGAAAAGCTCTTCCTCCACGTCCCCCTGGGCGCCGAGCGTGAAGCCACCATCCTGGACACCTTCGACCGGACCTTCGGCGCGGGAGGCATGGTGGCCGTGCGAGCCTCGGTGGTGGCCCGGGGATTGGAGGAGAGCGAGGACTCGGAGACGGATCCATTCGCGGGCGTGAGCTCCACGTTCCTCTACGTGCGGAGGGGCACGCTGCTGGACCGCATCCGCCGCTGCTGGGCGTCCGCCTACACGCCGGAGGGGCTCATCTACCGGCTCGCGCAGGGCCGGGACGTCCGGGGACTCATGGTGGCGGTGGGCGTGCAGCGGATGATTCCCGGCCGCCGTTCCTTCGTGGCCTTCACGTGCGACCCGAAGACGACGGAGCGCCGCACGCTGGTCGTCGCGGGGCACGGCATCGGGGAGGGTGTGGTCCAGGAGCGGGTAGGGGTGGACCACTACTTCATCCACCCGGAGACGGGGCACATCGAAAGGCAGCTGGGCCACAAGGCGGACATGCTCTGCGAGAACCCCGAGCCCGGAGGCGAGCTGCTCAGCCGACCCGTGCCGGAGCCCCTGCGGGACGCGCCCTGTCTGACGGATGACGAGCTGAAGCGGCTGGCCGCGCTGGCGAAGGACATCGAGCGCAGCTTCGGCATGCCCCAGGACATCGAGGGCACCTTCACGGAGGACGGCACACTGCACGTGTTGCAGGCGAGGCCCATCGCCTTCGACTTCCGGAAGATCCGCGTCTGGGGTTGCGGCAACGTGTCGGAGAGCTTCCCGGGTGTCACGACGCCGCTGACGTACTCGCTGGCCAGCTACTTCTACGAGGTCATCTTCTACGACCTGCTGCGCCGCATGAAGGGCGCGGACGCGAAGGCGCTGCACGACCAGACGCCGGCCTTCCAGAACATGCTGGGGTTCATCGACGGGCGCGTCTACCACTCGCTGTCGAACCTGATGCACGTCAATGGCATCAACCCGTTCATCGCGGCCACCTCCATGCGGGACCTGGAGGACGTGCTCCAGCGGGATGCGTCGCTGGTCATCCGACTCCCGGGCCACCGTGAGAGCTTCCCCAGCACCGCGAGCTACGCCTACGCGCTGGGCCGTTCGGCGCTGGGAGCGCTGACCGTCACCGCGACGTTCCATCGGGACTTCGAAGCGTTCGAGACGTGGTGGAAGCAAACGCTCGCGGGGCTCCGCGCGCTGCCCGTGGAGAGGGAAGACCCGCTGGTCCTCATCCACCACTTCCGGCGTGTCTGGACGGAGGTGGGGAACTGGTGGGGGCTGACGCTCATCAATCACTGGTACATCAACACGTGCTTCGGGCTCGCGCGCAGGCTGCTGCTCAAGTGGACCGGAGAGGACCCCAGCGCGCTGCTGGTGGGCCTGCTGTGCGGGGCGAAGCCTGACGCGGGCACGCACGCGCTGCTCTCCGCGGTAGCGCTCGCGGAGAGGGTGCGCGCGGATCCGGCGCTGGCGAAGCGCTTCGACGAAGGGGAGGCGGAAGCCCTCTGGCGAAGCATCAACGCCGGGGAAGTGCCGCCCGCGTTCGCCCGAGCGTTCCGCGAACACCTGAGCGAATACGGAGACCGGGGAGTCCAGGAGCTGAACGTGGAGCGCCCGAACCTGCGGGACACGCCATGGGACCTGGTGCGAGTCGTCCAGTCCTACGCGCGCACGTCCGTCACGCGCGAGGAGCTGAGGACATCGGACAAGGCAAGGCGCATGGAGGCGGAGGCGCAGCTGGCTACGCTCCTCCAGGGGCATCCCTTGAGGAAGCTGGCGATCCAGCAGCTCCTGGAGCGGCTACGGACGGTGATTGGCCTGCGGGAGGACAGCCGGTTCTGGCGAGGCCAGCTCTTCGGCTTCAGCAAGCAGGTGTTCGCGGCGCTCGGGAAGCGGATGGCGGAGCGGGGCGTGCTGGATGCGCCGCTGGACGTGCACTACCTCACGATGCGCGAAGTCCTGGACCACTTCGAGGGCCGGAGCGTCACGAGGAACCTGGGCGAGCTCGCGAGGCTGCGGCGGAGGGAACAGCAGGACAACCAGGACCGTCAGCCGCCGCGAGACTTCACCACGGTGGGCAGCGTGGCGGATGGCATCCCGAGGGCCGTGGAGGCCGCCAGCGATGATGCCTCGTTGTTCAAGGGAATCGGTTCGAGCGCAGGAATCGTGGAGGGCAACGCGCGCGTCGTGCTGGACCCGGGAGCGGTGGGCTCGCTGGGCAAGGACGACATCCTCATCGCCAAGGAGACGGACCCGGGCTGGCTCTTCCTGATGCTGGCGTCAGGAGGCATCGTCGTGGAGCGCGGCAGCATGCTGTCGCACACGGCCATCGCGGGCCGGAAGTTCGGCATCCCCACGGTGGTGGGCGTGGCGAACGCGACCACGCGCATTCCTGACGGAGCGAGGGTCCGAGTAGACGGTTCCACCGGAACGGTCACGCTGGTGGCGGCATGAGCAGGACCGTCATTGACCGGGCGAAGGCAACACTGCGCTTCTCCGTGCAGCGTTACCCCCCGCTGTTCTACCTGCTGGTGATCTCCCTCTGGTGCGTGAGCCTGGACGGGATGTTTGGAGTGCTCGACGGGGCCCGGGGGCTGACGTTCTCCCCAGACCTGCTGCACGTCGCACTGAGCATCTTCGGCGTGGGCTACTTCATGCGCATCGTGGATGAGCTTCGTGACTATGAATACGACCTCGTCCACAACCCCAACCGGGGCCTGGCGAAAGGGGACGTCACCTTCGGGGACCTGTACGTCGCGCTGGGGCTCAATGCAGCTGTGTTGCTAGGGGCGAACCTGGCCGTGTCCTGGGTGCGCGCTGCCATCCTGCTCGGAATCATGGTGCACGCGATGGTGCTCTGGTGGCTGGAGAAGCACTGGGCCGCGTACCAGCGCAGCATGTTCTTGATGATAGGAATTGCCATCCAGCTCCACGTGGGACACGGCCTCTACGTCTGGGTGGCGCACGCGGAGCGCACCGGAAGGCCGCTGAGCCCACAGGGGCTGCTAGCCATCCTGGCAATGGTCTTCCTGTACCTGCACTGGGAGGTGATGCGGAAGACCGCGTGGCCCGGGACGACGAAGCCAGGGGAGAAGCTCTACAGCGACGAAGTGGGTTCCACGGCCAGCGCCGTGATTGCCTTCGCGGTGATGGCCGGAGCCTCAGGGCTCTACCTGGGCCTCACGAAACCCTGGCATTCGCAAGCCACGGGTTGGCTCTTTCTACTGCCCCTGGGAATGGCGGTCGTCAACCTGACGCTGTTCTTCAAGAACCGCAGGCCCCGTGCCCTTTCTGGACGGCTGGCGGCCAGGAGCTACTTCGCGTTCCTTTTCGTCATGCTGCTGTGTTCATCGCTCTGAGCGCCATCCACAAAGCGTTGCCCTGACCCAGGGCTCGTTTGACGCGATCGTCGAGGCTTGATCTCTCCCGGGGATGAGTGAAGGGCGTCCTACCCCAGAGAAGCGAGTGCCCACTACAGTCCTGACTTCAATCTTATCGAGCAGTGGTGGGCAGACCTGAAGCGGCAGCTTCGTCGGCTTGCGCCTTGAGCCATCGAGGACTCAGCGCGGACGGTGAGGCGGTTACGCGCGGCCACTCCGCTCGCGAAGCTCGCGGCTTGGTTTCGCCACTGCCTCTCCTTCCTTCAACTCAACGGATCCTGGCATTGGTTAATGCCTTGAGGCAGGATTGTGAATGCTTGTGCGGCCATCTGCGGTGACAGGATACGCGGTCGGTCGACGGCCCAACCCCATTGCCGCGACCCATCGCGGGCGACGCCGGTGCGGCGCCCGACTCATGAGGACTCATGAATACGAGAATGAACCTGTCGATTGTCACACTGGCTGTTCTGGTGATGTCCACGAGCGCGAGCTTCGCCGCCACACCTGACGTGGGGACTGTGTGTGCGGAGCAAGGCTCGCCGCCGTCCGGCTTCCCGAGCTGCGTGTGGTCGATTCCGGTGACGGGTGGCGAGGTGCTGTTCGACACGGTGGGCAGCGCCAGCGCTTCGGAAGTCCGCAAAGCGCTGGCCGAAGGGCGAGCGCCGAATCTCGCGCCCCACGTCGTGACCGACGAGGAAGGCGCGCTCACGGTCGAGGCGTTGCTGCTCGCGACGAGTGAACTCTCCGACGTGATCGGCAGCGAGCTGCCGGCCTACGAGCTGCCGGACGGTGACGAGCAGGTGACGGTGATGGCTGGCACGCTCAGCGGCCCGTGGGGCCAGCCAGGCCAGCTGGTCATGCTCAAGATCTATTTCTACAATTGGGGCAACGGCCACTGGACGCTCGTGATTGAGTTCAGCCCCCACCGTGGCGTGGCATACGACAGCGAGCACGGCTGGTTCATCCTGAACTGAAACGCACCTGCCGCCCCTCTCACTGGCGGCGGGAACTTCTCGCCCATTCGGGGCAAGGTCGCCACGCAGCTCAAGCGGCTGGTGGCCCAGAAGTCGGACGCAGCGGTGCGCGATTTGATGGAGGCGAAGACAGCACGCATGCGTGTTGTCACCAGCCTGCCCACGATGCAGCGAGTACTGCATCGGTTGGGCGATTCACACAAAAGTCCTTCGTCGCCTCCGAGCGGGATGCCCCCAACCTCGGGCGCAGGCGAGTCCTCGCCGCGCTCTTGAGTAAGTTCGCAGGGGGGCGACATGTGGTCGCGGCCGTCGAGGACTGCGTGGGATGCCTCCCTTCCGCCACTGCCTCTCATTCCCTCAGCTCGACGGATCTTGGCGTTGGATGTCCTCATCGCGAGGGGGAGGTGACGGGAGCACGAGTTCCTGCGCCTCGAGCGCCGCGGCTGTCACGCGCAGCCGCACGGGCCTGGGGCAGGTTCGACAGCCCGAAGTGCTGGAAGAGCGCATGTGCCAGGCGCTGATGCCAGTCCGCCTCCCGCGGTGTGTCACCCTCAAGGTTCGTCGCGAGCGTTGCACAGACCGTGACAAGGTCGTGCGGCTGCAGCAGTTCGTGAGCGCGAAGGAAAGCGAACTCACGGGACCAGAACTGGGTTTGCTCGGGAGCATGTGCGAGCCATCCTGGAGACATTGGGCGCCCGGACGATGCGCCCTCTGCTCTGGGCTTCGTTTGTGCCTCACAGGCCGGTCCTGTTCGCTCCCTTGATTGTGGATAATCAAGAAATATAAGTGAAGTCTGCTTACTTTGAATTTTCTTGCGGCCGTCCAGGAGGACTCCCATGGCATCACCCCGCCGTCGCGCGCTTGGCGCATCCGTCGCGTTCGTCGCCTGCTTGAACATCACGCTCCCGGCGGATGCCGCGCCTCGGCCCGTGTTCGCTCCTGGCGGAGGCGGGTTCGCGGACCCGACGGTGGTCAGCCACAACGACCAGTTCTACGGCATGTCGACCGGGAGCCTCGCCCCGTCGGCCCAGGGGAACATCGGCACCGGTCCCTGGACGTCGGAAGGACCGGCCCTGACCGCGAAGCCCTCGTGGGCCACGAGCGGCGTCATGTGGGCCCCCGACCTGGAGCGGATCAGCGCGAACGAGTGGGTGCTCTACTTCGCCGCTCCGGTGGACGGGCTGGACGCCAACCAGCGCTGTATCGGAGCGGCCACCGCCAGCTCGCCGCTGGGACCGTTCACGCCGGTCGCGGGCGGCCCGCTGGTCTGCCCGGGACTGGCGAACACGCCTGCCCCCGATGACAACGTCCCGGGCCGTCCGCTCACGAACGCGGGCGTCATCGACCCGTCCGGCTTCAAGGACAGCGATGGGTCGCGCTTCCTGCTCTACAAGACGCAGCAGTTGCCCTCGTCGCTGCGCATCGTCCGGCTCAACGCGGCGGGCACGCACGTGGCCAGCGGCGCCACCAGCCGCCAGTTGCTGCGCTCGGACCGCATCGTGGAGAACCCGGTCCTGGTGAAGCGCGCCGGGGACTACATCCTGTTCGCCTCGCGCGGGCCGTACAACCAGTGCACCTACGAGACCATCTGGATGCGGGCCCAGGGGCTTGGCACCAACGCCTTCAACACCGTCACGCAGCACCCCCTGCTCACGGATGGGAACACCGGCGGCGTGTGCGGTCCTGGCGGCGCGGACATCGCGGCGGCGCTCGACGGTGGGCAGCGCATCTTCTTCCACGGCTGGCTGTGCGGCAGCGGCCCCTGCCCGGTGAACTTCGACGCGCAGACGGACGATGGGGGCCGCCGGGGCATGTACCTGGGCGTGCTGGGCTGGGACTCCAATGACAACCCGGTCGTGAACAAGTTCCTCAGCCCGGAGTGAGCAGCTCCTTGAATGGGATTGCACGCGCAATCACCTTCACCGCCTCGCGGCCCGTGCCAGCCGCCGGGCGGACCGCTGCGCACCGAATCCTGTTGGGTGCGCAGCGGAAGTTCATGTCCTGTCAGGGCGTGGCGCGGCCGAAGATGCCCCCGCACTGAGTGCTGCTATCCGCGCAGCGGACGAAGTAGCAGTCATCGACGTCGATGCACTCCCGACCGGCGCACGGATGCGTTCCGGTGGGACCGAAGTAGCAAGTCCCGGCCCGACACTGACCCCAGCCAGAGGAAACCTCCTCGCACACGGCGGCCTCCTGCGTCTGGAGCGACTCCTCCGCCACGGGCTGTTCCATACCGCCACAGGCAGATATTGCCATCAACAGCATACCCATCATCAGACGACGCATGGAGGCTCCCTTGGGGTTTGGTGATGCGACCAGGAGTCTATCCCTGACAGTCTGTGCTTGCGCAAGCAATGATTTGGATTTGGGAGCTGCTTGCGCCGTGATGGCTGTTCTTGGATTGGAATTGGAGCCTTGACCTTGGACGGCTTTGATGCGGCTGGGCAGTGATTGAGGCTGCCGGGCAGTGTGAATGAAAGACTTCAGTCAGGCTTGAGGCTTTGCATCCGCCACACCGTGAACGTGTGCAGCCGCCGGCCCCGGAAGACGCCCGTGAGCTTCACCGGACCCTCCACGGACCCAAAGCGTTGCACCAGCTCCACCGGAGGCGCCGCGCCGTTCTCCGAACACCACAGCACGTCCTGCCCCGGCTTCAACTCCAGCTCAGGCCAGACGTCGTACTGACTCTTGCGCCGTGACGGCCCCACCGTGTCCGTCTCCGCGCCCGTCGCGTACGCCACCTGCGAGGCCAGTTGGTACGTGGGGGCGTAGACCTCCGTAGGCCCCGGCGCCATGCCCGGGAACAGCTGCTCCGGTGTCCTCAGCCGCTCCAGCACGCCCCAGCCGTGCGTCCTCGCCAGCACCACGTCGCGCTCGAACGTCAGCACCGGGAACAGCAGGTGCGACGTCACCGCCAGCACCACCGCCATCCCGCTCCACGCCGCCGTCCGCTGCCACACCGGCCGCATCCCCGCGACGCCAATGCACGCCGCCACGTATGCCGCCGCGGGCCAGTTCGCCTCACCCCGTGTTCGCGCCGCCGCGTAGCCGAAGAACAGCAGCGGAATCACCGTCGCCATGCGCAGCAGGAATTGCTCCCTCGGCCCTCGCACCGCGTACACCAGTGCCAGCGGAAAGAGCACCGGCCCGCCCATGGCGAACTGCCCCGCGACGTACTCGCCGAACGTCGCCCAGCCGCCGCTTCCGCCCAGGCCGTGGTTCAGCTGGAACTTGAAGCCCACCCATTCATGGCTCGCGTTCCACAGCACCACCGGCAGGAAGCACAGCAATCCCAACCCCGCCGTGAGCCACGCCCCGGACAGCAGCCTCCGCGCCCGCAGCGCCGCGACCATGAAGGCCAGCCCCAGCAGCACGGACGGGTACTTCGACAGCAGCGCGAGCCCACACGTCAGCCCCGCCAGCACCCACTTCTCGCGGTACAGCGCCCACAACCCCAGCGCCCAGAACAGCAGCATCGGGGAGTCCGGGGTCGCCCAGACACCGGAGAGGATTCCCACCGGCACCGCGCTCCACAGCGCCACCGCGCGCCACGCCGCTTCGCGCGAGCGGTACACGTCCAGGGCCAGCCCCCACACCGCCACGCCCGTCCCCAGCCCGCACAGGAGCGCCGTCCCCCGGATGCCCAGCGCGGCGATGAGCCACGCCACCATCGGCGGATGGTCGAAATATCCCCATGCGAGATGCCGGGCCCATTGCCAGTAATAGGCTTCGTCGAAGTAGACGTCCGTTCCCAGCGCCAGCGCGAGCCGCACCCCCACGCCCAGGGCCACCAGGGCGAGGCACGTCTTCATTCCCGGGCCGGGGCTGGAGTGGGCGGACGCACGCACGCCCCCGGACAAAGCGCACCGGAGGGCCGTTGGCCAGCAGGGAGTGAGGCCATTTCAGCTTGCCCCCGCGCACCCAGGCTCACAATGTGAAGGGCCGCGAAGCCGCTGCGCACCGGGAGCACCCCATGGATGACCGTCCCCCCTCTGGAAAAACCAACCGTCTGGCCCAGGAGCCGTCGCCGTACCTGCGCCAGCACGCCACGAATCCCGTGGACTGGTACCCCTGGGGGGACGAAGCCCTGGCCCGCGCCCGCGCGGAGAACAAGCCCATCCTGCTCTCCGTGGGCTACTCCGCGTGCCACTGGTGCCACGTCATGGCGCACGAGTCCTTCGAGGACCCCGACATCGCGCGCCTGATGAACGAGGGCTTCATCAACATCAAGGTCGACCGCGAGGAGCGCCCCGACCTTGACCAGATTTATCAAGGCGTCGTGCAGCTCATGGGGCAGGGCGGTGGCTGGCCCCTCACCGTGTTCCTCACCCCGGACCTGCGCCCCTTCTACGGCGGCACCTACTTCCCCCCGTCGGACCGCTACGGCCGGCCCGGCTTCCCGCGCCTGCTCTCCGCGCTGCGCGACGCGTGGGTGAACAAGGCCAGCGACATCGAAGAGCAGGCCAGCCGCTTCCAGGAGGGGCTGGGTGAGCTGTCCACGCACGGCCTGGACGCCGCCCCCGCGCACCTGTCCGCGGAGGACATCGTGGCCATGGGGCAATCCATGCTCAAGCGCATGGACCCGGTGAACGGCGGCTTCGGCAACGCCCCCAAGTTCCCCAACCCCATGAACGTCGCGCTGCTCCTGCGCGCGTGGCGCCGTGGCGGCGGCGAGCCCCTGAAGGCGGCGGTGTTCCGCACGCTGGAGCGCATGGCCCTGGGCGGCATCTACGACCAGCTGGGCGGCGGCTTCCACCGCTACTCCGTGGACGAGCGCTGGCTGGTGCCCCACTTCGAGAAGATGCTCTACGACAACGCCCAGCTCCTGCACCTGTACTCGGAGGCGGAGCAGGTGGAGTCACGGCCGCTCTGGCGCAAGGTGGTGGAGGAGACCGTCGCGTACGTCCGCCGTGAGATGACCGACCCGGCCGGCGGCTTCTACGCCACGCAGGACGCGGACAGCGAGGGCGAGGAGGGGAAGTTCTTCGTCTGGCGCCCCGAGGAGGTCCGCGCGGCCCTGGCCGTGGGTCAGCAGGCGGACACCGTGCTGCGCCACTTCGGCATCAAGCCCGGCGGCAACTTCGAGCACGGCGCCACGGTGCTGGAGGTCGTCGTCCCCGTGGAGCAGCTCGCGAAGGAGCAGGGCCGTCCCGTGGACGCGGTGGAGAAGGAGCTGGCGGAGGCGCGCCGTGTCCTCTTCCTCCTGCGCGAGCAGCGCGTGAAGCCGGGCCGCGACGACAAGATCCTGGCGGGCTGGAACGGGCTGATGATCCGCGGGCTCGCGCTGGCGTCACGTGTGTTCAACCGCCCGGACTGGGCGAAGCTCGCGGCGAACGCGGCGGACTTCGTGCTCGCGAACATGTGGGACGGCAAGCGGCTGTTGCGCTCGTACCAGCACGGCCAGGGCCGCATCGACGGCTTCCTGGAGGACTACGGCGACTTCGCCGCGGGGCTCACCGCGCTCTACCAGGCGACGTTCGACGCGAAGTACCTGGACGCGGCGGACGCGCTCGCGCACCGCGCGGTGGAGCTGTTCTGGGACGAGGAGAAGCAGGCGTACCTCTCCGCGCCCCGGGGACAGAAGGACCTGGTGGTGGCGGCCTACTGCCTCTTCGACAACGCCTTCCCGGCCGGCGCGTCCACGCTCACCGAGGCGCAGGTGACGCTCTCCGCGCTCACCGGCGACGTGTGCCACCTGGACCACCCGGAGCACTACGTGGCCAAGCTGCATGATCAGCTGGTGCGAAACCCCATGGGCTACGGCCACCTGGCGCTCGCGGCGGACTCGCTGCTGGACGGCGCGTCGGGCGTCACCTTCGCGGGCTCGCGCGAGGCGGTGGCCCCGCTGCTGGCGTCCGCGAATCGCACCTACGCGCCGGTGTTCTCCTTCGGCTGGCACGACACCAGCGTCCCGCCGCCCGCGCGCCTCCAGGAGCTCTTCGAGGGGCGCGAGCCGGTGGAAGGCAAGGGCGCCGCGTACCTCTGCCGCGGCTTCGTCTGCGAGCGGCCCATCACGGAAGCGGGCCTGCTCGCGGAGCGACTGGTCGCGGCCCCGGGCCACTGAAGAAGGCCGGGGGACGCGGCACCGTGACTACTTCACGTCCGTTACCTGCAACGCCCCGATGAGGGGCGTGATCTCCGCGTTGCCCTCGTAGCCCACGTAGAAGTGGGTGGCGTCCGCGACGGGCTGGTTGAAGGTGGGGTCCAGCTGGGTCCACTCGCCCACGTAGGCCTCCACCCACTCGTGCCAGTACAGCGCGGGCACGCCGTCGGAGTTCACCATGTAGATGACGCCGTCCACGCGGCGGGCGGGGATGCCGGACGCGCGCAGCATCGCCACCGTGAGCAGCGAGTGCTCCGTGCAGTCGCCCTTCTTCTGGCGCAGCACGTCCGTGGCCCGGTCCGCGCTGGCGCCGTAGTCCTTCTGCAGGTTGCTGTACACCCACGCGGACAGCATCCGCGCCGCCGTGTACGCGTCCTTCTCGTCGCGGATGATGCTCCTGGCCTGCGCCTTGATGGCCGGCGCGTCCGCCTCCACCGCGAGCGTGGACTTGAGGTTCTCCCCCTTGTCCGGATCCGCCACCGGCCGGGGCAGGCGGCCCTTGGGCGAAGGCGGCGCCGCCATCAGCGTGACCTCCACGCGGCCGTCCGGCAGCCGGTGGTACTTCTGCCGGTACGTGTCCTGCTGGAACTTCTCCGGCAGGTTCTTCATCACCAGCTTCACCTGGCCGGGCACCTCGCGCGCCTTCGCGGGCAGGGGCTGCGGCAGCACCACGCGCGTGAGGCCGAACACCTCCACCAGGTCCAGCCGCTTCGCCACCGTCTCCGACTCGGCGCGCGCCTGCATCGTCTGGCCGAAGTCCACCCGCACCATCTTGCCGTCCGTCGTCAGGAAGGCCGCCACCGGCACCTTCTCCTTGTCCGACAGCGTGCTCACCCGCGACAGCTTCACCTTCACGCCGCCCAGCATCTGCTCCTCGGGCGCCTCCACCGTGGTGACGGTGCGGTAGCCCTCCAGGTCCGTGCCGTCCAGCGCGACGCCCTCCACCTTCTGGCCGCGCAGGAGCGCCACGCGCGCCTGGTCCGCGTCCTCCACCGTCTCCTTGGGCAGGGGCAGCGGCTTGAGCACTTCATCCGGCTGGCCCGGGCGCTTGCGCACCACGCGCAAGGAGTCGCCCGTCACGGTGCCCACCAGCTCGTTGTCCCCGCCGTCGCCCTTCTGCGTGACGGTGAAGGAGAGGAGCTTGCCGCCCGGCTTCGCTTCGTAGACGCGCACCTCGCGGTGCACGCGCTCCGACACGCGCGTGCCCACCTGCGCCTTGAAGATGAGCTCGTTGATGCTCTGCACCTTGTTGCCCGGCAGCGCCGTCAGGTCGGTGAAGAACCAGCCCACCTTCTTGTCCATCAGGTACAGGCCGAAGTACTCGCCGCCCTTGGGGCGCGGGGCCTTCAGCACGTCGGAAAGCTGCTCCTGCGCCTGCGGGGCGCCGGGCGTCTTCGCCTGGGCCTTGGCCGCCGCGGCCTTCGCCTGGTTCTTCAGCGCGGCGGGCGCCTGGGCCCAGGCGGGGGAGGGTGCCCCTGTCAGCAGGGCGAGCAGGCTCAACAATCCCAGACGGGTGCGTCGCATCGGTCGGTTCATGGATGGCATCTGCCCGCTCCTGGCGGGGGACTACAGGCGCTTGGTCAGGATGATGAGGTCGTCGCCCTGCTTGTAGAAGTCCTTGATGCGGGCTTCCTCGCCGTACTTCATGGACGCGTAGAAGCCGCGCGTGGGGCCGTAGGCCTCCGTGGCGCTCGTCTCCACGCGGATGATGCGCGCCTTGCGGCGGCGCAGGTCGGCCTCCATGGCGGAGACGAGCCCCGCGCCGATGCCCTGGCCCCGGACTTCCGGCGCGGAGGCGATCCAGTACAGGTCGAAGGTGTTCTCCGTCATCGGCGTGGGGCCGTAGCAGCAGTAGCCCACCAGCCCGCCCCCGTCCTGCCCGCGGTCCGCCACCAGGATGGTGTAGTCGCGGTTGCCCGCGGTGAGCGCGGTGTCAACCAGCTCGATGGCGCAGTCCTGCTCCTCCTGCGAGAAGGTTTCGATTCGCCGGATCAGCGCGGCGAGCGGTTCCCGGTCCTTTCTTTCGAGTGTGCGGATTTCCATGGGCTCTTTCGAGAGCGACCTCCACGAGTCGCGAGGCCAGGGTCGCGTAGTCCATGCCGGCGGCCTGCGCCGCCTTCGCGAACCCCGCGCCTGGGTGAAGGTCGCAGTTGGGGTTGATGTCGATGACGTACGGCACACCCTCGGGCGACACCCGAAGGTCCACGCGTCCATAGTCCTGGCAGTCCAGCGCTGCAAATGCTTCCAGCGCCGTCTGGATGCAACGCGCTTCCTGCACTGCGTCGAGCCGGCAGGGCCCCGTGGGCGAGTCCCGGTACTCCGGCGACGCCTCCTCCCACTTGGCCCGGTACGACACGATGTTCGGCCGGTTGTCGAACGCGCGGCCGAAGTGGATCTCCGTGAGCGGCAGCGCCTGGCGGGGGCTGTTGCCCAACAGCGGAACGTAGACCTCCCGTCCCGCGATGAACTGCTCCACGAGCGCGGGCTGGTGGAAGGTGCGCAGCACGGACTCGCACGCCCGCACGAGCGCCGAGCGCTCCGTCACCACGGAGTCGAAGTCCATGCCCACGCTGGCGTCCTCGCGCGCGGGCTTCACGATGAGGGGCCACGGCAGGTCCACCGCCAGTGCGTCCTCGCGCTTCTTCACCAGGAAGGAGGCGGGCGTGGAGACGCCGTGGGCGCGCAGGATGTCCTTGGCCTTGGGCTTGTGCAGCGCCAGCCCCAGCGACAGGGCGGACGAGCCGGTGTACGGCAGCCCCAGCGCGTCCAGGAGGCAAGGGACGGCCATCTCCCCGCGGCTGTCGGCGGCCAGCGACTCGCAGAGGTTCACCACGAGGTCGGGCTGGAGGAAGCGCAGGGCCTCCATGAAGTCCAGCTTGTCGCCTTCGATGGCGAGCGGCTCGGCGTTCACGCCGTCCCGGCTCAGCGCGTGGGCCAGGCTCTCGGCCACCCGGACCACGTCCTCGCGGGCTTCGCGCCCGGGGTCGTCCTCGAGGAGGTCGTGGTCACGATTGTGCAGCAGGATGATGTGCATTCGGAGTGACCCGAGGGTTAGCACGTCCCCAGGGACCTTCCCAGCCTGTGACGTGGTGGCCGGTCGGCCCCTCACAGGGCTACCGCCTGTCAGGGTATGCGCTACGGTGGGTGACCTGTAGGAGCAGTTCCGGGCTTCTTGGGTGAGCAGGCGCCCGGCAAGGACGACATGCGGATTCGCGACCCCATCCACGGCGTCATCCCGGTGAGCGACCCGGAGAAGGCCGTCATCGACAGCCGCTTCTACCAGCGCCTGCGCTACGTGCGGCAGCTGGGCTTCGGGGACCTGGCCTTCCCCGGCGCGACCCACACCCGCCACGCGCACAGCCTGGGCGCCATGTACGTCGCCTCGCGCGTCTTCAACGCCGTGGCCAGCCGGTCCGACCTGCCGGACGATGTGCGTGAACATTTCTGCACCGCCGTGCGCCTGGCGGTGCTCTGCCACGACCTGGGGCACATGCCCTTCTCCCACGCGTCCGAGCGCATCGCGCCCCGGCGGTCGCTGCTGCGGCTGCCCGGCTGGCTGGACTCCGTGGCGGAAGGGGAGCAGGCGACCCACGAGGACTACACGGCGAAGCTGCTCCTGGACAGCTCGCTGACGGACATCATCCAGAAGGAGTTCGGCCCGCGCGGCATCACCCCCATGGCGGCGGTGGCGCTGATCACCGGCGCGAAGCCGCCCAGGGACCCGGGCTTCACGCACCAGGGCGTGGACTGGACGCCGCTGTTGCGCGCCATCGTCTCCGGGGAACTGGACGCGGACCGGATGGACTACCTGCTGCGCGACTCGTTCTACACGGGCGTGAACTACGGCCGGTACGACATGGATTGGATCGTCTCCAACCTGAACCCGGCGGTGAAGGACGGGCGGGCGGTGCTGGCCCTGTCGCGCGCGGCGGCGTTCGCGTTCGAGGACTTCCTGCTCAGCCGCTACCACATGTTCGTGTCGGTGTACCTGCACCACACGTCGGTGAACTTCGACCACATGCTGCGCCGGTACTACGAGGAGACGCCCGGCGAGTTCGAGATTCCCCACGACCCGGAGGCCTTCCTGCTCTGCGACGACGCGGCGCTCTGGTACACGCTGCGCCGGTCGAAGAACCGGTGGGCGGAGCGCATCAGCCGCCGGCAGGGCTTCAAGCTGCTGGCGCAGTTCACGGAGCGCGACACGGGCTACGACCTGGAGGTGCTCAACAGCGCGCTCACCAGCGGCGGCTTCGAGCACTACACCGTGCAGTCCAAGGGGGCGCTCAGCAAGTACGTGGGGTCCTCCGGGGGCAGCGGCAACCCGGGGCTGTTCATCCTGGACGTGTCCACGGGGCGGCTGACGGAGGTGGCGCGCTACACGCCGCTCTACCAGCGCTACAGTGGCGCGGTGCGACTGACGCGGCTCTACGTCCGGCCGGACCAGGCGGAGCGGGCGCGCGAGATGATGGGCCGGATGCTCGGCCAGACGACGCAATCCTGAAGGACGACGGTGCAACCATGAGCGAGCCCCTTCCCGGCATGGGCCTCTTCGGGCCCCACACCCCCGTGGAGCCCCGGCCCTCCTCGGTGGTCATCCTCTTCCGCCGCGCGCATGCGGGCGTGGAGGTGTTCTGGGTGAAGCGCGAGCGCGCGCTCACCTTCGCGGGGGGCTTCCAAGCCTTCCCCGGCGGCAAGCTGGACCCCGACGACCACGACGTGCCCGTGCAGGGCGCGCAGGGCGAGGAGGCCGCGCTGAGGTCCGCGGCGGCGCGCGAGCTGTTCGAGGAGGCGGGCGTGCTGGTGGCGGAAGGGGCGCGCGCGCTGTCGCCCCAGGCGCTGGAGGAGGGGCGCGCGGCGCTGCTCGCGGGCACGGTGAAGTGGAGCGAGTGGCTGGTGCGCCACACGCTGTGCTTACGCGCGGAGGACCTCAAGCCCGCGGGGCGCTGGGTGACGCCGCCGGCCATCCCGGTGCGCTTCGACACGCGCTTCTACCTGGTGGAGCTGCCGGAGGGCGCCGCCGCGAGCATCATCCCCGGCGAGCTGACGGAAGGGGCGTGGATCCGCCCGGAGGACGGGCTGTCGCGCTGGAGCGACGGCACGGCGCTCCTGCACCCGCCCGCTCAGCACGCGTTGCAGGTGCTGTCGGAGTTCACGGACGAAGCCGACGCGCGCGCGAAGCTGTGCACACCGCCGTACTGCCCGGGCTACGTGGCCCAGCGCATCGAGTTCCAGCGCGGCGTGCGCGTGGTGGCGCTGGAGACGCCCACGCTGCCGCCGGCGACGCACACGAACGCGTACGTGCTGGGCACGGGCGACCTGCTCATCGTGGACCCGGGTTCGTCGGACGTGAAGCAGTACGCGAAGCTGCTGTCGCTGGTGGCGGGCCTGAAGGCGGAAGGAGCGAGGCCGGTGGCGGTGGTGCTCACCCACCACCACGGCGACCACGTGGGCGGCGCGTTCGCGGTGAAGGAGCGGCTGGGCATCCCGCTCTGGTGCCACGCGCGCACGGCGGACCGGCTGGACTTCCCGGTGGAGCGGCTCCTGGAGGACGGCGAGGTGCTGAACCTGGACGGCCCCCTGGTGCAGCGCTGGCACGTGCTGCACACGCCGGGGCACGCGCGCGGGCACGTGTGCCTGGTGGACTCACGCAGCAAGTCCGCCATCGTGGGCGACATGGTGGCGAGCGTGGGCTCCATCGTCATCGACCCACCCGAAGGCAACATGGTGGACTACCTCGCGCAGCTGAAGCGGCTGCGCGACTGGCCCGTCACCACGCTGTACCCCGCGCACGGCTCGCCGGTGCCTGACGGCCCGGGCAAGCTGAACGAGTACCTGCGCCACCGCGCCCAGCGCGAGGCCCTCGTGCTGGAGGCGGTGCCCGCGACGGGCGCGACGCTGGCGGAGGTGGTGGCCACGGCCTACGCGGACACGCCGCCCATCCTGCACCCGGTGGCGGAGCGCAGCGCCCTGGCCTCGCTGGAGAAGCTGGTGGCAGAGGGCCGCGTGCGCGAGGACTCCTTCACCTGGTTCCGCGTGGGGGCCTGAGCCGCCGCGGCGGGGACGCCTAGAAGCTGCCCATCAGGCCCAGGTGCGGGCCCTTGCTGCTGTAGGTGGCCACGGGCATCAGGCTCACGGAGGGCGTGGAGGAGGCGTGCTCCTCGGCCTCCAGGCGCAGCGCCTTGCCATGGGACAGTTCGAAGCCCGCGCTCGCGCCCACCACCGGCAGGATGAAGAGGGCCGCGTTGACGGCCGGGGGCGCTTCGGTGCCGCCGCTGTTCACCAGCGTGAGCGCCAGGAACGTCGCGCCCCAGCCCACCATGCTCCCGGCCACCGTGGGGCCCACGCGTCCGCGTCCGCCCATGAACCGGCCGCCCGCGTACGTGCCCACCGGGATGCCGATGAGGCCTCCCGCCGCGGCGCCCGCGACGGCCATCACCAGGCACTCGTCACAGCCCACCGTGGCGGACCCCAGCAGGTAGCCCACGGAGCCCAGCACCGTCGCGCCCACCACGCCGCCCGCCGCGCCGCCCAGCACCTCCACCGCCACGCGCGGCACGGGGTCCTTCGCGGGCGCGGCCTTCAGGGACGGCAGGGCTTCCGGCGTGACGGACGCGCGCGTGGGCGTCTTGTCCTCCAGGGGGACGTCCGGGGGAGGTGGCACGTCCTCGACCGGCGCGCCCACCAGCGGTGGCGCCGTGAGGCTCCCGGCGGGAGCCCGGGCCGGCTCGGGGGGGGCCTCCTGGGCGGAGGCCAGGCCCGACACGAGCAGCAGGGCGAGGAGTGGGAACAGACGGGGGAGCTTCACCAGGACCCACGCTACCGCAAGGGCGGCGTCGGCGTCGCCCCGTCCCCGGAGGCGGGCGTCTCCACGCGGGGCCGGCGGCGCAGGGCCCGGTAGACGAGCGGCGCCATGGCCAGCAGCGCCTGCGGCACCAGCGACAGGGCGTCCGGGTACACCCCCAGCATGTCCACGTAGAGGAAGCGCACCGGCACCAGCGGCAGCGCGCCCACCTCCTGCAGCGAGTGGATGCCCTTGCCCAGCAGCATCACCGCCGTCACCACCAGCACCACCGTGGAGAGGTTGAACAGCGTCTTCATGGGCAGCCGGTAGCCCATGCGGTTGATGAAGAGCACCAGCAGCGCCAGCGCCGCGATGCCCGCCACCACGCCCCACGCCACGCCCGCCGCGGAGTCCACCGCCAGGCCCTGGAGAAAGATGGCCGTCTCGAAGCTCTCGCGCAGCACGGACGTGAACGCGATGGCGAACAGGCCGAACGTGCTGCCCCTGCCCAGCGCGCCCTGCATCTTCTGGCGCAGCTCGCCCATGAAGTGGCTCACGTTGGCGCGCGCGTTGAGCCACAGCGCCGCGTACAGCAGCATCGCCACGGCGACGAGCGCGGTGACGCCCTCCATCCACTCGCGCTGCGCACCGGCCAGCAGCTTGCGGCCGACGATGTACGCGATGGCGCCCGCGATGAGCGCGGACACCACGCCCGCGTGCACCACGCGCACCTGGTCCATGGCCTTCATCTTCTTCAACGCGGCGAGCAGCGCCGTGACGATGATGGTCGCCTCGAAGCCCTCGCGCAGCAGGATGAGCAGCGTGAGCCACGCCACGGACAGCACGTCCGTCGTGCTGCCGGTGGACTTGCGCGCCTGGTCCAGCAGCGACAGCAGCTCACGCCCCTCGTCCTGGAGGTGCGGGCTCTTGTGCTCGGCGGCGAGCCGCGCCTGGAGGAACGCCTCCTCCAGCTTCTGGGTGAGCGCCGGGTCGCGCCCGCGCAGCTTGGGCTCCACCGGCTCCAGGCCGTTCAAGTACGCGTCCAGGAGCGCCGTCTTCGCCGCCGCGTAGTCGCCGTCCGCGCCCAGGCGCAGCGCGTGGCCCACCGCCGCGCGCGCGTTGAGCAGCACCTTCTCCTCGTCCGCGTCCGGCATGTTCTGGCGCAGGCACGCCACCTTGTCCGCGCCGAACGCCTTCGCCAGCTCCGCGTCCGTGGACGTGGCCAGCCGCTCCAGCGACACGTTGGGCGGCTCGCCCTGGCACGGCGGCTGGCGCAGCGTGAAGACGAAGAAGGCCAGCGACCAGCGGTCGTCCTCGGTGAGCGTGGGGTAGGCCGGCATCGCGGTGCCGGGCACGCCGAAGCTGGTGGTGTTGAACGCCTTGTAGGGCGTCAGGCCGTCCTCCATCAGCTCCGGGTCGTGGAAGTCCGCCGGCCGGGGCTCCATGGTGGCCGCGATGGACACGTCCGCCTTGCCCTCCGCGCCGTGGCACGCGGAGCAGTTGGCCTGGAACAGCTGCTTGCCGTGCTCCAGGTCCGGCGCCACGCGAGGGCTGCGCGCCAGGCCCCCCGCCAGCACCAGGCTCTCCACCAGCTCACCGCAGTCGCGGCTCACGCCCTCTGGATCCGCGGCCTCGTTGACGCGCGCCTGGATGGCCTCCACGCGCGGCACGAACGTGGCCGCCGCCGGGCCCAGGTCCTTCGCCGCCGACAGCGCCTCCGCCGCGAAGCTCTTCTGCTCCGTCAGCTCGAACTCCGACTTCGACGACACCGCCGCCGGGTAGTCCGCCTGGAGGTACTGGAGGATGCCCACCAGCCTGTGCCAGGTGCGCCCCTCGTCGGACGCCGGCGCTTCGGCCCGGGCGGAAGAGGACAGCGCGAACAGCAGGCACAGCGAGAGGGCGGCGGCGTGTTTCACGTCCGCCTTCTACCAACCGCCCCCGGCGCGTTCAATTCTGCGAATCAAGATCAATTAATGGCACCCCCTCCGAAGACAGAGGGGGCGTGGGGGTCAACACTCCGGGTGTTCCCGGGGGCGACTCAGGGCAGGTCGACGCCGCAGTACTGGGGGTAGCGGCTGCACGGATAGCAGGGGCCGCCCGGGCCGTCGTAGCAGACCTCGCCGGCGGGACAGACGCCGCTCTCCGGGCACTGCCGCAGCTCCTGCTCCTGGGTGCCGGGCTCCATGCCCGTGCCGTCCTCGACGGCCCCGCCACAGGCCGCGAGGCCCAGCACCGCGAACAGCCCCAGCCCACGAATCAGGTGACGACGCATGCACGCTCCTTCGGTGTGAGGAGCCCGCACGATAAGTCGTCCCGAAATTTCCCGGAATAGTGGCTAGCCCTGACGCTCGTAGGTGAAGAAACCGAAGGGCAGGTCGCCCTCCGGGTGCCGTTCCTCCTCCACCTGCCTCCATCCGGAGAGGTCCACGGGCGGGAAGAACGCGTCGCCGGGGAAGTCCCGCTCGATGCGGGTGAGGTAGAGCCGGTGCCACAGCGCCTGCGTCTGCGCGTAGAGGTCCGCGCCCCCGGCGATGAAGACCTCGCTGTCGCCCTGGGCCTGCGCCAGCGCTTCCTCCACGGTGTGCGCCACGCGGACGCCCTGGGGCGCGGCCCAGTCGCGCTGGCGGGTGAGGACCACGGTGGTGCGGCCGGGCAGGGGCCTCCCGATGGAGTCGTACGTCTTGCGGCCCATCACGAGGGTGTGGCCCAGGGTCAGGCGCTTGAAGCGCGCCAGGTCCTGCGGCAGGCGCCAGGGCAGGGTGTTGCCCTGGCCGATGACGCGGTTCGCCGCCATGGCGACGATGGCGGACACGCGCGGGCTCATACGGCCACGGGCGCCTTGATGGCGGGGTGCGGGTCGTAGCCCTCCAGCGTGAAGTCCTCGTAGCGGAAGGCGAACAGGTCCTTCACGTCCGGGTTCAGGCGCATGCGCGGCAGGGGGCGCGGCTCTCGCTTCAATTGCTCCTGCGCCTGCTCCACGTGGTTCAGGTACAGGTGCGCGTCACCAATCGTGTGGATGAACTCGTACGGGGTGAGGCCCGTGGCCTGCGCCACCATCATCGTCAGCAGCGAGTACGACGCGATGTTGAAGGGCAGCCCCAGGAAGATGTCCGCGCTGCGCTGGTAGAGCTGGCAGGAGAGCTTTCCGTCCGCCACGTAGAACTGGAACATCACGTGGCAGGGCGGCAGCTTCATGGAGGGCACGTCCGCCACGTTCCACGCGCTCACCAGGTGCCGGCGCGAGTCCGGGTTCTTCTTCAGCCCGTCCACCAGCTGCTGCATCTGGTCCACGTGGCCGCCGTCCGGCGTGTTCCACGAGCGCCACTGGTGGCCGTACACGGGGCCCAGGCTGCCGTCGGCGCTGGCCCACTCGTCCCAGATGGTGACCCCCACCTCCTGGAGCGAGCGCACGTTCGAGTCCCCCCGGAGCATCCACAGCAACTCGTGGATGATGGACTTCAGGTGGAGCTTCTTCGTCGTCACCAGGGGGAAGCCCTGGGTGAGGTCGAAGCGGAGCTGGTGGCCGAAGAGGCTCAGCGTCCCCGTGCCGGTCCGGTCGCCCTTCTTCGTCCCGTGGTTCAGGACGTGCTCCATCAGACTCAGGTAAGGCTGCATGGGGCCCTTTTTCCCTAGGTGGGGTCGGGCAAGCGAGCAAAATATCGGCCGCTGTCCACCCGCGCACGGCGTCGCCGTGTCGCATCGTTAAACAAGGGCTGCCATGAAGATCTACACGAAGACCGGCGACGCCGGCGAAACGGGCCTCTTCGGCGGCGGCCGAGTGTCGAAGGACGACGCGCTGGTGGAGGCGTACGGCGAGGTGGACGAGCTCAACGCCACGCTGGGCCTCGCGCGCACGTTCTCGCTGCCGGCGGACCTGGACCACCTGCTCCAGCGCCTCCAGGACCAGCTCTTCACGGTGGGCGCGGTGCTGGCCACGCCGCCGCACACCAAGGCGGCGGCCCACATCCCGGAGCTGCGCCCGGAGTGGGTGGAGGAGATGGAGCGCCACATCGACCGCTACGAGGAGGAGCTGCCCAAGATGACGCACTTCATCCTCCCGGGAGGCGCGCCCGCGGCCGCGGCGCTGCACCTGTCGCGCACGGTGTGCCGCCGCACCGAGCGCCGGGTCGTGACGCTGCTGCGTGAGGACAAGGCCCCGCCGGCGGTGGCCATGTACTTGAACCGCCTGTCGGACCTGCTCTTCGTGGTGGCCCGGCTGGTGAACTTCCGCGCCGGCCTGCCGGACGTGAAGTGGATCCCCGAGAA
The DNA here is from genome assembly GCF_036245865.1 of Corallococcus caeni. Taxonomy (NCBI): domain Bacteria; kingdom Pseudomonadati; phylum Myxococcota; class Myxococcia; order Myxococcales; family Myxococcaceae; genus Corallococcus; species Corallococcus caeni. Next base: position 1,841,457 of record NZ_BTTW01000001.1, on the reverse strand, counting down.
GCCGACGAAGTAGCCCGTGTACGCGACGCAACTGCCCACTGCCCGGCTGCGGCAGCTCGCCCAGGACGTGGGCTTCGACCTCATCGGCTTCGCGCGCGCGGAGCCCATCCCGCCGTCGTCGCTGATGTCGTGGCTGGAGGCCGGCTACGACGCGGACATGGACTGGATGGGGTCGCGCGCGGAGGAGCGGCTCGACGTGTCGGTGCTCCTGCCGGGCGCGCGCACGGTGCTGTCCTTCGCGAACAACTACTACCGGGACGACGCACCGTCGCAGGGCTCGCCCATCGCGCGGTACGCGAGGGGCCGCGACTACCACTCCACGCTGCGCGACCGGATGAAGGCGTTCCGCAAGACCATCAACGCCTGGTACCCGGGCCTGGGCACCTACGGCGGCGTGGACAGCGGGCCCATGATGGAGAAGGTGTGGGCCGCTCGCGGAGGCCTGGGCTACGTGGGCAAGAACGGCTGCCTCATCACGGAGTCGCACGGCTCCTGGGTGCTCCTGGCCACGCTCATCCTGGACGCGGAGGTGGACGCGTATCCGGAGGGGCCGGTGGCGGACCGCTGCGGTTCCTGCCGGCGGTGCCTCATGGCGTGTCCCACGGGCGCGCTGGTGGGAAACCGGCAGGTGGATGCGCGGGCGTGCCTGTCGTACCAGACGATTGAGAACCGCGACCGCGACGTGCCGGAGGTGTTCCGGCTCAAGTTCGACAACCTCATCTTCGGCTGCGACATCTGCCAGCAGGTGTGCCCGCTGAACCGCAAGCCGGTGTTCGCGGAGGATGACCGCTTCGTGCCCCGCGCGGTGGCGTCGCTGGGCACGCTGGAGCTGGCGGCGCTCACCCCCGAGCAATACAAGGAGCTCATCCCCGGCACGGCGCTGGCGCGCGCGCGGTACGACGGTTTGAGGCGCAACGCTGTCTATGCACTGGGGGTCGCACGGCAGGCGCACGCCCGGCCGCTGCTCGAAAAACTCAGCGGCGACGGCAGTGAACTGGTACGCAGCGCCGCACGATGGGCGCTTCTGCAACTGGAGCCGTGACGTCTCCTTCCGCGCCGCCGCCGCTCGGGCGGGTGTACGCGGCGCTGACGGTGCAGGTGCTGATCAGCGCGGGCACGTACCTCGCAGCCAAGCGGGCGATGACGGAGCTGTCGCCGTTCACGGTGGTGCTGTGGCGCTTCCTCGTGTGCGGCGCCGCGTTCGTGGTGCTGCTGGCGGTGACGCCGGGGCGGAAGCTGCCGCCGCGCCATGCGTGGCCGCGCGTGGCGCTGCTGGGGCTGATGGGCGGGCCGGTGAACCAGACGCTGTTCTTCTCCGGCCTGTCGCGCTCCACGGCGGCGCACGCGGCGTTGTTCTACGCGCTCACGCCGCTGGGCGTGTACGTGGCCAGCCTGGTGCTGGGCCGGGAGCGGGCGTCCACGCGGACCACGGCGGGCATCCTCACGGCGCTGGTGGGCGTGGTGGTGCTGCTGCTGGGCCGGGGTCTGGCGAGCGCGAGGGGCACGCTGGAGGGCGACCTGCTCATCCTCGCGGCGGTGGTGGCGTGGGTGGTCTACACGACGGAAGGCAAGCCCCTGGCCTCCGAGCATGGACCGCTGCGCGCGACGGCGTGGACGATGACGGTCGCCACGGTGTTGCAGCTGCCGCTCATCCCGTTCGTGCTGGAGCCCGCGGCGGTGTGGGCCTCCAGCGCCGCCGCGAAGGCCTCCATTGTGTACGTGGGGCTGATGACGTCGGTGGTGGCGTACCTGCTCTGGTCCTACGCGCTGTCGAAGGTGCCCGCGTCGCGCGTGGCCATCTTCTCCAACCTGCAACCGGCGGTGACGGCGCTGGTGGCGTGGCTCTTCCTGGATGAAGCGCTGCACTGGGAGCTGGCGCTGGGCGGCGCGCTGGTGCTCGTGGGCGTGCGGCTGACGCAGAGCGTGCCGGTGAAGGCCGCGCCGGTGGTGGTGCGCGCGGGCTGAAGGCGTTGACCCGTGAAGGGTGGCGGTCGCACGCTGCCGCCCATGTTGCGCCCTGGAGAGGATCTGCTGAAGGTCGAGGACCGCCTGTGGCTGCTCACCGCGGCGACGGGGAAGGGCGTCTACGACTTCGCCTTTGATCGGTTCTTCGCCTGTCGGCGGCCGTACATGCTGCCCGACACGCCCATCGAGGTCGTCGCACGCGCGGGGGCGTGGCCTGACTACGCGGAGCGCTACCGGGAGCTGGAGGCGCAGGGCGTGCGGCTGGTGCATTCGCCAGAGCAGCACCTGCTCGCGACGGAGCTGCCGCACTGGTATCCGTTGCTGGAGGACCTGACGCCTCGCAGCGTCTGGTTCGACACGCCGCCGGATGCGCGCACGGTGGAGGAGCGGCTGGGCTGGCCGGTGTTCCTCAAGGGTGCGCGGCAGACGAGCCGCCATCGCAGGTCCCTCTCCATCATCGAGGGGCCGGACGCCTTCCGTCAGGCGATGGAGGCCTATGCGCGGGATGACATCCTGCACTGGCAGCAGGTGGTGTGCCGCGAGCTGCGGCCCCTGCGGCGCGTGGACGACACGCAGGGCGCGGACGCGCTGCCCCGCTCGTTCGAGTTCCGAACCTTCTGGTGGCGGCAGCAGTTGGTGGGCTTCGGGCCCTACTGGTGGCAGGGGACGCCGTACACGCTGACGCCCCAGGAGGAGCGGGATGCGCTCGCGCTCGCGGGAGAGGCGGCCCGCCGGGTGGCGCTGCCGTTCCTCGTCGTCGACGTGGCCCAGGAGGTATCCGGCCGGTGGATCGTCATCGAGTGCAACGACGGTCAGGAGAGCGGCTACGTCGGCGTGTCGCCCATCGCGCTCTGGCAGCGCGTCCTGGACGTGGAGCGAGGCCGCGCGGGCTGAGCGCCCCGCACGAACCTGTCCGACAGTCGGACCAGTTTGGAATCCGCCGGGCGGGAGGCGGAGCCGAGGGCTGATGGCCCCGGGCTCAGTCGCCGTTGGGATCCCAGTCGGAGATGTCCTTCTTGGGCTCCGGCGGGACCGTGGGACGCGGCGGCTCTGCGATACGGGGCGGCGGCTCCTTCCTCACCGGCGGGGGCGGAGGCGGCAGGTCCTCGTCTTCCGTCCGGCTTGGCCGCGCGGGCTCGGCCACCACCGGCTTCGGCTCGGGCTTGCGCGGGGGCGGATCCGCACGGGGCGGCGGCTCCGAGAAGGCTTCAATATCGGGGGCCTCGGAGCGCCTGGGCTCCGGCTCCGGCGCCACGGCGGGAGAGGGCGGCGGGGGCGGCTGGCGCGCGGGCTCCGTGGCCCGCGCGGGGACGGTGGCCTGCTGACGCGGGGGGGGCTTCGCGGGCTTCTCGTCCGACGCCCGGTAGCCCTTGCGCTCCGGGGGCGGCTCCGGCGGATCATCGTAGGAGTCGCGCACCGGCCGCGCGCGCGGCTGCTTGTTCTCCTCGTCGCCGAAGGGGTCCTCCTCGCGGCGGCGGTCCTTCTCCTCGATTTCGCGCAGCTTGGCCGCCTCCGTCTTGCCTCCCCGGCGCTCGGGCGCGGCCTCCGGTGCGTCCGGCGCCCGGTTGTTCACCGCGTTGAACTGACGGGCACACTGCGTGCGCGTCTGCAGGCAGCCCTCGAAACAGCGCGTCAGCTTCTTGATGGCCGCGCCGTTGCCGCCGTACTCGATGGTGCAGTCCTCCTTGCACGTGGCGGCGTCCTCCTCGCAGCCGGGCGGGACGGGCCCGGCCAGGGCGGGGGTTGCAAGAAGGACGCTGAGGACGACGAGGTGCGGGAGAAGACGCATGGCAAATGTGAAGGCTACCAGCCTTCCGCGCTTCCCGGGCGAGCCCCCCGCGATATCGTCAGGCCCACGCCCGACGACCGGGCGAGAGGAGACGCATGCCGGCGGTCAAGGTGGGCATCATCGGGGGCCACGCCCTCTACCAGGCCCTGGGGCTCCAGGGGCGCGGCGAACACCTCTCCGTGGAGACGCCCTTCGGGCCCCACAGCACCCCGCTCATCTCCACGGAGCTGGACGGCGTCCCCACCGTCTTCGTCTTCCGCCACGGCCAGGGCCACGTCCACAACGCCACCCGCGCCCCCTACCGCGCCAACCTCTTCGCCCTGAAGACGCTCGGCGTCACCCACGTCCTCGCCACCGGCACCGTGGGCAGCCTGCGCGAAGCCATCCAGCCGCTCCACCTGGCCCTGCCGGATCAGGTCATCGACCGCACCTACCGCCGCCCCTGCACGTTCTACGACGACGTCGCCGTGCACGTGGAGCTGGCCCAGCCCTTCTGCGCCACCCTGCGCCAGACGCTCATCGACGCGGGCCAGAAGAGCGACACCGTGGTGCACCCCTCCGCCACCTACGTCTGCATCGAGGGCCCCTCCCTCAGCACCCAGGCGGAGAGCCAGCTGTACCGCGCGTGGGGCGCGGACCTCGTGGGGCTCACCGCCATGCCGGAGGCGCGGCTCGCGCGCGAGGCGGAGCTGCACTACGCCCTCATCGCGCTGCCCACCGACCATGACTCCTGGCGCCCGCAGCCCGTGGGCCAGGAGCCCGAAGCGCTCCTGCCGCAGTTCGCCCAGCGGCTGGACGCCGTCACCGCCCACGGCGCCGCGCTCCTGCGCCGCGCGCTGCCCCGCATCGCCAGCGCGCCCGCCTCCTGCCGCTGCGCCAGCGCGCTCGCGCTGGCCATCTTCACGGACCGCACGCGCATCCCCGCGGAGGTGAAGAGCCGCCTGCGTCCGCTGCTGGGCCGCTACCTGCCCTCCGGACTCGTCTAGCGTTCAACACCCGGCGCTTCTGGCCGCGAGCGCCCGCCCGGCCGCCTGCTGCCGAATGCGCGAAGCGTTCACACATTGGCTCCCCACAGACCCGGAGGGGGAACCACATGGGGCTGCCACGGCTCAAGTACCTGACGTGGAGGGAGTTCGCGCGGCGCTTCTGGAAGGAGATTGAAGAGGACACCGTCACCGACGTGGCGGCGCAGCTGTCCTACTACTTCATCTTCTCGCTGTTCCCGTTCCTGTTCTTCCTCGTGACGCTGGTGGCGTACCTGCCGTTCGCGCCCGGCGCCGTGGACGCGATGATGGACCGCATCCGCCCGCTGGTGCCCGGCGACGCCATGGGCGTGCTCAGCCAGCACCTGACGTCCGTCGTCGGGGAGACGCGCCCCAAGCTGCTCACCGTGGGTCTGCTCGTGGCGCTGTGGTCCGCGTCGCGCGGCGTGGACGCCCTGCGCAAGGCCCTCAACCTGGCCTACGACGTGTCGGAGTCCCGGCCCTACTGGAAGACGCAGGGCCTGGCGCTGGCCGTGACGCTGATGGGCGGCCTGCTCATCCCCCTGTCCTTCGCCATCCTGCTCTTGGGCGGACGCGTGGGGGCGTGGGTGGCGGACAAGCTGGCGCTCATCGACGAGTTCCACGTCGTCTGGTCCTGGCTGCGCTGGCCCTTCACCGCGGCGCTGGTGATGCTGATGCTGTCGCTCTGCTACTACCTGCTGCCGGACGTGAAGCAGCGCTTCAAGTACATCACCCCGGGCTCCGTGCTCGGCACGCTCGCGTGGCTGGGCAGCACCTGGGGCTTCACCCAGTACGTGGAGCACTTCGGCAAGTACGACGTCACCTACGGCTCCATCGGTGGCGTGGTGGTGCTGATGCTGTGGCTCTACCTCTCCGGGCTCATCTTCATCCTCGGCGGGGAGCTCAACGCCATCCTCGAGCACGCGTCCGCGCAGGGGAAGGCCAAGGGCGCGCGCGACTTCGGTCAGCCCGCGCCCCTGGAGCCGCCCCTCAAGACGCCCGGCGCGGCCAAGAGCGCCGCCAGCGCCCGGAAGACGCGGCTCGCGCTGTTCAAGCGCAGGCGCCGCGTGGCGGAAGGAAAAGACCCGGAGCCCCCGGGCCTGGTGCCGGACGGGAAGGACACCCCGTCCATGCACTGAGCCCCAGGGCCGGTGAGGCACGGCCTACTGCTTGGGCAGCTTGGCCTGGATGGCCGTCAGCCCGCCCGCGGTGTCGCGGTCGCCCTTGTACCCGTTCTGCGCGATGACCTTCCGCAGGTGGGCGATGCGGTCCTCGTTGGTGGGGTGCGTGGACAGCCACTTGAGGACGCCCGGCGTGGAGCCCTGCTCCTTCTGGAGCTTCTGGAAGAAGGTGATGAGGCCGTTGGGGTCGAAGCCCGCCGCGGAGGCGTACTTCGCGCCGTACTCGTCGGCCTCCGTCTCCTCGCTGCGGCCGTGCGCCAGCTGCAGCCCGCCGCCCGCCAGCTGCGCGGCGATCTGCGCCGCGGTGCCCGGGTTCTGGCCCAGCGCCACCTGGGTGATGGCCTGCAGGCCGTAGGCGTTCACCATGGCGCGCGCGGAGTGCCGGCCCACCACGTGGCCCGCCTCGTGCGCCATCACGCCCGCCAGCTCCGCCTCCGTGTCCGCCGCGAGCAGCAGGCCCGTGTACACGTAGAGGAAGCCGCCCGGCGTGGCGAAGGCGTTGACCGTCTTCGGGTCGTCAATGACGTTGACCTTCCACTTCACCCCGGAGCGGTCCTTGTTGGCCTGCGACAGGATGGGCGCGGAGATGCTCCGGACGTAGTCCACCACCGCCGGGTCCTGCACGTACTTGATGTGCTCCTTCGTCTCCAGCTCCTGCTTCACCTGGAGGCCGAGCTGGTTCTCCTGCTCGTCGGAGATGAGCACCTTGGCGAGCGCCTTCTCCGCGCCCACGCGCTGCTTGGTGCAGCCCGTGGAGAGGCCCGAGGCCAGGGTCAGGGTCAGGAGTGCGGTGACCATCCGTTGCATGGGCGAGTCGTCCTTTTGTGCTGTGGCGGTTGGAAGCTTTCGCGGCCCGTCGTAGCCGCGCCCCCACGCCCCGGGCAAGCGGCTTCCCCGCGTGGCATCCACCGGGGGACATGCGCCGGAAACAGTCCGGTGGTATGCCCCCGCCCGGATGCCTGAGCTACCGGAAGTGGAGATCGCCCGGCGCAACCTGGAGCGCTGGTTCAAGGGCCACCGCATCGTGCGCGCGGAAGCGGACGCCACCCGCGTCTTCCGGGGCGCGGAGCTGGCGCGCTTCACCCGGCTCACCGGACAGGTGAAGGCCCTGGAGCGCAAGGGAAAGTACCTGCTCCTCACCCTGGAGGGTGGCCACGGCCTGATGGCCCACCTGGGGATGACGGGCAAGTTCGTGCGCCGGAAGGAGGGGGAGGCCGTCCCCCACAGCCGCGCCCGCTTCCACCTGGACGACGGCCACGTGGTCCACTTCGCTGATCCACGCCTCTTCGGCCGGATGGAGCCCGTGCCCGCGAAGGACCTGTGGGAGCTGCCCTCGGTGAAGGCCCTGGGGCGGGATCCGCTGACCGAAGGGCTCACCGGGCCCCAGCTCCAGGAGGCGGTGGGGGACTCGAAGCAGGACCTGAAGGTGGCGCTGATGGACCAGGGCCGCGTCGCGGGCCTGGGCAACATCCACGCCGCGGAGGCCCTCTTCCGGGCGGGCCTGCACCCGGCGCGCAAGCCCGGCACCCTCACCCCCGACGACTGGAAGCACCTGGCCCGCGCCATCCACGCCGCGTTCGACTTCGCCTTCAAGGAGCAGGAGGGCGAGGACATCACCTACCTGGAGGAGGCTGGCTCCGTGAACCGCTTCCGCGTCTACGGGCGGGCGCAGGGGCCGTGCTCGAAGTGCGGAACCCCCGTGGAGTCCTTCACCCAGGGTGGACGCACCACGCATTTCTGTCCGAAATGTCAGCCGCTCTCCAGCGTTGCCTCCCGCGCGCCCCGGAAGGGGCCGGCGGCGGGGAAGGGGACGGCCCCCGCCGTTGCAAGTACGAAGCCCCGCTCCCGTAGACGTTGACACCCCAGGGGTGCATGGCTTGAATCGCCCGCCCTTTACACCCGGCCGCGTCATGTCGCGGCCCCGGAGACCGTTGACCATGCCTCACGTCCTGCTGGCGGCGCTGCTCGTCGCCTCGTCCACGGCCACCGCGCAGACGCCGGTGCCCGATGGTGGCGCGCCCTCGGCACCCCAGGAGTCGGCGCCCGCCGAGTCTCCCGCGCCCGCCGCACCGGCCACCGCCGCCCCCACCCCCAGCGAAGGTTCCGTCAGCCGCGAGGAGCTGGAGCAGCGCCTGGAGGCCACGCGTCAGGAGCTGCGCGAGGACATCCGCGCCCAGACGGCCACCCAGGCCGTGGCCAACAACGACTGGCAGGAGGAGTGGACGGAGGAGAAGCGCAAGCTGGAGCTGTTCACGCTGGACGGCTACCTGCGCGTGCGCCCCACGCTCTTCTACAAGTTCGACCTGGGCAAGCCCGCGCTGCCCTCCGGCACGCCCCTGGGCCGCCAGCTGTGGACGCGCTCGCCGCGCTCCGCCGCGGAGCAGACCCAGGCCGGCGCCAACATGCGCTTCCGCCTGGACCCGTCCTTCAACGTCTCCGAGGACGTGCGCATCAAGGCGCAGGTGGACGCGCTGGACAACATCCTGCTGGGCTCCAACCCGGACAGCGCCTACAGCGGGGATGGGCGCAACAACTTCACGCTCTTCTCTGAGAACCAGTCCCCGGCCAACTCCGCCATCAACGCGTTCAAGGACTCCGTCCATGTCCGCCGCGCGTACGGCGAGGTGACGACGCCGGTGGGCATCCTGCGCTTCGGCCGCATGGGCAGCCACTGGGGCGTGGGCATGCTGCGCAACGACGGCAACTGCCTGGACTGCGACTACGGCGACACGGTGGACCGCATCCAGTTCGTCACCGAGCCGTTCGCCGGCTGGTACGTGACGCCCATGCTGGACTTCAACAGCGAGGGGCTGTCCACGGAGAAGGCCAACGCCCTGGGCGAGCCGGTGGACCTCACCCAGTCCGACGACGCGCACAGCCTGGTGCTGGCCATCGCGCGGCGGGACACGGACCAGCAGCAGAAGGCCAAGCTGGACAACAACCAGGGCGTCCTCAACTACGGCCTGTACTTCACGTACCGCACGCAGCGCTACGCGACCACGACGGAGACGGGCGTCCCGTTCGACGACGCCAACCCCTCCATCCCCGTCACCACCACCGCGCCGGCGTTCGTCCCGCGCGGCGGCACGCTCTACATCCCGGACCTGTGGTTCAAGTACGAGGAGAAGCGCTTCCGCATCGAGGCGGAGTTCGCCGCGCAGCTGGGCAACATCGACGGGCGCGCGCTCACGGCCACCGAACCCACCACCCAGTCGCTGCGCGTCGCGCAGTTCGGCGGCGTGCTCCAGACGGAGTTCCACGTCATCCCGGAGAAGCTGCACCTGGGCATCGAGCTGGGCTTCGCCTCCGGTGACAGGGCGCCGGGCTTCGGCAACTACCCGGGCCGCCAGGGCACGGGCTCCGACGGCAACACCGCGCCGGGCGACGTGGAGGGCCGTCAGTACAGCTGCGACACCGGCGGCTGCAGCGACAACGCCATCCGCAACTTCCGCTTCAACCGCGACTACCGCGTGGACCTCATCCTGTGGCGGTCCATCCTCAATGGCGTCACGGACGCGTTCTACGTGAGGCCGGGCCTCAAGTACTCCATCGCGGAGGGCTTCGACGTCTTCGGCAGCGTCATCTACTCGCAGGCGTTCTACGAGGAGTCCACGCCGTCCTACACCAGCAAGGCGCTGGGCCTGGAGGCGGACATCGGCGCGCGCTACGTCACGGAGGACGGCTTCGTGGCGGGCATCGACTACGGCATCCTCTTCCCCCTGGACGGCCTGAAGGACCTGGGCCTGCCGGGCCAGGAGCTGAGCACCGCGCACGCCATCCGCGGCATGCTGGCCATCCGGTTCTAGCCCATGCGCTCCTCGCTCCTGCGGCTGTGCGCCGCCACCAGCCTGACGCTCGCGCTGGTGGCGTGCGGCATCAAGGGCAGCCCCCACGCGCCCCGTCCGGCGCCGCCACCCGCGCCCACGCCGGAGACGGTCCCCCCGCAGGAGCCGCCGCACGGACCCGTGGAGCCCTCCGGCCCCACGGTGCCGCCGTCCTCCGTGGACGCCGGGCTGGCCGAGTGAACGCCTTCAACTACAAGAAGGGCGTGCTGCACGCGGAAGGGGTGCCCCTGTCCGCCATCGCGGACGCGGTGGGCACGCCCACCTACGTCTACGCCACCGCCGCCCTCGCGGAGCGCTTCCGCGAGGTGACGGACGCGTTCCAGGGGCACAAGCACCTCATCTGCTACTCGGTGAAGGCCAACTCCAACCTGGCCATCCTGCGCCTCTTCGCGGGGCTGGGCAGCGGCTTCGACATCGTGTCCGGCGGCGAGCTGGCGCGCGTGAAGCAGGCCGGCGGCGAACCGGGCAAGACGGTGTTCGCGGGCGTGGGCAAGACGCCGGACGAGATGGCCCAGGCGCTGGCCCAGGGCCTGCTGCTCTTCAACGTGGAGAGCGCGGAGGAGCTGGACGCGCTGGACGCCGTGGGCCGCCGGCTGGGCAAGCGCGCGCCGTTCGCCCTGCGCGTGAACCCGGACGTGGACGCGCGCACGCACCGCTACATCTCCACCGGCCTGAAGACGTCCAAGTTCGGCGTGCCTTTCGAGGAGGCGGTCGCCCTCTACGCGAAGGCGAAGAAGCTCAAGGGGCTCAAGGCGCTGGGGCTGGACTGCCACATCGGCTCGCAGCTCACGCGCACCGCCCCCATGAAGGCCGCCATCAGCAAGGTGGCGGACCTCTACGGCACGCTCAAGACGCAGGGCCACGCGCTGGAGTACCTGGACGTGGGCGGCGGCCTGGGCATCACCTATTCGGACGAGACGCCGCCCAGCCCCCAGCAGTACGCGCGCACGGTGCTGGACGCGACGGAGGGCACCGGCGCCACGCTGCTCCTGGAGCCGGGGCGTTCGCTCGTGGGCAACGCGGGCGTGCTGCTCACGCGCGTGCTGTACCGGAAGCCCACCGAGGCGCGCACCTTCGTGGTGGTGGACGCGGGCATGAACGACCTGCTGCGCCCGGCCCTCTACGAAGCGCACCACGAACTCCAGCCGGTGGTGAAGCGCCGCGGCCGGGACGTGGAGGTGGACGTCGTGGGGCCGGTGTGTGAATCCACCGACGTGCTCGCGCGGGCGCGCCCCCTGGTGCTGCCCCGCCAGGACGACCTGTATGCCTTCATGAGCGCCGGGGCTTACGGGATGAGCATGGCTTCCACCTACAACTCGCGGCCCCGGCCGGCGGAGGTGCTGGTGGACGGGGCGGCCTGGCGTGTCGTGCGGGAGCGCGAGCGCGTCGAGGACCTCTGGCGCGGCGAGCGGGCCTGAACGTATAAGCGCCGGCATGAAGACCTTCGAAGGCTCCATGACGGCGCTGGCCACTCCGTTCCTCAACGGAGCGCTGGACGAGGGGGCCTTCCGGGCCCTGGTCCGCTATCAGCTCGAGGGCGGCACGAACGTGCTCCTGCCCATGGGCACCACGGGCGAAGCGGTCACCATGGACGCGGACGAGCGCGCGCGCGCCATCGCCGTCGTCGTGGACGAGGTGAAGGGCCGGGTGCCGGTGGTGGCGGGCGCGGGCAGCAACAGCACGCGTGAGACGATTGAGTCCGTGCGCCGCGCGCGCGAGGTGGGCGCCGACGGCGCGCTCATCGTCACGCCCTACTACAACAAGCCCACGCAGGCGGGCCTGGTGGAGCACTACCGCGCCATCGCGAAGGCGCACCCGGGCTTCCCGCTGGTCGCCTACAACGTGCCGGGCCGCACGGGCGTGGACCTGCTGCCGGAGACGGCGCTCCGCCTGTGTGACATCCCGGAGGTCGTGGCGCTGAAGGAGGCCACGGCCAGCCTCATCCGCGCGGTGGACCTGGTGGAGAAGTGCGGCGACCGGCTGACGCTGCTGTCCGGTGACGACTTCACGGTGCTGCCCTTCATCGCGTGCGGCGGCAAGGGCGTCATCTCCGTGTCCTCCAACGTCGCGCCCCGCATGATGGCGGACCTGGTGGCGGCGGCGCGCGGCAACGACATCGCGAAGGCGCGCGGCCTCCAGGTGCGGATGAACGCGCTGCACCGGCTGCTCTTCGTGGAGTCCAACCCCATCCCGGTGAAGTGGGCGCTGCACCTGATGGGGATGTTCGGCCCGGAGGTGCGCCTGCCGCTCGTCCAGATGGGCGAGGCGAACGCCGCGAAGCTCAAGGAAGAGCTGACCGGGCTGGGCCTGCTGAAGGGCTGAAGAGGAACACGCGCCATGACCCGCACCGTCATCACCGGCATCTCCGGCCGCATGGGCAGCACGCTGGTGCGCCTGGCGAAGGCCGCCAGCGACCTTGCGGTGGTGGGCGCCACGGTGCGCCCGGGCAGCCCTCTTTCCGGACAGGACGCGGGGCTCGTGGCGCGGCTGGGCACGCCGCTGGACGTGCTCGCGCAGGACGACCTGGGCCGCGCGCTGGACGGCGCGAAGGCGGACGTCGTCGTGGACTTCACCGGCCCGGAGGCCACGCTGCTGCACGCGCGCATCTGCGCCGAGCGCGGCGTGGCGCTGGTGGTGGGCACCACGGGCTTCTCTCCCGAAGGCCGCGCGCAGCTGGAGGCGCACGCGAAGCGGGTGCCCATCGTCGCGGCGCCCAACATGTCCGTGGGCGTGAACCTGGTCATCCGCATGGCGGCGGAGCTGGCGCGGGTGCTGGGGCCTTCGTTCGACGTGGAGGTGCTGGAAGCGCACCACCGCATGAAGAAGGACGCACCCAGCGGCACCGCGCTCAAGCTGGCGGAGGTGCTGATGGAGGCGCTGGGCCGCACGAAGGACGACCTCACGTTCGCTCGCGAGGGGCAGACGGGCGCCCGGCCGCCGGGTGAGATCGGCGTGCAGGCGCTGCGCGGCGGGGACGTGGTGGGCGAGCACACGGTTTACTTCTTCGGGGAGGGCGAGCGCATTGAGCTCACCCACCGCGCGACGAACCGTGATCAGTTCGCGCAAGGGGCGCTCCGGGCCGCGCGCTGGGTGGCGGGCCGCGCGCCGGGACTCTATGACATGGCCGACGTGCTCGGCCTCCAGGGGAAGACATGACCGCCCGTTACTGCCGCTTCCAGGTCGAGGGCCGCGCCAGCTACGGCCGCGTTGACGGCAACGAGGTGGTGGTGCTCACCGCCGCGCCGTGGGCCGGCGGCAAGGAGACCGGCCTGCGCCGCTCGCTCCAGGGGCTCACGCTGCTCACGCCGTCGGACGCGTCGAAGGTCGTCTGCATCGGCCAGAACTACCGCAAGCACGCGGAGGAGATGGGCAAGCCCATCCCCACGGAGCCGCTCATCTTCACCAAGCCCTCCACCGCGCTCAACGGCCCGGGCTCGCCCATCCGCATCCCCAAGGCCAGCCAGGAGGTGCACTACGAGGCGGAGCTGGCGCTCGTGATTGGCGAGCGCCTGAAGAACGCCGACGAGGCCACCGCCGCGCGCGCCATCTGGGGGCTCACCGCCTTCAACGACGTCACCGCGCGCGACATCCAGCGCAAGGAGATCCAGCACACCCGCGCCAAGGGCTACGACACCTTCGCCTGCGCGGGCCCCTGGGCCGTGACGGGCCTGTCCCCCGCGGACCTGCGGGTGGTGTGCCGGGTGAACGGACAGGTGCGTCAGGATGGCCGGACGTCCGACATGGTGTTCAGCGCCGCCCGGCTGGTCTCCTTCATCTCCCACGTCATGACGCTGCTGCCCGGCGACCTGGTGAGCACGGGGACTCCCTCGGGCGTGGGCGCGCTCAAGGCGGGGGACACGGTGGAGGTGGAGCTGGAGGGAATCGGAACCCTGGTGAACCCGGTTGAGATGGAGCCTTGAGCGCTACCGTCTATGTAGGACTGGGTTCCAACGAGGGCGATCGCGAGTCCCACCTCGTGGCCGCCCTCTCCGCGATGTCCTGCATCGACGCGGTGTCGGTGCTCGGGTGCTCCTCCCTCTACGACACCGCCCCGGTGGGCCCCGCGCAGCCGCGCTTCCTGAACGCCGTGGTGGCGCTGGAGTGCGACCTGACGCCGCAGCGCCTGCTGTGCATCCTCCAGCGGATTGAACAGGACCTGGGCCGCCACCGCGTCCAGCGCTGGGGCCCGCGCACCATCGACCTGGACATCCTCCTGTGGGACGAGGAGGACCACTCCGTCGTCGCGGACGCGAACCTCCAGGTGCCCCACCTTGAACTGCACAAGCGCCGCTTCGCGCTGGAGCCCCTGGCGGAGCTGGCCCCCGACGCCCGCCACCCGGTGCTGGGCGTGACGGTGCAGGAACTGCTCGCGAAGCTCGCCCCCCAGGACGTCCGCAAGCGCGAGGCCCTCTACTGGCCCGACATGGGCGCCCGTTTCCCCGTCCACGAACTATGAGCCTGTCCCTCGTCCTGGCCACGGCCGCGCTGCTCGCGGCCGAGCCCACCCCCCTGCCTCCCGGCCACCCCACGATTCCCCCTGGCACCCAGGCGTCTCCCGCCATGGGGACGGGCATGGGCTCCGGCGCCGCGAACGGCGCGCTGCCCCCCGGCCACCCCACGATGCCCGCGGGCTCCCCCGTGGCGCCGGGCACGCCGCTGCCTTCGGGCCACCCCACGGTGGACGCGAACAAGCTGCCGCCCTCCGCCGAGGAGCTGATGAAGCAGCTCGACTCGTCCGAAGGGCTGCGCGAGCGGGAGAAGACCTTCGAGATCGCCTCGTCGCTGGGCAAGCTCTACTACACGAACGGCCGCAACGCGGAGGCGCTGACCTACCTGGGGCAGGCGCAGGCCAAGGCGGAGGGGCTGCGCTCGCTGTTCCTCGCGTCGAAGAAGAAGCTGGGCAAGGCCCCCATCGCCACCCCGGAGGCCGCGAACTGCGGCTTCACGCCGGGCCAGGCGCTGGACGCGCAGGAGGCCGTGGCGCAGGCCCGCGCGAAGTCCGGGGACACCGCGGGCGCCGCCGCCTGTGCTCGCGCCGCGCTGACTCCCGCGCTGGACGTGGACGTGGTGCGTGGCAACGCGCTGTACCTGGGCGGTGACAGCGCCAACGCGCTGAAGGCGTACGCGCGCGTGCTGGAGGTGGAGCCCCGCCACGAGGAGGCGCTGTACGCGCACGCGTCGCTGCTCTTCGAGTCGAAGGGCGAGGACCTCCAGGCGCTCAAGGCCGCACGGGAGGGCTTCGACGCGCTGGTGGCGGCGTACCCGCAGTCCCAGCGCGCGCCCATGGCCCGCGAGCTGAGCGTGCGCATCGAGGAGACGGTGAAGGCGGGCGGGCGGCAGAAGTGGCTCGCGTCGCGCGCCGCGGACCGCAAGGTGCGCCTGTCCCAGTCCACCGCGCAGGCCGCCGCGATGCCGCCGGACGCGCCGCGCCCGCTGACGCCGGAGATGGTGGACGCGGTGAAGAACACGGAGCGCACGCCGGAGCTGGAGGCGGGCCTCACCAAGCTGGTGGAGGAGGGCGAGGAGCACCTGGCGCGTGGCCGCTACCAGGAGGCCCTGGCCAACTACACCCGCGTGGTGCCCTTCCAGCCGGAGAACGGCCGCGCGAAGGCGGGCATGGCCTGGGCGCTCGTCGGCCTGGGCCGTCCCATGGGCGCGCGCGTGTGGAGCGTGGCGCTCCAGTCGGACGCGGGCGCGGTGGAGAAGCTGGGCGACACGCTGCTCGCCAAGGGCGACGCCAAGGGCGCCAAGGCCCTCTGGGAGAAGCTGGCCCAGGACGTGCCCAACTACCCGAACAAGGCCGCGCTCCAGGCGAAGCTGTCGCAGTAACTAGACGAACTTCGCGGCCAGCAGATCCTGGACGTCGAGCAGGCCCACCGCGCGGCCCTCGACGTCCACCACGGGCAGCTGGTCCACCTTCAGCTCGCGCATCTGCGCGGCGGCGGTGAGCACCAGCGTGTCCGGGGTGATGCAGCGCGGGCGCTTGCCCATCACCTGGCGCACCGGCACCTCGAAGTCCGTGTGCCCCCGCTCCACCAGCCGGCGCAAATCTCCGTCGGTGAAGATGCCCTCCAGCCTCCCGTCACGGTCCACCACGCACGCAGCGCCCGGCCGGCCCGGCGTGTTGGTCATCACCACCACCGCCTGGGACAGCCGCGCGGTGTCCAGCACCAGCGGGTTCGCGGGGCCCGTGCGCATCAGCTCGTAGACGCGCAGCACGGAGCGCCCCAGCTTCCCGCCCGGGTGCAAGAGCGCGTAGTCGTCGCGTCCGAAGGGGCGCGAGCGCAGCAGCGTCATCGCCAGCGCGTCGCCCACGGCGTGCAGCGCGGCGGTGGACGCGGTGGGCACCAGCCCCATGGGGCAGGCCTCTTCAATCCGGCCGATGTCCAGCACCACCTCCGCGCCCTTCGCGAGCGCGCTGTCCGCGTCCCCGGTGAGCGCCACCACCGGCGTGCCCATGCGCTTGAAGAGGGGCAGCAGGCGCAACAGCTCCTCCGTGCTGCCGCTGTTGGACAGCGCGAGGATGACGTCGCCCGGGCCCACGCGGCCCAGGTCCCCGTGCACGGCCTCCGCGGGGTGGAGGAACACGGAGCGGATGCCCGTGGACGCCAGCGTGGAGGACAGCTTCTGGCCGATGTGGCCCGCCTTCCCCATGCCCGTCACCACCACCTGGCCGGGGCACTCGCGCACGAGCCTCAGCGCGCGCAGGAACGCGTCCCCCAGCCGGTCCGTGACGCCGAGGATGGCGCGGGCCTCCGCCTCCAGCACGCCGCGCGCGTAGGTGAGCGCGGCCTCGTCGTCGGCGCTCCGGGACTCAGGCCGCACGGGGGCAGGGGAGGGCGCGCGGCCGGGGAGGGCGCGCAGGCGGGGCTTCTTGGCGGTGGAGCGGGGGGCGCGGGCCATGGATGGGCGCTACCTCTACTCCAGCCTCCGCGTGGGCGGCCATCCTTGACGCATGGGGGGGCCTGGGCTACGGCCTGCCCGCCCGGCCGCCCGTGGCCGGGGAAACCTTCTTCACCACCGGAAACCGAGGGGACGGCATGAAGTTCTTCATCGACAGCGCGGACGTCGGCGAAATCCGCAAGGCCCACGAGATGGGCTGCGTGGACGGCGTCACCACCAACCCGTCACTGCTGGCCAAGGTCGGCCGCAACCTGGAGGAGACCATCCGGGAGATCTGCTCCATCGTGGACGGTCCCATCAGCGCGGAGTGCGTCTCGCTGACGGCCCCGGAGCTCATCAAGGAAGGCCAGGGCCTGGCGAAGATCCACGACAACGTCGTCGTGAAGATTCCCATGGGCGTGGAGGGCATGAAGGCCGTCAAGGCGCTCACCGCCGACGGCATCCGCACCAACGTCACCCTCTGCTTCTCCGCCAACCAGGCCCTGCTGTGCGCCAAGGCCGGCGCCACGTACGTGTCGCCCTTCGTGGGCCGGCTGGACGACATCTCCCAGGACGGCATGGAGCTCATCGCCCACATCCTGGAGATCTACCAGAACTACGACTTCACCACGCAGGTGCTGGTGGCCAGCGTGCGCAACCCCGTCCACGTCCTCCAGGCCGCGCGCCTGGGCGCGGACGTCGCCACGCTGCCCTACAACGTCATCACCCAGCTGGCGAACCACCCCCTCACCGACGCGGGCATCCAGAAGTTCCTCGCGGACTGGGAGAAGGTCCCCAAGCAGGCGAAGCCCGCCGCGAAGTAGCCTCCCGGACAGAGGCCCCCCTGTCCGTTCCGGTGTCCCTGGAACGACGGGGGGACCCTCGCGGGGGCTGGCGCCAGGACGGCGGGAGCGGTATGGCAGGGGAGCGGATTGATATTTGAATCAACCCTCCCGGAGCCGCCCCATGGATTTCCAGCTCAGCGAGTCCCAGCGCGCCTTGCAGGACGCCGCGCGCAAGTACGCCCGTGACGTGGTGCGCCCCAAGGCCCCCCACTACGACGAGACCTCCGACTTCCCCAAGGACCTCATCTCCGCGGCCTTCGAGCTGGGCCTGCTGAACATGGCCATCCCGTCGGAGTACAACGGCGTGGGCCTGACGCACCTGGAGCAGGTCATCGTGTGCGAGGAGCTGGCGTGGGGCTGCGCGGGCGTGGCCACGTCCCTCATCGCCAACGACCTGGCCAACCTGCCCATCATCCTGCACGGCACGGATGACCAGAAGAAGCGCCTGCTCGCCCCCTTCGGGGAGAAGCTGAAGCTCAGCTGCTTCTGCCTCACGGAGCCCGCCGCGGGCTCCGACGTGGCGGCCATGGGCACCACCGCGCGCCGCGAGGGCGACGAGTACGTCCTCAACGGCAGCAAGTGCTTCATCACCAACGCCGGCTACGCGGATCAGTTCACCGTGTTCGCCACGCTGGACAAGGGCAAGAAGCACAAGGGCATCACCTGCTTCGTCGTGGAGGGCCGTCCCCAGGGGCTGACCACCGGCAAGCACGAGAACAAGATGGGCCAGCGCGCCAGCAACACCACCACCGTCACGTTCGACGAGGTGCGTGTCCCGGCGAGGAACCGCATTGGTGAAGAGGGCGAGGGCTTCAAGATCGCCATGGCCACGCTGGACAACAGCCGCCCGCTGACGGCGAGCATCTCCATCGGCATCGCCCGCGCGGCGCTGGAGCACTCGCTGGAGTACTCGGCGCAGCGCCAGACGATGGGCAAGCCCATCCGCGAGCACCAGGCCGTCCAGTTCATGCTGGCGGAGATGGCCATGAACACCCACGCCGCGCGTCTGCTCACCTACGAGAGCGCCCAGGTGCTGGACGAAGGACAGCGCAACACCCTCCAGTCCAGCTATGCGAAGTGCTTCGCCGCGGACATGGCCATGAAGGTCGCCACGGACGCGGTGCAGGTGTTCGGCGGCTACGGCTACATGAAGGAATACCCCGTGGAGAAGCTGATGCGCGACGCCAAGCTCATCCAGGTCTACGAGGGCACGAGCCAGGTGCAGCGCCTGGTCATCGCGAAGGAACTGTTCAGGTAGAAAAGCAAAACTGTGCCCGGCGGGGCTTTCCCGTTGCCGCCGCCGTGTACGGATGTCTATTACTCCCGCCCTGATGCGCGGCGCGTCAAGCCGCCCTACTTTCCAAACACTCCCCACTGAGGAGAGCCCGCCGTGAAGATTCTCGTCACCGCCAAGCGCGTGGAAGATCCCGAGTCGAAGATCAAGGTGAAGCCGGACGGCTCCGACATCGTGAAGGAGGGGCTGAAGTACAAGATCAACCCCTTCGATGAAATCGGCGTGGAAGAGGGCCTGCGCCTTGCCGCGAAGCACACCGGCGAGGTGGTGGTGGTCTCCATCGGCGGCAAGGAGGTGCAGGAGCAGCTGCGCCACGCGCTGGCCATGGGCGCCAACCGCGCCATCTGGGTGAACCACACGGGCCCGCTGGATCAGCTGGGCATCGCCGGCCTGCTCCAGAAGGTCGCGGAGAAGGAGAAGCCGGACATCGTCCTGCTGGGCAAGCAGTCCATCGACGACGACCAGAACCAGGTGGGCCAGTACCTGGCGGAGTTCCTGGGCTGGGGCCAGGCCACGTTCGCCTCCAAGGTGGAGTCGCTGGAGAGCGACCAGGAGAAGAACAAGGTCCCCGCGGTGGTGCTGTCCGCGGACAAGAAGAGCGTCCAGGTGGTGCGTGAAGTGGACAACGGGCTTGCGACCCTGGAGGTCCAGCTGCCCGCGGTCGTCACCACGGACCTGCGCCTCAACCAGCCGCGCTACGCCAGCCTCCCGGGCATCATGAAGGCCAAGAGCAAGCCCATCGAGGAGCTGACCCCGGCGGGCCTGGGCGTGGACGTGGCGCCGAAGATCCAGGTGCTCAAGCTGGCGTCGCCTCCGGCGCGCAAGGCCGGCATCAAGGTGCCGGACGTGGCCACCCTGGTGGAGAAGCTGCACAACGAGGCGAAGGTCGTCTGACCGCGCTCCCAACCCTTCCAACGATTCCGGAGACAGACACCATGTCCATCGTCCTCATCGTCGCCGAGCAGCAGCCGGACGGGAACCTGCGCAAGGCCTCCCTCAACGCCATCGCCGCGGGCAAGCAGCTGGCGGACAAGTCCGGCGGCGAGCTGCACCTCGTCCTGTTGTCCAAGGACCCGTCCAAGCTGGCGGAGGAGCTCAAGGGCTCCGGCGCCAAGGTCATCCACACCGCGGCCGCTCCCGAGCTGGAGCACTACCTGGCGGAGACCTACGCCCCCGTTGTCGCGGGCCTGGCGCAGGAGCTGAAGGCCACCTTCGTGGGCGCGGCCTCCACGGCGCAGGGCAAGGACCTGCTGCCGCGCGTCGCCGCCCGGCTGAAGGCCGCCATGGCCACCGACATCACCGCCATCAACGGCAGTGGCGCGGACATCACCTTCACGCGCCCCATGTGGGCCGGCAACGTGTTCGCCGAGGTGAAGCTCACCACGCCGGTGCAGGTCCTCAGCATCCGCGCCACGGAGTTCGCGCCGGTCGCTGGCGCGGGCGCGTCCGCGGAGGTGAAGTCCTTCCAGCCCAAGCTGGAGGCCTCCAAGACGAAGTTCGTCAGCTTCAACGAGGTGAAGAGCGCCCGTCCGGAGCTCACCGAGGCCAGCGTGGTGGTGTCCGGTGGCCGCGGCACCAAGGGTGACTTCAAGGAAGTCGAGGCGCTGGCGGACCTGCTGGGCGCCGCGGTGGGCGCGTCCCGCGCGGTGTGCGACGCGGGTTGGGTTCCCAACGACCTGCAGGTCGGTCAGACGGGCAAGGTCGTCGCGCCCAAGCTGTACATCGCCGCGGGCATCAGCGGCGCCATCCAGCACCTGGCGGGCATGAAGTCCTCGAAGACCATCGTCGCCATCAACAAGGACCCGGAGGCGCCCATCTTCCAGGTGGCCGACTACGGCCTCGTGGACGACCTCTTCAAGGTCCTGCCCGCGCTGCGCGAGGGCATCCAGAAGCTGAAGTAGTCCGCGCCCGCCTTCTCTTGGGCGGACCGTGACACCCAAGGGGCGCGTCGCCGGGAACCTTCCCGGGGGCGCGCCCTTCGTCGCGTCTGGAGGTCTACAGCTCGATGTCGGTGTCGTGGCCGGGCTTCTTCTGGGCCGGCGGCTCGGGCGCTTCCGGCTCCAGCTCGTGGGGCACCTCCTGCTCGTCGGAGGGGGCGTTGCCCGTGTCGAGCAGGTCGATGCGCTGGCCGTCCTGCACCTGGACGTAGAGGGTGCTGAAGGTCCACGCCTCGCCGTTCTTGTCCGCCACGGCGTGGAGGGTGCCGTCCGCCTTGGGGCCGTCCAGCGGGACGACGAACTCCGCGTGGGTGTGGCCGTTGGCGCTGCTCACCTGGGTGTTGCTGGGGAAGCCCGCCTTGAAGGTGCCGCCCAGGGCCTGCTGCACGTGCGGGTCCTCCTGGGCCTCGGCGATGGCGTCCGTGTACGCGCCCATGTCCTTGAAGGACGAATAGCCCCAGCCCACGGCGATGGCGGCGAAGCAGAAGCACGAGCCCAGCATCCCCAGACAGCCCAAGGGCACCGCCCACTTCCAGTTGCGGCTCCACCACCCCTGGCGGGGCACGGGTGCGTAGTCACCCTCGGGCATCGTCGGCGGCATGGGCCCTCCTGGCCTGGACCTGGGGCCGTGTCATAGCCGGTTCCGGACGAAGCGGAAGTGGGCCCTGCACCGGGGGCGGGTTTCGGGGGCGCCTTCATGACAGAGTGGGTGTCATGCCCTCTGGTGGCGTCTCGACGGCCGAGCTCGCGGACCTGCTTGCGGCGCTGCCCTTCGGCCACCGGCTGTGGGTGCGCGGCATGGGGCGGTGTCTCTACCCGCTCTTGCGCAGCGGGGACGCGGTGCGGCTGTTGCGCTGCGGGCCGGAGCGGCTGGCGCGTGGGGACGTGGCGCTGGTGCGGCACGGGCCCCGGCTTGCCGCGCAGGTGGTGCTCTCCACCGAACCCTGGGTGACGGAGTCGCTCCTGGGCGGCACGGACGTGGCGGGCGGGGAGCTGGTGGGGCGCATCATCGCGCTCAAGCGCGGACGGTGGGTGGTGCGGCTGCCCCGGCCCACGCGGCCCGCGCTGTTCCTCATGCAGCGCACCCTGTCCGGGGTGTGGACGAAGCCCGCGTCCCGGGCGGTGTTCCGCCACCTGCGCGACCTGTTCTCCGGGTGGACGAAGCCGCTGCGCCGCCACTTCGTGGGCCCGCTGGAAATCAGGCTGGTGCGCCCGGAGGACCTGGACGCGCTGCTCGCCTTCGCCACGGAGCGGCTGGTGGTGTCCGGCACCTTCCTGCGCCGCCAGCTGCGCGACCGGTGGGGCCTGCCCCCGGACCGGCGCGTGGGGGCGGCGGCGGGCGCCTTCGACGCGCAGGGGCAGCTGCTGGGCTTCGCCTGGGCGGACGACTACCACCAGGAGGGGCTGGCCCTGGACGGCTTCTGGGTCCGCTCGCTGGTGGTGTCCCCCCGGGTGCGGCGCATGGGCGTGGCCACCGCCCTGGTGCGCTGCCTGGTGGAGGAGATGGAGCGGCAGGGCGCGGACCGGCTCCAAGCGGACATCGACGAGGACAACACCGCGTCCTTGAGGACCTTCTCCGGCCTGGGCTTCCGGCCCGCGCCGGACGCGCTCACCACCGCCACGAACCAGCAGTGGGACGCGGCGGGGGGCAGCAAGCGACTGGTCGTGCTGGTGCGTCCGCTTCCGGGCTGAGTCCTACCCGGGAGTTGCACCCTCCAGGCACCTGGGCCAAAAGCACCCCCGTCCCGCTCCCCCCGCGTTCCTTGCTGGCGAGGCCCTTCGTGAGCACTCCCGCGTCCAACACCCCGCCTTCCCCTGGCATGTCGCCCGCGTCCCCGGAGGGCGAGTCGAAGGGCGGCTTCAACGTCGACCACCTGTTCCTGGGCCTGCTGGCGGTGTTCTTCCCGCTGGCCATCGCGTCGCACTTCTTCTTCCCGGGCGTGTGGACGTTCGTGCTCTGCGCGGTGGCGCTCGTGCCGCTGGCGCGGTTGATGGGCGAGGCCACGGAGGTGATTGCCCACAAGCTGGGCAGCGGCCTGGGCGGTTTGATGAACGCGTCGTTCGGCAACGCCGCGGAGCTCATCATCGCGCTGGCGGCGCTGCGCTCCGGCCACGCGGACGTGGTGAAGGCGTCCATCACCGGCGCCATCCTGGGCAACCTGCTGCTGGTGCTGGGCGCGGCCATCCTCGCGGGCGGCCTGAAATACCCGAAGCAGAAGTTCAACATGACGGCGGCCCTGTCCGGCTCCGCCATCATGTTCCTGGCGCTCACCGCCATGTCCATCCCGGACCTGTTCCACGCGGCGCGCGGCCCCGCGGCGGAGAAGGTCCTCTTCCCCATGTCGGTGGCCATCTCCGTCATCCTGCTCATCGTCTACGCGCTGTCGCTGCTCTTCTCCCTGCGCACGCACTCGCACCTGTACGCGGGCGAGGAGGACGGCGAGCCGGAGGAGATGCCCGTCTGGAGCACCAAGAAGGCCACCGTCCTGCTGCTGGGCGCCACGCTGGGCGTGGTGGTGGTGGCGGAGTTCCTGGTGCACGCGATTGAAGACGCCATCGCCGCGTTCGGCTTCACGCACACCTTCGTGGGCGTCATCATCATCGCCATCATCGGCAACGCGGCGGAGCACTCCACCGCCATCCTGATGGCGCTGAAGAACAAGATGGACCTGGCGTTCAACATCGCCTTCGAGTCCTCCAAGCAGATCGCCCTCTTCGTCGCGCCGGTGCTGGTGCTCGTGTCCATCCCGCTGGGCCAGCGCCTGACGCTGGAGTTCAGCCACATGGAGGTGCTGGGCATCGCCATCGGCACGGGCGCGGCGACGCTCATCGCGCTGGACGGCGAGTCCAACTGGCTGGAGGGCGTGATGCTGCTGGGCGTCTACGCCATCCTCGGCGTGGCGTTCTTCTTCATCCCGTAGTTCATCATGGAGGCCGGTCCGGTGACGCAGGAGCGCAGTGGGGCGAGGTGGCGGGCGGATGGGGCGCTGTTGCTCCTCACCGTGTTCTGGGGCCTGACGTTCGTGGTGGTGAAGGACGCGCTCGTGTTCGCGGATCCCTTCACCTTCATCACGCTGCGCTTCGTCGTGGGTGGGGCGGTGATGGCGGCCGTCGCGCGTGGGCGGATGTTCGCGCCCGGCCTCGTCCCCAAGGGGCTCTTGCTGGCGGGGGTGCTGTTCCTCTGCTTCGCGCTCCAGACGGTGGGGCTCCAGACCACCACGCCGTCGCGCGCGGCGTTCCTCACCGGGCTCAACGTCCTCTTCGTGCCGCTGATGTCCATGGTGCTGCTCAGGCGGCTGCCGCGCGTGGGCACCTCCGTGGGCGTGGTGCTGGCGGCCGTGGGCCTCTACTGGCTGACGCGGCCCACCGCGGACGACGCGACGCCGGGGGACGTGGGCGGCCTGCACCTGGGGGACTGGCTGTCCATCGGGTGCGCGGTGGCGTACGCGGGGCACATCCTGCTCACGGAGCGCTTCGCCTCCCGCGAGAACACGGTGGGCCTGGTGGCGGTGCAGTTGGTGGGCGTGGCGGGCATGTCCGCGCTGTGCCTGCCCTTCGTGGAGCGCAAGCTGGAGTGGACCCAGCCGCTGGTGGTGGCGGTGCTCACGTGCGGCGTGCTCGCGAGCGCGGTCGCCATCCTCGTCCAGACCTGGGGCCAGGCCCGCACCAGCGCGGTGCGCGCGGCGCTCATCTTCGCGATGGAGCCGGTGTTCGCCTCCGCCTACTCCGTGGCGGTGGGCCGCGAGGTGCTGGGCCTGAAGGAGTGGCTGGGCGGCGCGCTCATCGTCGTGGGCGTCTTCGCGTCGGAGCTGGGCACGGTGGTGTGGGACGGATGGCGGGCACGGGGCCGCACGCCCGCCGCCTGAGCATGCGACGCGCGGGGTGGGGCGCCCCGGTGCGGGAGCGCGAGCGCCCGCGCCGCGCTATAGACAGCGCCCATCCCATGAGCGTGGAGCTGAGACGAAACGGCCTGCACCTGACGGGCACGCCCCTGTCGCTGGACGCGAAGCGCAAGTCGCCGCTGTCCTTCGTCAGCCACGGGCACTCGGACCACATCGCCCGCCACGAGAGCACCATCGCCACCCAGGCCACGCTGCGCTTCATGGCGCACCGGCTGGGGCCGGTGGCCTCCGCGCTGTCCGTGCCCTTCCGCCGCCCCTTCGAATTGGGCCCGCTGCTGCTGGAGCTCTTGCCCGCGGGCCACATCCTGGGCAGCGCGCAGCTGCGCGTCACCCGCGCGGACGGCAAGCGCATCGTCTACACGGGGGACCTCAACACCGCGCCGTCGCTCACCGCGGAGGCCACGGAGGTGGCCACCTGCGACACGCTGGTCATCGAGTCCACCTTCGGGCACCCGCGCTACCGCTTCCCGCCGCGCCCGGAGGTGCTGGGACAGGTGGAGACGTGGCTGCGCGCGCAGCTCCACCGGGGCGTGACGCCGGTGCTGCTGGGCTATCCGCTGGGCAAGAGCCAGGAGGCGATGAAGCAGCTCGCCGGCCGGGGCTTCATGCTCGTGGCGCACCCGTCCATCTTCGAGGTCGCGGAGCTGTACGCGGAGCTGGGCGTCCCCATCGAGAACCTGCGCCGCTACGACGGCCGCGTGGAGCCGGGCGAGGTGCTCTTCTTCCCGCCGCACCTGGCGCGGGGCGGGGCGCTGGCGCCGCACTGGCCCCGGGCCACGGCGGTGCTCACGGGCTGGGCCATGGACCCCGGCGGCGCGCGGCGCTACGGCGCGGACGTGGCCTTCCCGCTGTCGGACCACGCGGACTTCCCGTCCCTCATGCGCTACGTGAAGGACACCGGCGCGCGGGACGTCATCACCTGCCACGGCTTCGCGGAGGAGCTGGCGCAGGCGCTGCGGGACGCGGGCACGGACGCCCGCCCGCTGGGCAAGCCACAGCAGATGACGCTGTTTTGATTTTGCGTCGTCCGCGTGTTGGAACGGGCGCCCGATATGCCCACACCTGCTCCCTCGCTGACCGGACACCTGGCCAACGTGCTGCTGTGCACGGACGCTGAACCCAAGCGCTTCGTCACCCGGGAGGTGCCCGAAGTGAAGGTCGACTTCGCGGGCATCGAAGGGGACCGCCACGCGGGCCTCACGCGCAAGGCGGACGTGCGCGTGCCGTGGTTCCCCAAGGGCACCGTCATCCGCAACACCCGGCAGCTCTCCGTCGTGTCGCGCGAGGAGCTGGTGGAGGTGGCGCGCGCGCTGGGCGTGCCGCACGTGCTGGCGTCGTGGCTGGGCGCGAACCTGGAGCTCATGGGCGTGCCGCGCCTCACGCACCTGCCGCCGGGCACGCGGCTGTTCTTCCCGGAGGACGCCACGCTGGTGATGGAAGGGGAGAACCTCCCCTGCGTGCAGCCGGGCCGCGTGATTGAAGCGCATCACCCGGACATGAAGGGGCTGGCGGGCCGCTTCGTGAAGGCCGCGTGGCAGAAGCGCGGGCTGGTGGGCTGGGTGGAGCGCCCGGGCCTCATCCGCGCGGGGGATGAAGTGCGCGTGATGCTGCCTCCGCCGGTGACGTACTCGCTGCCGTCCGCGCCGCCGTCGGAGGCGGTGGGCTGAACCTCCTGCCTGGGGCCGTCAGTGCACGGAGAGGAAGAGGCGCAGCTGGTAGGTGTCCTTCGTCACGCTCGGGAACTCCGCGAAGTGGCTGTCGCGCTGGAAGAGGTTGCCCTCCACGCCCAGGCCCAGCCGGCGGTACACGGGCAGGTCCACCCGGAGCTGGGCGGTGCGCACCTGGTGCGAGCCGCTCGAGCCATCCAGCACGATGATCTGTGACAGGCCCCCCTCCAGCGACACGAAGTCCCACTCGTCGCGCGTATAGGTCACACGGAGCTGGAGGCCCGGGCCTACGCCGTAGTCGTAGTTGCGGCCCCCTTGCCCGGCGTGCTCGGAGGAGACGCTGGCGAGCAGGGCGCCGTTCAGCAGCAGCATTGAGCGCAGCGCCGCGCTCCCGGGGAGGTCGTGCTGGTACGTCAGGCCCACGTCCACGGACTGGCTGCCCAGCTCGTAGGCGGCCGTGTTCACGTAGCGCATCTGCTGGAACACGCCCAGGCGCAGCTCGTCGCGACTGTCGTGCGCCAGGGGGGTCGCCACGAGCAGCCCCATCAGCTGTCCGTAGCTGATCAGGTGGGCCTCCTGGGTGGTGAACTGCACGCGCCCCTCGAACGCGTCGAACGGCCGGCGGTGGGCCCCCCGGAAGGCGTCTCCGTAGCGCAGGGACAGCTCGGTGAAGAACTGGTTCTTTCCCCAGGCCAGGGACTCGCCGTTGCCCAGCTTGAGGTATCCCAGCCTCGCCCAGCCCGCGAAGGTGTCCGGCCTCCAGTCCGAGGGCGTGGGTTCGACGCGCCAGCTGTCGCCGCGCAGCACGCGGTTGACGCCGCGCACGGGGCTGAGGGCGGCCGCGCCCAGCTCGCGGCCCAAGCGCTCCCAGCCCGTGGCCTCCGTGTCCAGCACCATGGAGGACAGCCGGTAGATGGCCTCGCCCATGATGGTGCCCCCCAGGCTGGTGTTCGCGATGTCGTTGATGGAGGGCTTCTTGTTCTCCGCGAACACCTCCCATTGCAGGCTGCCCAGCAGCGTGAAGCCCAGGGAGCCCAGGTAGGGGATGCCGTTGTCGCGCGCGGCCACGTAGTAGAGGCTGCCGTGATACGGGTGCGCGAGCTGGTTGGTGCCGAAGTGGTCCCCGTCCCACTCGAAGCCCGAGGTCAGGTTCTCCCCCCAGTCGGAGGGCGTCACCCGCGCCCAGTCCCTGTTCATCAGCACCCGGTCCCACGTCCACACCACCAGGTTGATGCTGGTGACCTCCGCCAGCGCCAGCCACGGATGGGGCCGCTCCCGGGATGTGTCCTCGCGGACAGGCTCCTCGTTCAGCGGGGCATCCGCCGGTGGCGAGGGCGCCGCGGCACGCACGGCGGCGTCGGCGTGGAAGCGGGGCCCGTCGGTGCACGGCCCCTCCTGCGCGAAGGCCGGGCCGCCCAGCAGCAGTCCGCCGACGAGCAGCACGCCGCCCAGGGGCCACGGGCTCCCGTCTCCGCCGCGCCCCCGCTCGCGCCCGCCTCGCCCCATCGTGCCCGCCCACGCCCCCGCTCGCGACGCCACGCCGCGCACTGGAGAGGGTAGGCAGTCAGGCGATGGATGACGGCCCTGCCCGCCAGGGAGGGGAGAACGCGTGGATTCTGGCGCCCGGGCGGCGCGCGACGTGAAAAGGCCCGGCGGGATGCGCCTGGGGGCGCTCCGGCCGGGCCTCCACCTGCGTCGCCTCCCGCGTCACGGGAGGCGGGGCGCTACGCCTCCGGCGACTGGACGATGAGCTTCTCCTTGCCGCACACGTCGCACCGCACGTGCACGAACAGGTCGTCGTCGCTCTCCTCGGGGACCTCGCCCTCGGGCACGCCCAGCTCCGCCTTGGCCAGCGCCGGCACCTTGGCCGGGATGTCCTGCGCCTTGAGCGACTGCACGTAGGTCATCTCGCGCTCGTGGCACTCGCGCACCTCCGGCCCGGACAGCCACTGCGGCTCCATGCCCTCCGGCAGCCGGCTGAGCAGCTCCAGGTTCGACACGGACTCCGCCAGGTACGCCAGGCGGCGCAGCCGCGCCTCCTCCGGCAGGGCCGCGAACACCTGGAAGCCCTCCAGCAGGGCCTGACGGTCCTCGCCCGTGGCCGCGTTCGCCAGCTCCAGCGACGCGTCCGCCGACTCCAGCGCCTCCTCCCAGTTGTTCTCCGGGTTGAAGCCCGCCTCCAGCAGCGACGTGTACAGCTGCGCGGCCGCCAGCCGGCGGCGCACCTCGTGCTGGTGCTCCACCACCTCGTGCGTCAGGCGCAGCTCCAGGAGCGCCCCCGTGGTGCGCGGATCAATGGAGCCCGTGAGGTCGTCCACCTCCACCTCGGCGCGCAGCTCGCCCTTGAGCTGCTTGGCCGCGGCGAAGCGGAACAGCGGCAGCACGCCCACCTCGCGCAGGTACACCGCCGCGACGTTGGCCTCCTTGCCGCCCATGCGCAGCGCCTTCTGCGCGCGCTCCACCGCGCCCGGGTCCGCCGCGGGCTTCTTGTTCTCCAGCCGCGTCTTCACCGCCTCGCGGTAGAGCGTCTCCAGGGAACTGCCCGGCGGCAGCCGCTGCGGCAAGAGCGGGCGCAGGCCCGGCACGTCCAGCACCCAGAGCGGGGGCGCGCCCACGTGCTTGAGCGCCCGGAAGAAGAGCGAGCCCGGCGGATCCTGCGGCCGGAACGGGGGCAGCTCGTCCGGGTGCGCGGAGCCCGCGCCGTCCATCGCGCCGCCACCGCCGTGCGACTGGCCCAGCATCTTCTCGCGCTGCTCGCGGGTGAACGCCGTGATGCCCTGGACCGGCGGGGGCGGGGGCGGCGGGGCTTCCTCGCCGTCCAGGCCCGTCACGCGGTCCATGTCCACGTCGTCCAGCTCCAGGTCGTCCAGACCCTTGGCGCCGGTGAAGTCACAGCGCAGCAGCTTGAGCTTCTCGAAGACACAGCCTTCCAGGTTGGCGCCACGGAAGTCGCAGTCCTGGAGGCGGCCCCCGTGGAAGTAGGCGTTGGTGAGGTCCGTGTCCCGGAAGTTCATCTTCGACAGGTCACAGCGCTCCCACTCGGAGCCCACCAGCTCCAGTCCGGAGAGGTCCGCGTTGGCGGAGAACAGCTGCGTGAACGTGGCGCCCGTTTGGCCGGTGGGCGCCTGGCCGGACTTGCGCAGCTTGTTCCATTCGGCGGAACCGTTCTGGAGCAGCTTCTCGATAGTTGGGGCTTTCGGCATGGACCGCGAATTATTCGTGTGGTCTGGTCCAGGCGCCAGCACAAATGATCGAGTACCGAATCGAAGCCGACACCGTCGGGATGCGGCTGGACAAGCACCTGCGCAAGCGGATGCCCAACGTCCCCGTCAGCCACCTCTTCAAGATGATCCGCACCAAGAAGGTGCGGGTGAATGGCAAGCGCGCGCAGCCAGAGCAGTTGCTTGCCGAAGGAGACGTGCTCACCATCCGCGGCACCGAAGAGCAGCTCACCCTGGCGGAGCGTCCGAAATCGGACCGTCCGCCCCCCCCACCGCCACCGGTAGACCCCTCCCGGCTGGTCATCCTGAAGGAAGACGACTGGCTCATGGCCGTGGACAAGCCCAGTGGCATGGCCGTCCATACCGGCAGCGGCATCACCGGGGGCACCCTGGTGGACTACGTGCGCGCCTACCTGGGCCCCAAGGCCACCCGGAACGACTTCACCGCCTCACCCGCCCACCGCCTGGACCGGGAGACCTCCGGCGTCATCCTGGTGGCCAAGCGCCGCCCGGCGATGGTGCATTTCACGGAAATCTTCACCCACGGCCACCCGAAGAAGCGCTACCTGACCCTGGTGAAGGGGAAGATGCCGAAGGATTCCGGCGTCATCGACCTGCCGCTCGCCGAGCACCAGCAGACGGCCGAGTCCAAGGCCCGTCGGGGAGTGAACATGCAGGAGGCCGTCACCCGCTGGAAGGTCGTGCGCCAGTCGAGCGAGGCAGCCCTCCTCTCCTGCACCATCGAGACCGGGCGCACGCATCAGATAAGAAGGCACCTGGTCGCCGTGGGGCACCCGGTGGCGGGTGACAAGAAGTACGGAGACTTCGCCTTCAACCGCGACGTGCGGGCGCGCTGGGGGCTCAAGCGTTTGTTCCTGCACGCCGAGCGCATCGAATTTCCGCACCCCGAGGATGGAAGGAAGGTCGTCGTGGAGACCCCCATGCCACCCGAATTGACGGACGTGCTGAAGCGGGCGGCGCTCCTCTAAGCCTTGAGCCCAGGACTCGACACAACACGCATGGCCGACCCGAAGATTGACCGCAGCCGCTCCAAGCTGGTGCTCGACGGCGTCCCGCCCAAGCGCAACGTCCTCGTGCGCTTGATGAAGCTCGTCGCCGTGCTGGGCCTCATGGGCGCCACCGCGGGCGTGCTCGCCGTCGTCGGCGCCTACTACATCTTCTCCGACGGGCTGCCCGCCATCCCGAAGGTGGACGAGTACTGGCCGCCCATCGTCACGGAGGTCTACACCGACGACGCGGTGCTCGCGGGCGAGTTCTACAACGAGCGGCGCAAGGTGGTGCCCTACGAGCGCATCCCCAAGCGGCTGGTGCAGGCGTTCATCGCCAGCGAGGACTCCAGCTTCTTCGACCACTTCGGCGTGGACGTGCTGGGCACCACGCGCGCCGTGTCCAAGACGGTGCTGACGAAGCTGGGGCTGCGCGGCGGCGGCGTGCAGGGCGGCTCCACGCTCACGCAGCAGACCGCGAAGGCGGTCCTCATCTCCGCGGAGGGCTACAAGGAGGCCACCGCGAAGACGCCCAAGCGCAAGATTCGCGAGGCCATCCTCGCCTTCCGCCTGGAGCAGGCGCTGACGAAGGAAGAGATTTTGTATCTCTACCTGAACAACGTCTTCCTCGGGCACCACAGCTACGGCGTGCAGAGCGCGGCGGAGAACTACTACCGCAAGGACGTGCGCGACCTGACGCTGGGGGAGATGACGCTCATCGCGGGTCTGCCCCAGGCGCCCAGCCGCTACTCGCCGTTCCTGCGTCCGGAGGCCGCGAAGAAGCGCCGCTCCTACGTGCTGGGCCGCATGCTGGTGGAAGGCATGATCTCCAAGGAGGAGCATGACCAGGCCAACGCGGAGCCGGTGAAGGTGTACCCGGTGGAGGACGTCTTCCACGAGTTCGCCCCGTACTTCGTGGAGCAGGTCCGCAAGGACGTGGTGGACCGCTACGGCAACCCCGTGCTGCTGAAGGAAGGCCTCAAGGTCTTCACCACCATGGACAGCGAGCGGCAGCGCGCGGCGCAGGACTCCGTGCTGGACGGCCTGATGTCCGTGGACAAGCGCCAGGGCTGGCGCGGTCCGGTGATGCAGCTGGCCACCGACGCTGAACGCAGCGCCTTCATCGCCAAGGCCAGGAAGGCCATGGGCAAGGAAGAGCTCGTCGAGAACCGCCTCTACGTGGGCGTCGTCACGCGCATCGACGACGACGGCAAGGGCGCGGACGTGCAGGTGGGGCCGCACCAGGGCCGGCTGCCGCTGTTGGGCATGCGGTGGGCGCGCAAGGTGAACCCGGAGAGCTACTACCCGGCCAGCATGATCACCTCCGTCAAGAAGGCGGTGGCGGTGGGTGACGTGGTGGTGCTGCGCCACGTGGTGAAGAAGGAGCTCACGGACGACAAGGAGCAGTGGGACCGCAAGCTCGCGGAGGACATCCCGGAGGAGGGCGTGAAGCTCTTCCGGCTGGAGCAGACGCCGGAGGCGCAGAGCGCGCTCGTGTCCATCGACCCGCATCGCCAGTACCTCACCGCGATGGTGGGCGGCTACGACTTCGACGACAACGAGTTCAACCGCGCGTTCCAGGCGTGCCGTCAGCCGGGCTCGTCCTTCAAGCCGTTCGTGTACTCGGCGGCGCTGGAGCAGCTGGAGTGGACGGAGGCCACCGTCATCGTGGACTCGCCCATCGTGGAGCACGACCCGGACAACAAGGTGTCGTGGAAGCCGGCCAACTACAGCGAGGAGTTCGTGGGCGACGTGCTCCTGCGCACCGCGCTGGTGAACTCCATGAACATCCCCGCGGTGAAGACGTTCGGCGCGGTGGGCGTCCACAACATGGCGGACTGGGCGAAGAAGCTGGGCATGACGACGCCCATGAACATGGACTTCTCCGCGGCGCTGGGGTCGTCCTGCGTCTACCCGTTCGACCTGGCCAGCGTGTACGCGACCTTCAACCGCTACGGCCGCAAGAAGCCCACGTACTTCATCCGCAAGGTGGAGGACCGCTTCGGCCGCACGCTGGAGGACCACACCGCGTTCGACGACGCGTGGGCGCCGCTCCAGGACCGCGTGGCCGCGGGCTACGCGCGCCTCTTCGAGCCGGGCGAGCAGGTGATGAGCCCGGAGACGGGCTACATCCTCACGCACCTCTTGCGCGGCGTGGTGCTCCAGGGCACCGGCGGTCCCGCGCAGAAGCTGGGCAAGCCGGCGGCGGGCAAGACGGGCACGACGAACGACTCCTTCGACGCGTGGTTCGCGGGCTACACCAAGGACCTGGTGACGGTGGCGTGGGTGGGCTACGACCTGAACCCGCACCCGCTGGGCCGCTATGAGACGGGCGGCCGCGCGGCGCTCCCCATCTGGCTCAACTACATGAAGCGCGCGCTGGAGGGCCGTCCGCAGCCGGAGTTCTACCCCTGGCAGTCCATGCAGCTGGCGCGGCTCTACATCGACAAGAAGACGGGCAAGGTGTCACACCCCGGCGCCAAGGGCGCGGAGCTGATGTTCTTCAAGAAGGGCACCGAGCCGAAGGAGGCCGTGCCCGACAAGAACCAGGTCGGCGTGGACCAGTTCATGATGGGCGCGCAGTAACCGCGCGCCTCATCCAAGGCAGTGCCCTTCAGGCGCCTTCGCGGAAACCACGCGAGGGCGCCTGATGTGCTTCCAGGGCCTGCTTCAGCGCGGCCACGTCCGGCCCCGCCTCCAGCACGGAGCGCGCGGCGGTGGGAATCACCTGCCGCTCGCGGCCGGAGAAGAGCTTGGGCAAGTCAGAGAAGCCCGCGCCCTGCGAGCCGATGCCCGGCGTGAGCAGCAGCGCGCCGCCCAGCCGCTCCACCACGTCGCGGTCGGCCGGGGGCAGCGTGGCGCCCATCACCGCGCCCGCGGGCAGGACGCCGGGGCCGGCCTTGTCGTTGAGCTTGCGCAGGCCGTCCGCCACCGCCTGGGCCACGGTGAGGCCGTCGCTGCCCACGGCGTTCTGCAGCGGCACGCCCTCCGGGTTGGACGAGCGCACGACGATGAAGGCGCAGGCGCCGTGGGAGCGCGCCAGCTCCACCGTCTTCGCGAGCGCGCCCAGGCCCAGGTACGCGGTGAAGGTGGCGGCGTCCACGTCGTACGCGCTGCCCTTGCCGAACAGCGCTTCCGCGTAGGCGTCCATGGTGGACCCGATGTCGCCGCGCTTCACGTCCAGCAGCGTGAGGGTGCCCGCGGCGCGGAAGCGCTTGAGCACGCGCTGGAGCACGACCAGTCCCTCGGGGCCGTGGCGCTCGAAGAAGGCGCTCTGGGGCTTCACCACCGCGAGCGTCTCACCGGCCGCGTCGGCCAGCCGCTCGCAGAAGTCGGACAGGCCCTGCACGGTGTCCGGCAGCTTCCAGCGGGCGAGCACGTCGCGGGATGGGTCCAGGCCCAGACAGAAGGGGGAGCGCTCGTCGGCGAGCTTCTGGAAGCGCTGCGCGAAGGACGGGGTCGTCATGGCCGGGCTCCTCTCACTTCAGGCGGCGCGCGGTGGCGTCGAACAGCGGGTTGGGCATGGCCTTCAAGACGCGCATGGACGTGGCCAGCTGCCAGGGGAAGCTCACCTCCGTGGCGCCCGCGAAGATGCCGCGGCCCATGCGCTCCACCGCGTCCTCGGTCTCCATGAGGAAGGGCATGGGGAAGTTGTTCTTCGCGGTCAGCTCGCTCTTCACGAAGCCCGGGTAGACGCACGTCACCTGGACGCCGGTGCCCTTCAGGTCCACGCGCAGGCTCTCCAGGAAGGTGGCGAGGAAGGCCTTGGACGCGGAGTAGGCGGCGTGGCCCGCCAGCCCCCGCATCCCCGCGAGGCTGGACACGCCGACGACATGGCCCCGGCGGCGCTCCACCATCTGCGGCAGCACCGCGCACAGCGTGGCGGCGGCGCCCGTGACGTTGGTGTCGATGATGGCGCGCGTGCGCTCCCAGTCCATGCGCTTGCCGTGCGTGGGGCCGCCGATGCCCGCGTTCGCCACCACCAGGTCCAGCCCGCCGCACTCCGCGTCGATGGCGCGGATGCGCTCCTGGGAGGCCTCCGCGTGGTTGACGTCCATGACGACGGGCTCCACCGCCGCGCCCGCGGCCTGGGCCTCCGCGGAGAGGGCCTGCAGCTGCGACAGCCGCCGGCCCGTCGCGAACACGCGCACGCCGTGCTTCGCCAGCCACAGGGCCAGTCCACGTCCCAGCCCGCTCGAGGCGCCAGTCACCAGCGCCGTCCGGTAGGTCATCTCCGCCATGCCGTCCTCCAGGGGTGTCGCAAGCGGCCTGCCTTGTCGCACGGTTGCGCGCCCGAGGGCACGCAAAACCCCTCCCCCTCACCGGGGGACGAGGCGCATCCACCCACGCGTTGACACCTTGGAGACCTGGGGAAGGGGAGTTTCCGGTCATGCCCTGGTGGAACTGCGTCCTCGTGGTGGACGACGACCTGGACCTGCTCCAGGCCTACAAGGAAGTGCTGGAGCTGGACGGGCACGAGGTGGCGCTGGCGCGCAACGGCTTCGAAGCGCTGCGCCTG
This sequence comes from Corallococcus caeni, assembly GCF_036245865.1. NCBI lineage: Bacteria > Pseudomonadati > Myxococcota > Myxococcia > Myxococcales > Myxococcaceae > Corallococcus > Corallococcus caeni. The sequence continues at coordinate 1,806,399 of NZ_BTTW01000001.1, read as the reverse complement.
CTCAAGCAGGGGCTGCGCCCGGCGCTCATCCTCCTGGACCTGATGATGCCGGGGATGAACGCGTGGTCCTTCCGCCTGCGGCAGCTGGAGGACCCGGCGCTCGCCTCCATCCCGGTCATCGTCCTTTACGCGCAGGACATGGGGGCTCGCGCCATGAACGCCCTGGGCGTGGACGGCCTCCTGGAGAAGCCGGTGGACCTGGACGTGCTCCTGGCCGCGGTGGCGGCCTACGTGAAGCCCGCCAGGGCCTCCGCCCATCATTCCCAGTGAGCAAAGGGCCTAGCGGAACGGGGGCACCGGCTGGCCCTTGAACCACTCCGTGGCCTTCAAGAGGTGCAGGTCGTGCTTGCCGGGCCGCAGCTCGATGCCGCCCGTCACCGCGCCCAGCGTCGCCAGCAGGGCGCCCGTCATGTTGCCCTGCACGAGGTCCAGGTGGCCCTCCAGGGAGAAGCCGTCGCCTTTCGCCTTCAGCTCGCGCAGCTGCAAGCCCCGCTCGTCGATCTGCACCTGCCCCGTCACCTCCACCTTCGGGATGTTGAGCAGCGACGTGAGGAAGCCGGGCAGCTTCTTGGACGACGTGATGAGCGCGACCAGGGGCTGCGTGTCGGTGAGCTGGCTGGAGAAGCGCGCCTTGAGCACCGTGGGGGACAGGCTGAGGCTGGCGCGGGGCAGGCTGAAGTTCCCGCTCCAGGAGCGGATGGGCACGTTGCCGTTGGACGACACCTGGCTCAGCCGCAGCGTCGTCCCGCTCAGGCCCAGGTCCGTCATGTCCCAGGACAGGTGCCGCGCGTCCACCTCCACCTCCGCGCGCAAGAGGACCTTGTTCTGCCCCATGCGTCCGGAGACGAGGTCCGTGTCCATGCGCAGCTCCAGGGCGTTGCGCGCCTTCGCGCCCTTGGACGGCTCCTCGCTGCGCACCGTCACGTGGCCGGAGTCGATTTCGAGCGTCCGCCCCAGCCACGGGTTGAGCACGCGCAGGTCCAGGGGCTTGCTCTTCGCCACGTGCAGCTCGGGCTCCAGGTCCAGGCCGGCCTGGCCTTCACGCCGCCGCGCTAGCACGGTGAGGGCCACCTCCGGCACCTCCACGTCGTTGCCCCGGGTGCCCGACACGCGCACGGGCGCGAACGCGAGCCGCAGCGAACCCGACGGCTGCCCCTGCTGCTGCGGCGGCATGGACACCTCCAGGCTCCAGGGGGCCTGGGCCCGCATGGGGCCCGCGCGCAGGTCCAGCGCCGCGCCCGAGGCCTTCAGCTGGCTGCCGGGCTCCAGGGTGTTGCGCTGCATGCGCACGTCCAGGTCCACCCGGCCGGCGCCGCCGTGAAGGGACACGGGGGCGCTCGCGCCCAGCAGGTCGTTGATCCAATCCAGCGGCAGCACGTCGATGCGCGTCTTCACCTGGCCGCCGAGGGCCTGGGAGAGGTCGTAGCCCTTGCCGGGCTGGAAGGGCGCGTCGAGCCGGGCGCGCGAGTCGAGCGACTCCAGCCTCGCGACGCGCTTGCCGTCCACTTCGATGAAGCCCTCGGCCACGCGCACCGACGGCAGGTCCACCTCAAGCCGCTCGCGGGACTGGAGGTTCAGCGTGCCGGTGACGTCCAGCGCGCCCGCGAAGCGCACGCGGCTGAAGTCCAGCTCCCGCACCTGGTGCAGCGTGACGTCCTTCAGGTGGATGACCCACGGCTTGCTGTTCGGGTCGGACGGCTCCTCGGGCGCGCTGCTCGGCTCCAGGTGGAAGCTGGCGCCGTGTCCGGCGATGCCGTCCACGTCCACGCGCTTTCGCAGGAGGCCCGTGAGCGACATGCCCGCCTCCAGCGCGTCCACCTCCACCTTCCACCAGACGTCCGGGTCCTGCTGGGTGAGGGTGAAGCCCTTCAGGTGGAGCCGGCCCACGGGCCACAGCCACCACGCGCGCTGCCACGTCAGCCGCGTGCGGTCCGTCGCGCGGCCCATGATGGCCTGGGTGACGCCGGTGTTGAGTGCGACGTTGAGGGCGACCTCCAGCACCGCGACGGCCACCAGGGCCCACAGCGCCACGCGGCGCCAGCGCTTCCTGCGAGGAGCGGCGTCCTGGACGGCCGGGGGAGGGGAGACGGTCATGTCGCGAGGTTCCGGGTCCGGGAAGAGGCCCCTGGATGCCTCAAGCCCCCGGCACGCACAAGGCGTGTTTCCTCGGGAAGCCGGATGGGAGACACCCCCTGGGTCGACGCAGGAGCGGCCGGGGCGAGCGGGTATCGGGCGGCTGCTCGCAGCCCCGGGGGAGGCTCGGACGAAGCGGGGAGCGGAGCGCGCGCCTGGATGTCATTGCGCCGGTGCGCGGCGGGGTGCACCGTCAAGGTGAACCCTCTTTCAAGGACGGGTGTGCCGATGGGAACTGCGGGCCGCACGGGACCCATCGAGGCGCTCCGCAACCTGGCCCTGTCGCTGCAACAGCTGGCGGCGAGCGAGATCGCGAGCGGCGTGGTGCAGGGCACGGCGGATGGGATCCGCAAGGAGGTGCCGGACCTCGACGGGCAATTGCGCACGCTGCTCCAGGACGTGCTCACGGTGCTGGGCCGCATGGCGCACGAGGCCGCCAAGCGCGAGCACGGGGAGCCGGTGGATGCCACCCAGGCGCTCGCGGAGGCGGCCATGGAGGGCGCGCTGAAGGCGCTGGAGCGGGAGTGGAACGAAGGCGGCCTGCCCCTCCATGGCTTCATGGTGCGCCTCAACCGTCTCTTCGATGAGGTGGTGGCGTTCGCCCATTCCCGCACGGACGAGATCCGGACGCCGGGCGAGCGGGCCCAGCTCATGGCCCGGGGCGTGGTGAAGGCGGCCACGGAGCAACTGCACGACTCCCTGCCGGCCATCCTGGACGACGCGCACGGCCTGGCGCCATTGGGAGAGGAGGTGGCCTCGAAGGTAGGCCGGGGGCTGGTGGTGGGCGTCGAGTCCAAGCTGCGAGAGGACTCCAGCCTGCTGCTGGAGTTGGTGGAGCGCGCGGGGCGGGGGCTGGTGCGGGGATTGGCGGCGGGCCTGCGCGAGGAACTGGCATCGAGTCCCGCGGCGTCCACGGAGGCACTGGGCGCCTCCCTGTCGACGCTCGCCGAGCGCACCGCCGCCGCGACCATCCGGGGCGCGGGGAGCGCGCTCACGCAGGAAGGGCTCCGCTGGCGGGAGGCACCGCGCAACCAGGACCTGGTGCGGCGCACGAGCCGGGACGTCACGGCCGGAGCGCTGGATGCCCTGAGCGCGCGGCTGCGACGGCCCCTGATGGCGCTCGCCGGAGCAGGCAGCGCGCTCGTGGCCCTGACGGTGCTGTCCTCGCGCTGGCGCCACGCCTGAACGGGGCGCGGACGTGTTGTCCATCCGTGCTGCCTCAAGCCGATCATCGCGGCGGAGGGAGGGCTCGCGGCCATTGGCGCCACCTTGAACCTCCAGCGCTGGGCCGAAGGCACCTGGTCGCTTGATCCAGGGTGAGCAGGCGGTGGCCCCCGGTCAGCGGACAGAGGCGTGAGACCCGAGGTCCGTGGCGATAGCCTCCACTTCCTCACCAGCTTCAATCCCGGGCGCGGCACAGGCGGTGGAGGACACATGGCGGGAGCCTGGACAGGCGGTTGGCTGCTGGGGCTCGTGGGGGGCCTGTGCTGCGCCGCTTTTTCCTTCGCGCGAACGCTGGAGGCTCCCGCCCGTGGCGCGGGAGCCTCCGCGCGGGCACCCCAGCACCCGGTGCCCTGCCTCTTCTTCGTGCCCCTTCAAGACGACGGCCGGGCATAGCGGGCCCTCCTCCCGCGCCCTCCACGCCGCGTTGTGATGGTGCCCCTTCGTTCCCACCCTCCTGATGTCTGGGATTGCACGGGGACAGGAGGCAGCCGTGAGGCGACGCACGTGGATGCAACCCGCCTGGGGGCCCTGGGCGCTCGCGCTGCTGGTCGCGGTCCCCTTGCAGGCGCTGGCGGCGGATCCGCTGCCGTCCTGGAACGACGGCTTGGTGAAGCAGGCCATCGTCGGCTTCGTCACTCGCGCCACCACCGAGGGCGGCTGGACCGTGGTCAGCATGCGCCAGGACTGGAAGCGCATCTTCCCGGAGGAGCGGTGATGGACTTCCTGCATGCCCTCATCGGGCTGATGATCTCCACCTTCATCGTCGCGCTCGGGCTGTCGCAGGGCCTGTCGTGGCACCTGGCGGACCTGGGGCAGGGCGTGCGGCATCCGGCGTTCGCGCGGGGCCTGGGCGTGTGCCTCGTCGGCGTGCCGCTGCTGGCCCTCATCGTCGTGAAGGTGCTGCCCGTGCCCCCGGTCGCCGCGGGGGTCATCGCGCTGATGGCGTTCTGCCCGGGGCTGCCCATGGCGCTCAACGTCGTGTCCAAGCAGAAGGGCAACCTCCCGCTGGCCCTGGCGCTGTCCATCACCCTGTCGCTCGTCGCCGTCGTGCTGTTGCCGCTGTCGGTGAAGCTGCTGGGGCAGCTGTTTCCCCTGGCCATCCAGCCGCCGCCGTACCGGGTGCTCCTGTCGAAGGTCATCCTCCCGTTCCTCGTCCCCTTCGCCCTGGGCATCGGCCTCCAGAAGCTGTCGCCCGTCTGGGCGCGCCGGCTGCGCAAGCCGGTGAAGGTCTACTTCAACGTCGCCCTGACCGTGGCCGCGCTGGCGCTGCTCGCCGCGAGCTACCCGCTGCTGAAGCACCTCCGCCCCTTGGGGCTCGTCGCGATGGTGGTGGTGACGCTGGGCTCCATGGCCCTGGGACACGTGGCGGGTCGGCCCCGTCCCGGGGACCGCACGGCGCTGGCCATCTCCGCCGTCTTCGGCAACCCCGCGTTCGCCTTCTGCCTGGGCGGCACCACCTATCCCATGAAGAGCCTGCTGGGCGTCATGGGGCTGTACCTCCTGATCCGCACCCTCGCGATGGTGCCGTACCTGCTCTGGAACCCGCGCCACCAGGCTTCCGAGCGCGGAGGCGGGCCGACGCTGCCACCGGGCAGGCGGGCCTCCGCGAACCCGTAGGCCCGTCCTGTCCGGGAGCTGATGCGCGCAACGCACCCCGGGTGGGTGATGCCGCGGGGCCCGGGCGCCTCCACCCTTCCTTGCGTCCGGGAGGCCAGGCACACGCGAGGGGGGGAGGGTCATGATGCGCACCGCGGCCACGGCCGGTCAGGTCCTGAGCCGGGTGCTCCCGGGCGTCGAACAGGCGCGGACGTACGAGCGGCGCTGGCTGCGCGCGGACGTGCTGGCCGCGCTCACCGTGGGCGCGATGCTCATCCCCCAGGGGCTGGCCTACGCGCAGATTGTCGGCGTGCGCCCCGCGGCGGGGCTGTACGCGGGCGTCTTCGCGATGCTGGCCTACGCGCTGTTCGGCCCGTCGCGCCACCTGCTGCTGGGGCCGGAGGCGAGCGCGGCCATCCTCACCGCGACGGCGCTGGCCCCGGTGGTGGGGAGCGGCGGGCCGGAGCGGCTGGCGTCCCTGGCGGCGCTGCTCGCCTTGATGGTGGGCGGGGTGAGCCTGCTGGGCGGGCTGTGCCGCGCGGGGGCGCTGGCGGACTTCCTGTCGCGGCCCATCCTCATCGGCTACGTCAACGGCGCGGCGCTCATCATCATCGGCAGCCAGCTGGCCCGGATGTTCGGGCTGGAGCGCAAGTCGAACGCGTTCGCGGGGCAGCTCCACGAGGTGGCGGCGAACGTGAGCCGCACGCACGTGCCCACGCTCCTCTTGGGACTGGGCATCGTCGCGGCGCTGGTGGCCATGCGCCGCTACCTGCCGCGCTTGCCCGCGCCGCTGGTGATGGTGGTGCTCACCACGCTGGCGGCCTGGGCCTTCCAGCTGGAGCACGGCGGCGTGAAGGTGGTGGGGCCCATCGCCGCGTCGGCGCCCGCCTTCGGCCTGCCCGCCCTCCACTTCCAGGACGTGCGCGCGCTCCTGCCGGCGGCCTTCAGCCTCGCGCTGGTGAACTACGCCAGCTCCGTGCTCACGGGCCGCATCTACGCGGACCGCTTCGGCTACCGGCTGGACACCCACCAGGAGTTCTTCGGACAGGCGGCGGCCAACCTGCTCACCGGCCTCACGCAGGGCTTCCCGGTGTCGGGCAGCGACTCGCGCACGGCGGTCAACGCGTCCATGAAGGGGCGCACGCAGCTTGTCGGCGTGGGCGCGGCGGCGGTGGTCCTGGTGTTCTCGCTGTTCCTCACGCCGCTGCTCTCCAAGCTGCCCCTGGTGACGCTGGGGGCCATCGTCATCGTCGCGGCGGTGTACCTGCTGGAGGTGAAGCCCCTGCTGCTGCTCTGGCGCGTGCGGCCGGTGGAGGCGGTGCTCGCGGTGGTGACGACGCTGGGCGTGCTCTTCCTGGGCATCCTCCAGGGCATCCTCATCGCGGTGGCGCTGGCGCTGGTGGACCTCATCCGCCGCGCGGCGCACCCGCATGACGCCGTCCTGGGCGAGCGCGAGGGCATGCCCGGCTGGCACGACGTGGAGGGCCACGCGGACGCGGAGACGATTCCCGGCCTCGTCGTCTACCGCTTCGACGCGCCCCTCTTCTTCGCCAACGCCCGCTTCCTGCGCGAACAGGTGCGCCAGTTGGTGGCGGACTCACGCCAGCCGGTGCGCTGGTTCGTGCTGGACGCGTCCTCCGTGTTCGACATGGACATCACCGCCGCGGAGAGCCTGGCGAAGGTGCACCACGAGCTCACGGAGGAGGGCATCGTCTTCTGCGTGGCCCAGGCGCGCGCGCCGATGCGCCGGATGATGAAGCGCTCCGGGCTGGCCGCGCTGATTGGACAGGACCTGCTCTTTCCCACGGTGGGCGCGGCCGTGCGCGCCTACCTGGATGCGCGAGACGGCGCGCGGACCTCCCTGGACGGCGAGCCCGTCCCCTCACCCCAGGTGCACTGACGCCATGACGCCAATCCAATCCAGGGCCCGAGGTGGCGCGGTGACGGGCGCGGTGCTGGGGCTGCTGATGTCCGTGACGGCGCTGGCGCAGGACGCGCACTACACCACGCGGCAGTTCGGCAACCGGGCGTGGCTGCTGGGGGGCGCCTTCGTGGGCGACCCGAAGGACATCAGCGCCGTCTATTACAACCCCGGCGCGCTCGCGCTGCTGGGCGCGCCGGAGCTGGAGCTCACCGGCAGCGTGTACGAATACACGCACGTGAACGTGAAGGACGGGCAGGGCCAGGGAAGGGGCCTGGCCGACTCCAACGTGGACGTGCTGCCGTCGTTGATCGCGGGCTCGCTGCGCTTCGGGTTCCTGGGCAAGTCCCGGATGGCCTACTCGCTGCTCACGCGCCAGGGGTTCGCCTACAGCCTCCAGACGCGCGCCACGCGGATGGGCACGGACCTGGCCGGGGTGCGGGGCATGGACCTGCTGTCCTCGAACGTGCGCCTGGACCAGGCCGTCAGCGAGTACTGGACGGGCCTCTCCTGGGCCTACCCCGTCACGAAGCACCTGGGCCTGGGCCTGACGCCGTTCGTCGCGAGCCGGCACCACGAGCTGAACTTCCAGACGCTCGCGCAGGGCTCCGGTGCCGCCGGCCAGCAGCTGCTGGCGACCCTGGGCCGGGACCTGGAGTTCGACCACGTCCGCGTGTTGTTGAAGGTGGGCGCCAGCTACCAGAACGGCCCCTGGGCCGTGGGGCTCGCCGTGACGACGCCCAGCCTGGCCCTCTGGGGCCGGGGCTCCGCGGGGCTCGAGCGCGCCGTCCAGTCCCAGGGGTTCGACACGAACGCGCCCGCGCCCGTGTTCAACTACCAGGAGGACCTGCCGGCGCACTTCCGCAACTCCTGGGGCGCGGCGCTCGGGGCCAGCCGCAGCTTCGGCTCGACCACGGTGTACGCGTCCCTGGAGGGCTACGCGCGCGTCTCCACCGTCACGCTGCTGGACACCGAACCCATCTCCCCGCGCGACTCCACGGAGGTCATCGACGGGGACTACGCCTTCGCGCTCAAGCCGGTGCTGAACGGGGCGCTGGGCTTCGAGCACCCGCTGGGGGAGCGGGTGCGGGCGTACCTGAGCGGGCACACGGACTTCAGCGCGTTGGACCAGACGCCGGGGACGAACGCGCTGCTCGGGGGCTGGGACCTGTACCACGTCGCCTCCGGCATCCACTTCCTCCTGGGCCGCTCGCGCTTCACGTTCGGCGGCAACCTGGCGTGGGGAAGCAAGCAGACCGACAGGTTCGCGGACACGCTCCAGCAACTGGGCCTCACTTCCTCCATGCGCACCCAGGACGTCCGCTACTTCCAGGTCACGCTGCTGGTGGGCGCCAGCTTCTCCTTCAAGGACACGCGGGGCCCGGACGACAAGGCCAGCGAGGAAGAGGCCCCGGACGCGGAGTCTCCATGACCGCCGCGGACCGCGTGCTGGACGAAGCGGCGGCCTCCGCCTTCCTGCTGGACCTGGCGAAGGCCCTGCACCTGGCCTACCAGCCGTCGCTGCTGGTGGAGGACCGCGTGCGCCGGGCGGCGAAGGCGTGGGGGCTGGACGTGGAGGTCTTCACGCTCCAGAGCCTGGCGATGACGGAGGTGCTGTCCCCCAGCCACTCGCGCGTGGCCTTCGCGCGGCTGCCCTTCAACCCGCACTGGAACCTGGGCCGGGCCGCGGCGCTGCTGCGGCTGGCGGACGCCATCCCCGAAGGGCGCGTGCGGCTGCCCGAGGCCCGCACGGAGCTGGACCGCATCCTGACCACGCGCGCGCCCTACCCGGAGTGGCTCGTGTTCCTGGCGTACGGCGTCTATGGCGTGGCGGTGGCGGCGCGGGTGGGCGGGGGCTGGCTGGAGCTGCTCGTGGCCTTCTTCGTGGGCGTCGTCGCGGGCGCCATCCACTTCGGCACGATGCACTCGCAGCGGTTGGACCTCTTGAAGAGCTTCCTGGCCGCGTTCCTGGGGACGTGGGTGGCGTTGGGGTTCACGTTCCTCCTGCCGCCCTTCAACGCGGTGCGGGCGCTGTTCGGCGGGGCGACGCTGCTGGTGCCCGCGATGGTGGTGACGCTGGGCTCGCTGGAGCTGGCCATGGAGGCGGTGGAGGCGGGGCTGCCCCGGTTGGCGTACGGGCTCCTGCGCTTCCTGATGCTGGGCGTGGGCTTCGCGGCGGCGGGGACGCTGTGGGGCTTCTTCTGGGCGCTGCCGCCGCACTTCGCGCCGCACGCGCTGCCGCCCCTGCTCACGGTCCTCCTGGTCGCGGTGGGGGGCGTGGCGCTGACGGTGTGCATGTCGGGGCGGCCGCGCGACGTGGCGTGGATTGTCGTCGGGGTGCTGACGGCCTACGGGGCGCAGGCGGTGACGAAGGTGCTGCTGGGGGATCCGGGCAGCCCGCTGGTGGCCGCGTTCGTGCTGGGGGTGGTGGGGCTGCTCTACGGGCGAGGGAAGCAGCGGATGCCCATGACGGTCATCCTGCCGGGCATGTTGCAGCTCGCGCCGGGCTTCATCGGCACGGAGACCATCCTCGCGCTGCTCGGCGCGGGCCGCCCGGGCGTGGAGGAAGCCCGGCCGTTCAACGTGCTGCTGGTGGCGCTGCAGCTGGTGCTGGGGGTGGTGTTCGCGACGGTGGTGGTGCCGCCGCGCATCTCCGTGGAGCGAGCCCCGGCCGTCCCTCCCAGCGCCGGCGGCGCGTAGCCGCCGCGGGCGCGCGATGCGGCGGTGGACCCACTGGCGTCTCGCAACGAACCTCCAGGCCGGAAGGCGTCAGAAGCCGATGGCTGGAAGCGGAGGCCAGGGCCCACCGCCGAGCGCCTGCTCCAGCGCCTCCGCGTGACGGCGAAGGACGGAGGCGTCCGGAGCGCCTGCCCGCGCTGGCTCGGCGACGGTCAGGATGGAGTGGAGCAGCTCCCGCGCCGCGCGCCGGTCCTCCGGCTCCCGCGCGCGCTGGCCCACGGCGGCGGCCAGCCGCAGGAGCCGGAGCACCACGGCGGGTTCGGCGGCGCCATAGCGGAGGATCTGGTCCGTGGCCAACGCCAGGTAGTCCCGCAACCCGGGGCCGCGCAGGAACACGCGAGGGGCCCCGGAGGCGTCCGCGAGCACGCGGGGCCCCAGGTGCATCCGGCTCAGTTCGCACAGCAGGAAGGTCAGCTGGTCCACCGCCTCCACCGCGGTGTACGGATCATTGATGCCGGGGGAGAGCGCCTTGATGGCCACATCCACCAGCTGACGCACTCCCAGGGCGACGTCCCGGTCCGCATCCCGCCAGCGGTCCAGGTGGATGGCGCCGCGCAGTCGGGCCGCGATGTGCTCGTGCCGTGGGGCGGGACCGCGTGCCGGGGCCTCGAACCAGCCCACCTCCTCGCCTTGAATCACCGGCTCGCCCACGGCTCGCTCCAGGTGGAGGGTGAGTTGATTCGCCGTCGCCACCTCCAGAAGCGCCTTCGCGTCGACGGAGGCGATGAAGCCGTCCTCCTGGACCCGGATCGGCCAGACCTTCCCCGGGGCTTCCGTGCGAGCGCGGGGCGGAGCGGGCACCTCGAGATCCGCCGACCGGAACCGTTCGAGCCTTCGCGCGGCGGCCAGCGTGCCGTGGCGCACCTGCCTGACCAGGTTCTCCACCCGCATCAACTGAAGCGTCTGGAGCACCTGGAAGACGAGCGCGCCCTCACAGGCGATGAGCAGCAGCATGGCCAGCGAGAGCGCGGGCCGCGGTGCGCGCTCGAGCTCCGAGACGAAGCCGAACGCTTGCGCCGCCACCACGCAGAAGACGCTCGTGGCGACGAACACCGGGATGACCACGCGGATGCCCGCGCTGTGGAGATACAGGCGCAGCAGGCGCGGCGAGTACTGCCCCGCCGCGCTCTGCACCACGAGCATGGACAGGGAGAGCACGATGCTCAGCGAGGTCAGCGCGACGCCCAGCACCGCGGAGAGCATGCCGCGCGCCTCGGCGGCCGTGGCATTCCAGGCGAGCCCGCTCAGCACCCTGGCCACGGTGGGCGATGGCGTCACGAAGAGAACGCCCAGGCAGGCTCCCAGGGCAGCCCCCACGGCGGGTGGAATCCACAGCCGGTGTTGGAGCCACCAACGGAGGGACGGGCCCTCACGCGGTCGTCGAGCCTGCCCGTGCCTCCCCGGCCGCCCCCTGGCTCCAGGAAGTGCCTCTGCGTCCGCCATCCGCGTCACCTTCCTGCTTGCCGCAGGTCGCGGCTACGGGCGCACGATGCAGCGGAAGCCGATGTGGCTGGCGCCGCTGTCCACGGCCTGGGGCGAGCGCGCCGCGGGCCGGTAGCGGCGGCAGTAGTTGGGCGCGCACAGGTGGCTGCCGCCCTTGAGGACGCGGCGCGGGAGGGTGACGGCGGGCGTGGAGGGGGCCTGGCTGCCCTGGGCCGTGGCGGGGCCTCGCGGGTTGACGGGGATGCAGCACGCCTTGCCTTTGTTTCCCTGGTGGCGCTCCTGGTACCAGTCGGTGGTCCATTCCCAGACGTTGCCAGCCATCTCATGGAGGCCATAGCCATTGGGAGGAAAGGCGCCGACGGGGCAGGTGCCCTCGTGGCCGTCCTCGCGGAGGTTCTGCCACGGGAAGTAGCCCTGCCAGGTGTTGGCCAGGTGTTCGCCGTTGGGGGTGAAGTCATTGCCCCAGCAGAACTCGTTGCGGTCCAGGCCGCCGCGCGCGGCGCGCTCCCACTCCGCCTCGGTGGGGAGGGCCTTGCCGGCCCAGGTGGCGTAGGCCTCCGCGTCCTCGAAGGCGATGTGGACGACGGGGTGGTCGCGGCGGTGCTTCACGGAGGAGCGGCGCCCTTCGGGGTGCTTCCAGCAGGCGTCGGGGACGTAGCTCCACCAGTTGGTCACGTTGCCCAGGTCCACGGGGCCCCGGGCCTTCTGGAACACGAGCGAGCCGGGGACGAGCGAGTCCGGCGTGGCGCCGGGGTAGTCCGCGGGATTGAGCGGGCGCTGCGCGACGGTGACGTAGCCGGTGGCTTCGACGAAGCGGGCGAACTGTTCGTTCGTCACGGTGAAGCGGTCCATCCAGAAGCCGGAGACGGTGACCTGATGCGCGGGGGCTTCTTCGGGATAGTGATGATCGGAGCCCATCCAGTACGTGCCGCCGGGAACCCACACCATGTCCGGGAACGGAGCGCGGCCCGGGCGCGCGGCGGTGTCGGTGGGCTCCGCGTCGGGCGTGGCGTCGCGGCTGTCGTTGCGGTGCATGGCGGGAAGTCCTCCAACGGAGAACATCCGGCCCGGCGCCCCGAATGACACTCGCACCGGGGGCCGGGGCGGGTGTCGGGCAGTGGAGGAATGGACGCCCCACGGCCCGACGGGCCCGGTGGGCTACGTATGGGATTGCTGGAAGCGCTGGATGAACTGCTCCACCTCGTTGGCCAGGGACATGACCTGGTCGCTGACGCTGGGCTCCTCCTTCTGCTTCCTCGCCTCCGCCATCTTCTGTTTCACGCGCTCCTTCATCGGCCCGATGCTCAGGCTGCCCGGGGCCTGGCTGGGCAGGAACTCGATGAGGCTCTCCGCGAACTGCTTCACCAGCATCTGCGCGGGGACGAAGGTGAACATGCGCTCGCCGTACCACTGCGTGTAGAGACCGGAGTGCGTCGCGTACTCGAACGGATCCGAGCGCAGGTTGATGAGGTAGGGCCACGCCGGGTTGAAGCGCTTGCCGCTGAACCACATGTCCGGGCCTTCGCCGTCCTGGTAGCTGAAGATGATCTTCCAGTCCTTGTACCGGACCGCCGCGAGGTTGCCGCTGTCGAGCACGTAGATGAATTCGTGCCGGCGCCCCTCCTCCGTGCCCGCCAGCAGCCCCCGCTGGTCGTACCCGTCCAGGTAGACCTTGAAGGTCTTGTCCCCCACCTTGTAGCCCTGCTTGCACTTCTCCGCGAGGTCCGTGGGGCCGCCCGCCGCCGCCACCAGCGTGGGCATCCAGTCCTCGTGCGCGAAGATGTCGTTGATGACGCGCCCCGGCTCCACCACGCCCGGCCAGCGCACCGCGCACGGCACCCGCACGCCGCCCTCCCACGTCGACCCCTTCTCCCCGCGGAACGGGCTGTTGCCGCCGTCCGGCCAGCCCATCTTCTCCACGCCGTTGTCGGTGGAGAACACCACCAGGGTGTTGTCCGCGATGCCCAACTCGTCCAGCTTGGCCAGCAACGCCCCGACGATGTCGTCCAGTTCCCGCATCGCGTCCGCGTAGAGGCCATAGCCCGTGACGTTGCGGTACTTCTCCTGGAGGTAGGTGAAGACGTGGGTGCGCGTGGTGTTGTGCCAGAGGAAGAACGGCTTGCCGTCCTTCACCGCGCGCTCCATGAAGTCCAGCGCCTCCTTCAGGAACTCGCCGTCCACCGTCTCCATGCGCTTCTTGGTGAGCGGGCCGGTGTCCTCGATGCGCTGCCTGCCCACGACGCCCCAGCGCGGATCCTCGGTGACGTCCTGGCGGTCCGTGGCCCAGCTGTGCAGCACGCCGCGAGGCCCGAAGCGCGCCTTGAAGGCCGGATCCTTCGGGTAGTCGGGGCACTCCGGCTCGCACTCCGCGTTCAGGTGGTAGAGGTTGCCGAAGAACTCGTCGAAGCCGTGGTTCGTGGGCAGGTAGGGATTGGAGTCGCCCAGGTGGTTCTTGCCGAACTGGCCGCAGGTGTAGCCCAGCGGCTTGAGCATCTCCGCGATGGTGGGGTCGGAGTCCTGCAGGCCGTACTTCGCGCCCGGCATGCCAATGGTGGTGAGCCCCGTGCGCAGCGGGTTCATGCCCGTGATGAACGCCGCGCGGCCCGCGGTGCAGCTCTGCTGGCCGTAGCAGTCCGTCATCAGCGCGCCTTCCTTCGCGATGCGGTCGATGTTGGGCGTGCGGTAGCCCATCATCCCCTGGTTGTAGGCGCTGATGTTCCAGAAGCCGATGTCATCTCCCCAGATGACCAGGATGTTGGGCTGCTTCGCCTGCTTGCCGTGTCCGTTGCCCGAGGGCTTCGCCTTGCTTGCCATTCGCCACCTCCTGGGCACGAGGTGCCCACGGGGGCCCGGTCCGGACATCGTTCCGGTGGCCGGGGGCGGGCGGGGGCTCGGGAGGCAGGTCCGGCCTCCCGCGTGACGCGCGCCGGCCTCAGTGCGTGGACCCCCGCGAGTCCTCATCGGTCGGGGGATGCGGCAGCTTCCGCAACAGCTCCCGCATGCGCCTGTCCGCTTCATCCAGCCGGATGAGGAGGTCCTCCTGCCGGTAGCGCTCCTCGCCGTGCAGCGCCGCGCCCGCCTCGTCCACGCGCGAGCGCACCAGGTACAGCCCGTCCTGGATGAGGCGCCACTCCTGCCACGTCTGGGACTCGTGCCGCGCCATCCAGGACTCCACGCCCGTGCTCACCTGGGGATGCACGTTGCGCCGCTCCACCTTCGCCAGCGCTCCGGTGCGCTCCAGCAACCGGAGCGTCGGCGCGTGCACGCGGGCGAGGGCCAGGGTGATGCCCCGGTGCGACAGGTCCTCGTGCAGGCCCGCCAGCATGTCCGCCCCCGGCACGTCCAGGTCCTCCGTCAGCTCCAGGTCCAGCAGCACCTCGCGCACCGGCACCTTCGCGTCACGCACGAGGGCGAGCACCGCGTCCCGCAGCGCCGTCGCGTTGGCGAAGAAGAGGCCTTCCTCCGGCCGGATGACGAGCAGGCCGGGCAGGGTGATGGCGGAGGACTCGCGGTGCGTGGCCACCAGGTCCAGCGTCCCGGGCACCCGCCCCAGCTCGCTCAGGCGCGGCTGGCTGGCGCGGTAGACGGTGAGGAACAGCGACACGCCCACCGCGATGAGCAGGCCGGGCAGCACGTCGAAGGCCAGCACCGCCGCCAGCGCCACCGCCGCGCCCAGGAAGTCCGCGCGGCGCAGGCGGGCCAGCCGCGCCAGCGCCTTCACGTCCATCATCCCCAGGATGGCCACCACCACGATGGCGCCCAGCGTGGCCTCTGGCAGCGCGCGGAACAGGCCCGTGAGGAACAAGGCCACCAGCAGCGTCAGCCCCGCCGTCACCAGCGAGGACACCTGCGTGGTGGCCCCCGCCTGATCATTCGCGGCGGACTTGGACCGGCTGCACCCCATGCCGAAGCCCCGGAAGAGCCCGCCGCCCAGGTTCGCGGCGCCCAGGCCCACCAGCTCCCGGTCGGGGTCCACCTCGTAGCCGTGCTTCGCGGCGAACATGCGCGCCGGGCCAATGGCCTCCGCGAACGCCACCAGCACGATGCCGCACGCGCCCGGCAACAACGGGAGCAGGTCCTTCATCCCCACTTCCGGGAGCTGGGGCGGCACCAGGCCCGCGGGGATGGGCCCCACGATGGCCACGCCCTGCGCGTCCAGGCGCAGCAGCGACCCAGCACCAGCACCGCGAGCGACGCCGGGACGCGCCGGGACAGCCGTCCCAGCAGGAGCAGCGCCGCGATGCTCGCCGCCCCCACGGCGAGCGTCAGCGGATGCGTCTGTCCCAGGTGGGAGAGGATGAAGCCCAGCCGCTCGAAGAAGCCGCCCTTCGCGCCCTGGATGCCCAGGAGCTTGGGCACCTGCTTGATGGCGATGATGAGCGCCAGCCCGAACACGAAGCCGCTCAGCACGGAGGTGGAGAAGAACTGCGCCACGCGCCCCAGCTTCAGCACGCCCGCCAGCACGGCCACGGCACCCGCCATCAGGGCCAGCGCGGCCGTGAGCGCCACGAAGCGTGGAGTGCCCTGCTGTGCCACGGCGCCCACCGTGGCGGCGGAGAGCACCGACACGCTGGCGGACACCGCGATGATGAGCTGCCGCGAGCTGCCGAACAGCGCGTAGAGCGCCAGCGCCGCCGGAGTGGAGTACAGCGCCGCCTGCGGAGGCAGCCCCGCGAGCTGCGCGTAGGCCATGCCCTCCGGGATGTGCAGCGCCGTCACCGTGAGCGCGCCCACCAGGTCCTTCTTCAGGCGCGCCCTGTCATAGCCGCGCAGGGAGCCAAGGAACGGGCTGACGCGGGTGGGCCACGAGGTGTGGCTCCGTGCGGCGCCGCGGCGCGCTTCGTCTCCCATGCGCACGAGATGTCCACCCGGCACGACACGGGCATCGTCCTCCGGGCAGGGGCATCCGGGCGGACATGCGTTTCAGATGACGCTGGTCATGCCTGCCCGAGTGACGAGAGGCTGCCGGGCATGATCACCGTCAGTGCTTTCAAGTGGGTGCCACCGTTCGCGCAGGGCCTGGTGCGAGACCTCCGGGTGCGGTGGGCGCTGGAGGAGGCGGGCCTGCCGTATCAGGCGAGGCTCATCGA
Source organism: Corallococcus caeni (assembly GCF_036245865.1). Lineage (NCBI taxonomy): Bacteria > Pseudomonadati > Myxococcota > Myxococcia > Myxococcales > Myxococcaceae > Corallococcus > Corallococcus caeni. The sequence goes on along the minus strand of NZ_BTTW01000001.1, from coordinate 1,790,253 downwards.
TGGCGACGTCCAGCGGTCGGCCGACTACCGCATGCAGCAGCCCTTCGGGCAGGTGCCCGTGTTCGAGGACGACGGCCTGTCCCTCTTCGAGTCGGGCGCCATCCTGGTGCACTTGGCGTTGAACAGCGACGTGCTGCTCCCCACGGATGAGTCGGGCCGGGCGCGGGCGCTCTCGTGGTTGTTCGCGGCGCTGAACTCGCTGGAGATCCACATCCAGCAGCTCGCGGAGATCGACCTCTTCGTCCCGGACGCAGAGTGGGCCGGGCTCCACCGGCCCGACGTGGTGAAGCGCATCCACCAGCGCCTGGGCGAACTGGCCACGTGGCTGGGAGACCGCCAGTACCTGGAGGAGCGCTTCACCGTGGGCGACCTGATGATGACCACGGTGCTGCGCATCCTGCGGCACACCGACGTGCTCGACGCCCATCCCACGCTCAAGGCCTACAAGGAACGCTGCGAGGCACGGCCCGCGTTCCAGCGCGCGCTGGCCGCGCAGATGAGCGCGTTCCAGGACGCGAAGCCGCGCGGGTCCTGAGGCCTGGGCGGGCTTTAGCCGTATTTCTTGTCAGACCGGTATTCTAGGGTGGAGGGCTGACGGAGTCACGGGGCACCGGGCCCGGTGACTGCGTCGAGGACGTTCCCTTCCACACCGGGAGAACCGGATGTCTCCTTCACGTTTCGCATCCCGCCTGACGGGCGCGCTCGTCGGGCTCACGCTGTGCACCACCGCCTTCGCCGCATCGCAGGAGCCGCTGCCCCGCGTCGCCGCCGACAAGCGCCTCCAGAAGGCGCTGCCGTCGGGCACGCCCGTGGAGCGCCTGGTGGTGAAGTTCCACGAGGGCAGCCGCGTGCGCCTGCGGGGCAATGCGCTGCGCGCGCTCGCGGCGGAGCGCTCCGGGGCCGAGCGCTCGCTGCTCGCCGGGCGGGGGCTCTCCGAGGCCCGGCTCGACGGTGACGTGAAGGCCGCGCAGGCCCTGCTGGAGCGCGCGCCGCGGGCCTCCTCCCTCCGTCGCCTCTTCACCGACGACGAGGCCTCGCTGGAGGCCCGCAAGGTGCTGGGCGAGTCCGAGAGCGGCCGCCAGCTGGCGGACCTCGACCTGTACTACGCGGTGCCGCTCGTGCCGGGCACCACCTCGGAGCGCGTGGCGGAGCTCGTCGCCGCGCTCAACGCGCTGGACAGCGTGGAGGTGGCGTACGCGGAGCCTCCCGCGGAGCCCGCCATGGTGAACTTCGGCATGGAGCCCGCGCTGCGGAGCCTGCTCGCCGCCGCGGACATCGCCCCCACGACGCCGCTGTACGAGGGCAACCAGGGCTACCTCAACGCGGCCCCCAGCGGCGTGGACGCGCGCTATGCCTGGGGCGTGGCCGGTGGCAACGGCGCGGGCATCCGCTTCGTGGACATCGAGGGCGGCTGGCGCACCACGCACGAGGACATGCCGGGCCTCTTCACCCAGCTGGGCGCGCAGTACAACGACCTGGGCTGGCGCAACCACGGCACCGCGGTGCTGGGTGAAATCGTGGGCACGGCCAACGGCTATGGCGTGACGGGCATCGCGCACGGCGCGACGGTGGGCGTGTCGGCGGCCTCGCAGGGCACCGCCGCCGCCATCGCCAACGCGGCGTCGGCGGTGGGACGTGGCGGCGTCATCCTGATTGAACTGCACGCGCAGGGGCCGGCGGACAGCACGCCCTGTACCTGCAACCAGGGCCAGTGCAACTACATCGCGATGGAGTACTGGCAGGCCAACTACGACGCCATCGCCACGGCCACCGCCAACGGCGTCACCGTGGTGGAGGCGGCGGGCAACGGCAGCGCCAACCTGGACGAGGCCGCGTACGGCGGCGCCTTCAACCGCGGCGTACGCGACTCGGGCGCCATCGTGGTGGGCGCGAGCACCGCCACCACGCGCGTCCCCATGTGCTGGACGAACTTCGGCTCGCGCGTGGACGTGCACGGCTGGGGTGAGAGCGTGGCGTCCATGGGCTACGGCGACCTGTTCGGCTCCGCCTACGGCGAGGACCAGTACTACACGGGCACCTTCAGCGGCACGTCCAGCGCGTCGCCCATCGTCACCGGCTCGGCGCTGAGCCTCCAGGGCGTGGCGCGTGCGCGCGGGTCTGATCCCCTGGAACCGCGATATCTGCGCAGCCTGCTGGCCTCTACGGGCACGGCGCAGGCGGCGGATGCGCGCAACATCGGCCGACTGCCCAATCTGCGCCAGGCCATCCTGAGCCTCCAGGCAACGCCGGCCCTGTCCTGGTCCGGCGCGGGCCCCATCGCCGGCCGCTACTGCACCCAGGTGCATGAGGCGGCGGATCCCAATACGTGGAACGACAACTTCCTGTGCTCCACCGTGGACTACGGCATCCAGTGGAGCAGCGCGGGCCCCATCGCCGGCATGCGCTGCACGCAAATCTACGAGTCGTCAGAGCCCGCGGGGCACACGTGGAATGATAACTACCTCTGCGTGCCCACCAGCAGCCCGCTGCAGTTCTCCTGGTCGCCGGCTGGCCCCATCGAGGGCAAGCAGTGCACGCTCATCCATGAGAGTGCGGATCCCCACGACTGGTACGACAACTACCTCTGCTACTGATGGATGTTTGAAGTTCGGACACGCCGTGCGTGACGCGGCGTGTTCACCGGGCCATGGCGGGCGTTATCCTGCGCTTCCAGTTCCTCCAGCCCCTCCCCTCAGGAGCGCCCCCATGCCCCGCGGAATCTCCAAGTTCAGCTCAGGCCCGTCGCTTCCGGTGAAGCGCAAGCACGACGACCTCACCTCGTCCATCCGAAAGCCGGAGGTGGAGGGGCCGCCGCAGAAGAAGCAGCGGACCCAGGGGCCCAACACCGTGCAGCAGCCGCCGGTCCAGAAGCCGCCCACGGACCCCTCGATGCATGCCGTCTACGACAAGATGGCCCACGAGGAGATGCTGAAGAACCCGAAGTACGCGGCGCTGGTGGACGACGCCGCGAAGGCGTCCGACGGCAAGCCCGTCAACGTCGTCACCAAGGACCAGGTCCATGGCGGCATGTTCTACAAGAAGGACAACCAGATCGGCCTGCGGCCGGACCTCACGGGCCCCAAGCGCGCCAGCGTCATGGCCTTCGAGGCCACCAACGCCGCGCAGCAGAAGAAGTTCAGCAAGGTCACCAGCGATGCCTTCCAGAACGAGCTCAACGCCGTGCTGGGCAAGCCGGCCTTCGGCGGGGACCTGAACGCCCGGCGCGAGAACTTCGCCAAGAGCATGGAGCGCATCGAGTACGACGGCATCAAGCGCCACCATGACGTGATGAAGCACGGCATCGACAACCAGGGCTGGCCCAAGGAGATGGACCGCTTCGGCAAGCGCCTGGAGGGCGCGGACCCCAGCTTCGACAGCTACTGGGCGCGCCAGAACGTCGCGAACAAGCAGACGGGCAAGAGCCACTCGGACGTGTACCGCGCCCAGTTCGACAACATCCACGCCACCGCGCAGAAGGCCGTGGCGGAGAGCAAGGCGAAGCAGGGCATCAAGTAGCCCCCTGGCCCCGCGTGCCGCTTCGCGCTAGGGAGGAAGGCCATGTCCTCCGCCCTCCAGACCCGTCCCCGGAGCGAGCTCGCCTCCGGGCGCCTCGGCCAGTCCCGCTACATGATCCGCCGCAAGTTCTTCAAGCTGTTCGGCGGCGCGTTCCACATCTACGACGAGGCGGGCAACGTCGCCTTCTACTCGAAGATGAAGGCCTTCAAGCTGAAGGAGGACCTGCGCATCTACAGCGGCGAGGACATGCAGGAGGAGCTCATCACCATCCAGGCGCGCAGCATCCTGGACTTCGGCGCCACCTACGACGTCACCGACGCGGCCACCGGCGAGCGCGTGGGCGCGCTGCGCCGCAAGGCCCTGAGCTCCATGCTGCGCGACACGTGGCTGGTGCTGGACGTGGACGGCCAGGAGGTGGGGCGGATTGAGGAGGACAGCATGCTGCTGGCGCTCGTGCGGCGCTTCCTCACCAACCTCATCCCGCAGACCTTCACCGGCACCCTGGGCGGCGCGCAGGTCTTCAGCTTCCGGCAGCACTTCAACCCGTTCATCCAGAAGATCGACCTCGACTTCTCCATGGACACGCAGCGCCAGTTGGACCGGCGCCTGGGCATCGCCGCGGCGGTGCTCCTGTGCGCCATCGAAGGACGCCAGTCCGGCGGCTGAGGTCCATCTGCGCGGGCGCTCCGCCTCAAGGGCCCGAGTGGGCACGAAGGGCTGTCGCCGCTCATGAAGCGGGGGGTTCTGGCGTCTGGGCCATGGAGGCGTCAGAGGCGCACTGCCCACCGTCCTCGTGGTGGGGACGGGCCCCTGGGGGCCATGAGGCGGCCCGCTCGCCTTGCGCTTCTCCTCGCGCAAGCGGCTCCTCTTCCTGAGACGAAGCGCTCCCACCCGCTCGACAGTCGGGGATGTTTCCCGGGGCCGCGCCCGTCACGTCCACAGGGGAGCACGCACCCTGCGGCTCGCCGGGAGTAAGGCCTGGGGCGGCTGGAATCCGCGGCGTCCCGCGGTCCGGCTCCACGGGAAGGTCTCCCTCGTGGACGCGGGGGCCAATGCCGAGCGCTCCCGTTGCCCCGGCGGCTGGCGCGAGGTGGTCAGGGCCACGCTCCTCCACGCATGGGCCCGCGGCGGGCGCATCGTCCTGCGCGGAGGCTGAAGCGGGGACGTCAGGGAGGCACTCCGGGGGGCACTCGGCCTCGGGGGACTCCTGCTCCTGGGGGACGGGGGCGAAGTCCTCCAGCACGCGCTCATCGCACGCCTTCAGCAGCGCCGGTAGCTCGTGCTGGAGCGCCCGCGCGTCGCGATTTCGCAGGGCCTCTATCGCGCAGAAGACCCACTGGCGCAGCGTCTCGCCGCCCATGAGGGACAGCAGCCGGGTCGCGTTGCCCCGTAAAGCCCGCTGCAGTGACTGGATGAGGAGCAGGTGCCCTGGACGCTCCGCAGCCCGGGCCGCGAGCCGCAGCAACTCGAACTCCCACTGTGCGCAGCGCTCGCCAGGATTCCAGCGCGCCGCGTCCGAAAGCCAGAAGCAGGCGTCCTCCAACTGGCCCAGGGCCGCGTCGGAGGCCCTCGTGCAGCAGTCGGCCAGGAGCTCCACCAGCACCTGCCGCTTGAGGCTGAAGAAGCCCTCCAGCAGCCGACGGCACTCCGGGCGGCGTTCGTCATGCAGCGCCAGGCCCAGGTTCTCCAGCGTCAGCGACTCATCCAGCGCCACCGCGCGCGTCTTGCGTCCGGAGCGCTGCACCACCAGCCCTCGCGCCGCCAGCCGCCGCAGCGCCTCCCGCACGGTGCCCCGGCAGCACCCAAACTCACGCGCCAGCTTCTCTTCCGAGCCGAACTGTCCCCTCGGCAGCATCCCCAGCGCAATCGCGCGCTCGAGTTGCTCCTCCACGTACGCCACGAGTCCCACCCGCACCATCACCGTCGCCCTCCTCGCCCAAGCCTCGTGCACCAAACCACGGGGGTCTGACATGGATGCGCGGCCAGCCCGTCCTGGGGCGCCAGGCGGCGCGAACCTGTCCGACTGTCGGACAGGTTTGGAGAGGGCGCTCCCGGCAGGGCGCCGCTGCACGTGGACTCGCCTTGGCGTCGTTCATGCACACCGTCGGGCCCACCACCGCTCCGCGAGGTGCGGGGCCTCGCGGAGAACTTCGAGGCAGGATGGGTTGACGAACTCCTGGCGGCCTTCTCGTCCATGGCGCGCGGTACTCGCGGGGCGCGCAGCCGAAGCGGGAACGGAAGACCCGGGCGAAGCGGCCAGGTCTTCGAAGCCGCACATGCGCGCGGTCGCCATCACGGACCCGGCCTGGCCCTGGCGGAGCCGCTCCGCCGCGCGCTCCTGCCGGTAGCCTTGGGGGGACCGGGTGGGGCTTTCGCCCATGCTGGCGCGGGAGGCCCGCAGGGAGGGGGCGCGGCACAGGCCAGCGACTTCCGCCAGGTCCTCCGTGCGCAGGGCGTCCGCGTCCTCCATCACGATGCGCTCCAGGGCCCGCTGGGTCCGCGCGTCACGATTCGCCGGATGGACCACCCGTTGCGCCAGGACCGGGTTGCGGCCGGGCGCTATATCTCCGGGCATGCAAGCCCATCCCTCGCAGGTGCGTCAGGTCCCCGTGCTCATCGTCGGAGGCGGCCTCGTGGGGCTGTCGACCGCGTTGTTCCTCGCCCACCAGGGCGTGCGCGCGCTGATCATCGAGAAGCACGCGGGCACGTCGCTCCATCCGCGGGCACGCGGCTTCCACGCGCGCACGGTGGAGTTGTTGCGGTCCACGTGCGCCAGAGAAGACGTGGAGCAGGCCGGGGCGGTTCCCGAGGGCACGGTCGTCGGAGAGCTGGTGGCCGTCACTCTCGCGGGGCCGGTGCATTCGTGGAAGACGCGGACGGTCTCCACGCAGCGGATGGACCTCAGCCCGTGTCCGTTCGTCTTCCTGGGGCAGGATCGGCTGGAGCCCATCCTCTTGAAGGCCGTGAGGAGCCAGGACGTGGAGGTGTGCTTCCGTCACGAGCTGACGGGCTTCACGCAGGATGCGCAGGGAGTACGGGCCACGGTGCTCGACCGCGACACGGGCACGGTGTCCACCGTGCAGGCGACGTATCTGATTGGCGCGGATGGGGTGCGCAGTCCGGTGCGTGAGGCGCTGGGCATCTCACAGCGAGGACGGGGCTCCTTTGGCCACAACATCTCCACGCTCTTCGAGGCCGACCTCTCGCCTGTGCAGCGGGAGGTGCCGCTGGGCTTCGCGGTGCTCACGCATCCGGAGGTGGGCGGCGTCATCGCGGCCACGGACGTGAGGGACCGGTGGATCCACGCGACCCGGCTCGACTTGGCCCGTGAGACGGCCGATGACTTCACGGAGGCCCGGTGGACACAGCGACTGCGCACCGTCACGGGCATTCCGGACCTGACGCCCACGTTCCACGGAACGTTCGTGTGGGAGGCGGCGGAGCGGGTCGCGGAGCGCTTCGGTTCGGGCCGTGTCTTCCTCGCGGGGGACGCCGCGCACCAGATGCCACCCACGGGAGGCTTTGGCGCCAACACCGGCATCCACGACGCGGCGAACCTGGCCTGGAAGCTGGCCGCAGTGCTGAACGGCCACGCGGGGCCCGCGCTGCTGGAGACCTACGACGCCGAGCGACGGCCCGTGGCGGCTGCCACCGCGAACCAGGCCGCGCTGCTCGCGCTGAAGATGGCGAAGCAGGAGCTTCCGGCGGACGCGGTCCTCGTCGACGACGATGCTGTCACCCTCGGCTACCGCTACGGTGAAGGGCCACCGTTGCCGAAGACGTTTGTCCCCACGGGCGAGCCCGGCACGCGCGCGCCGCACGTGTGGCTGGATGGACCGGACGGGCGCAAGTCGACGCTGGACCTGCTTGGGAATGGCTTCGTCCTGCTCGCGGGGAGTGAGGCGTGGCGCAGCGCGGAGCTCGTGCCGCTGCGGGTCCACGTGGTCTACGGCTGGCAGCACGCGTATGGGGTAGGGGACGGTGGTGCCTGCCTCGTGCGACCGGACGGCATGGTGGCGGCGCGGTGGAATGAACCCGTCCCGGACGCGGAGCACCTCTTGGAGGCAACGCTGAAGACGGTGCTGTTCCGTGCGGAGCCGTTTTCCGTCAGGAGCCAGCCAACGGAGCCCGTCCGGTGATGGAGTAGGCTGCACCTGATGTGGATGCGGTATGCGGCATGCCAGGAGGGGGCTTGAAGACATCCGCCATCGCTGCTCGCGGACTGCTGTTGCTGCTCGGAGCCTGCGCCACGGTTCGACCGCCAGCGGATCCGCCCCTGGGGTTCATTGAAGACGGCTTCCCGAGCAGTGGACCCTGCCGCACCGAGTGGCCGGCTCACCTGCCCGATGTCTTTCCGCGAGGAGCTTTCGCCCTGACGCTGTTGCCCTGGCTGGAGGCGGAGTTCAACGATGCGCGTGGACAGGAGAGCAGGCGCTGCTGGTGCTCCGGCATGCTGCGGGCCTTGAAGGAAGGGCCGCTGCTGCCCCTGGCACCCGGCGTCGAGGTCTACCGCTTCACGTGGATCCCCTCAACCCGTGAGTCCTTTGTCATCCGCATCGAACACCTGGGCCCTCTCCACTCCCTGCACGTGAAGGTGTCCGGCATGGAGGAAGGGACGTTGACCGTCGACCGACGCATCCTGCTCACGCCCACCCAGTGGCAGGCCGTGCGACAGCATCTGGAGGCGGCCCGCTTCTGGTCCATGGACCGCTTCTTCACTCCCCGCCCCGTTGCGTACCTCGACGGGTCGGAGTGGCTGTTCGAAGGAGGCCGGGAAGGGCGCTACCGGGTGTTGAGCATCCACAGCCCGGACCCGGAAGGACCCGCGCGCCCCATCCATGACCTGGGCGCGTTCCTGGTGGAGCTGTCCGGCATCACCCTGGACAGCGGCAGGCTGTACTGAAACGCCCCGTCAGCGCACGCTGGCCCAGTACGGCTTGAGCGCTTCGCGGCTCGCGGCCAGTGCCTCCCTCGCGTCCGCGTTGGTGGCGCCGGACGCGAAGCTGTCATCCCTTCCCGCCAGCACCTCGATGCACGCGTGCACGGAGTTCGACAGCCCCTCCAGCGAATAGCCGCCCTCCAGCACCAGCACCAGCTTGCCGCCGGAGACCTCCTCCGCCAGCTTGCGCACGGCGGTGCACATCGCCGCGAAGCCGCGCTCGGTGACGTCCATGCCGCCAATCGGATCCGCGCGGTGCGGGTCGAACCCCGCGGACACCAGCATCAGGTCCGGCCGGTACGCCTGCGCCACCGGCAGCAGCAGCTCCTCGAAGATCATCCCGTAGTCCGCGTCCGTGTTGCCGCCCGGCAGGCCGCAGTTGACCGTGAAGCCCTGGCCCTCACCCCGGCCCACCTCCGGCGCCGCGCCGCTGCCCGGGTAGTAGGGGAACTGGTGCACCGACTGGTAGAGCACGTCCCGCCGCCCCCAGAACGCCGCCTGCGTGCCGTTGCCGTGGTGCACGTCCCAGTCCAGCACCAGCACGCGCTCGGCCCCCAGCCGCCGTCCGGCCTCCGCCGCGATGGCGACGTTGTTGTAGAGGCAGAAGCCCATCGCCCGGCCCGGCTCCGCGTGGTGGCCCGGCGGCCGCACCAGCGCGAACGCGTTCCTCGCGCGCCCCGCCATCACCGCCTCCACGGACTGCACCGCCGCGCCCGCCGCCAGCCGGGCCGCGTCCAGGCTGTCCGGCGACACCGCCGTGTCCTCGTCGATCCGCTCGAAGCGGCCCCCCAGCTTCTCCATCGCGTCCAGGTGCGCCGGGGTGTGCACCGCTAGAATCTCCGCGTCCGTGGCGGAGCGGGGCTGGGCCATCACCGTGCCCGCGACGGGGTTGCGCGCCAGCACCTGGAGGATGCGCCGCAGGCGGGCGGGCGACTCGGGGTGGCCCTCACCCGCGTCGTGCTGGAGGAAGAGCGGGTCGGTGAGCAGCAGCGTCGCGGTCATCCCCTGGACCTTACGCATCCTGCCCCCGGGAACCCAGCGTCCGGCCCTGGCAGGCGGGGAAGTCCGTTCCTTGCCCGGACGGGCCACCCTCCCTACAGTGGGCCGGCCTTGCCACGTCGCCTCAAGAAACCCGGTCTCCGGGGCATCCTCCTGGGTTCGTTCGGCCTCGCGCTGGCCGTCATCCTGGGAGCGCTCTTCTTCGTCGTTCCCCTCCAGGTGGCCAACCACCTGAGGGAGCGCATGGCGCTGCACGCTCAGGCCAAGGCCCGGGAGGTGAAGGTCCTGGTCGAAAGACAGGCGGCCACCCAACCGGTCCCCAGCCTGGAGGGGCTCTACCCGCTGGACGACGACTTCAGCGTCGTCGCGGTGGTGGACGCCCAGGGCGTGCCTCGCGCCACGTTCCCTGCGCCGCCGCCGGAATGGTTCAGGACGGGCCTGGAGAAGCGCCTCTCCGTCCGCCCCCTCCCGCCGCTGGACAAGACGGAGTTGTCCGATACCGCCTGGGCGGTGTCCGAACCCGTGACGCTCGCGGGCGGCGTGCCCGGCGAGGTCATGGTGGTGGTGAACGACTCCCAGCTGAACGGGGTGCTCACGGCCCTGCGCCACACGGTGCTGCTGGCCTTCGCCGTGGGCCTGGTGCTGTTCCTGCTGACGGCGTTCCTCATCTCGCGCGCGTTCATCCTCCACCCGCTGGACGCGATGATGTCCATGGCGCGCAAGCTGGCGGAGGCCGACCTCACCGGCCGCGCGGAGGTGCGCAACAGCAAGGACGAGCTGGGCCAGCTGGCCGAAGCCCTCAACCGCATGGCCCAGTCCTGGCGCGACACGCTGGGCCGCGTGCGCGGCGTGTCCGACGTGGTGGCCGGCGTCATCGAGCAGATCCACCGCACCGGCACCACCGTGTCCTCCGGCGCGGGCACCGTGCAGTCGCGCGTGGAGGAGACGTCCTCCTCCATGGTGGAGATGATGGCCTCCTTGCGCGGCATCGCGGAGAACGTGGAGGTCCTCTACCAGAGCGCTGAGGAGAGCAGCTCCTCCATCATGGAGATGGCCGCCACCAACGACGAGGTGGCGGAGAACGTCCAGGCCATGGCCGCCAGCGTGGAGGAGACCACCAGCGCCATCGAGCAGATGACGTACTCCATCAAGGAGGTGGCCAAGAACATCGAGGACCTCTCCGCGTCCACGGAGGACACCTCCTCCGCCATCAGCCAGATGGACGCCGCCATCGGCCAGGTCGACGCCAACGCCAATGAAACGGCGCGCCTGTCCGAGCAGGTCTTCGAGGACGCGCAGACGGGCGTGGAGGCCCTGCGCAAGACCCTCTCCGGCATCGACCGCATCAAGGACACCAGCCGCACCGCCGCGGGCGTCATCGACAGCCTGGGCCGGCGCATCAGCGAGATTGGCAACATCCTCAACGTCATCGACGACGTGGCGGAGCAGACGAACCTGCTGGCCCTCAACGCCGCCATCATCGCCGCGCAGGCGGGGGAGCACGGCAAGGGCTTCGCGGTGGTGGCGGAGGAGATCAAGGACCTGGCCGAGCGCACCGGCGCGTCCACCAAGGAGATCGCCGAGCTCATCCGCGGCGTGCAGGAGGAGAGCCGCAACGCCGTGGTGGTGATGAACCAGGGCGTCAAGAGCGTGGAGGAGGGCGTGCAGCTGGGCCGCGAGGCGGAAGGGGCCCTGCGGAAGATCAACGACAGCACCCAGAAGTCCACGCAGATGGTGAAGGCCATTGCCCGCGCCACGGTGGAGCAGGCGCGCGGCAGCAAGCAGGTGACGGCGGCCATCCACCGCATCTCCGCCACCGTGTCGATGATCTCCCAGGCCTCCAACGAGCAGGCCCGGGGCGGCGAGCAGATCATGAAGAGCGCGGAGCGGATGAAGACGCTCACCCAGCACGTGCAGCGCTCCAGCCAGGAGCAGGCGCACGGCAGCAAGCAGATCACCCGCTCCATCGAGAGCATCAACGAGATGGTCACCCACCTGAACCGCGCCCAGAAGGAGCAGACCAAGGGCAGCGAGCAGGTGCTCAAGGCCGTGGAGACCATCAAGGGCGTGTCCGAGCACCAGACGCGCTCGGTGCGCCAGCTGGAAGAGGCCATCGACAACCTCACGCGCCAGGCGGAGATCCTGCGCGCGGAGGTCCGCCGCTTCCGCGTCTGACGCGCACGCCGCTCCCCCTGAAGGCTTCCATGCCCGAGTCGTCCGAGTCCGCCTCTCCCCGTTCCGTCTCCGAGCGCGCCGTGGTGCTGCTCATCGGCGCGGTGCAGTTCGTCAACATCCTCGACTTCGTGATGGTGATGCCGCTGGGCCCGGACTTCGCGAAGGGGCTGGGCATCGAGTCGTCGCACATCGGCACCATCGGCGGCAGCTACACCGCCGCCGCGAGCGTGGCGGGGCTCCTGGGAGGCTACTTCCTGGACCGCTTCGACCGGCGCAAGGCGCTGGCCGTGTGCATGCTGGGGCTCGTCGCGGCCACCGCGGCGGGGGGGCTGGCGCTGGGGCTGTCCACGCTGCTGCTGGCGCGCGTGTGCGCGGGCCTCTTCGGCGGGCCGGCGACGGCGCTGTCGCTGTCCATCATCGCGGACCTCATCCCGGTGGAGCGCCGGGGCCGGGCGCTGGGCGCGGTGATGGCGTCCTTCTCCGTGGCCTCCGTGCTGGGCGTGCCCCTGGCCCTGAAGGTGGCGGAGCTGGGCACCTGGCGGACGCCCTTCTTCGTGGTGGCGGCGCTGGGCCTGGTGGTGGTGGTGGCCGCGCTGTGGCTGCTGCCGCCGGTGCGCGGACACCTGAAGCCCGGGGGCAGCGCGTCCCGGGGCGTGGGCGTCGCGGAGCTGCTCGGCCGCACCGACGTGCAGCTGTCCTACCTGATGACGGCGCTCGTGATGATGAGCGGCTTCATCGTCATCCCCAACATCTCCGCGTACCTCCAGCAGAACCTGGGCTACCCGCGCGACCACCTGTGGATCATCTACTTCGCGGGCGGCATCGTGAGCTTCGTCACGCTGCGGCTGACGGGGCCGCTGGTGGACCGCTTCGGCTCCTTCCGCGTGGGCACGGTGGGCGTGGTGCTGGCGGCCGTCGCCACGTACGTGGGCTTCGTGCACTACCCCGCGTGGCTGCCCATCCCCGCGCTGTTCATGGTCTTCATGCTGGCCATGGGCGTGCGCAACGTGGCGTACAACACGCTCACCTCGCGCGTGCCGGACAACCCGGTGCGCGCCCGCTTCATGTCGCTGCAGTCCGCCACCCAGCACATGGCCTCCGCGCTGGGGGCCTTCCTGTCGTCGCGCCTGCTGGTGGACCTGCCGGACGGGACGCTCGGCGGCATGGACACCATCGCCTGGGTGTCCATCGGGTTGTCGGTGGGCGTGCCCGTCATGCTGTGGGTGGTGGAGGGCCGGGTGCGCTCGCGCGAGCAGGCCCGGGCCCTGGCGGTGCCTCCGGCCCAGGGGATGGCGGCGCCGCTGTCTCCGCAGGCCAATCCCCACGCCTGATGGGGCAATGTGCCCCAGCCGGGGCAGGGTGCCCGGCCGCCCGCCTCCCGGACACGAGGCCGGACGGACGCTGGACGGTCGCTGACGGTTGCGCGGGCCGCCTGTGGGCGCGATAACCCCGGGACGTTCCCTCCAAGGGGAAGACGACGACCCATGTTCAACATCGGCGCAGGCGAAATGGTGTTCATCCTGGTGGCCGCGCTGATCGTGCTCGGCCCCCAGCGGCTGCCTGAGCTGGCGCGGGCCATCGGCAAGTTCATGCGCGAGTTCCGCCGGCAGACGGACGACGTGCGCAACGTGGTGGAGCGCGAGTTCTACGCCATGGACGAGGACTTCAACCGCGAGCCCCCGCCGCGTCCGGGCACGCGCGTGCCGTCCCCGCCGCCGGAGCTGGCCCCCTCCATGCTGCCGGACGCGTCCCCGCCCAACGTGCTGGCGGAGCCCGCGCCCGCGCTCACCGCGACGCTGGACCCCGCGAGCGTGCCCGCGCCCGCGGAGGCCGCCGTGGACCCAGCCGCGCCCGGCGCCGAGCCCAAGGCCGACGCCGCGGTGGCGCCGGCGCAGGACGAGAACGGCCTTCCGCAACTCGCCCCCATCCCGGGCACGGTGGCGCGCAACGCGCCGAAACGGAGCTGAGCCCTGAACCGCCAAGGGGTTGACCTGTCGGATTTCCGCATGAGCCTGGCGGAGCACCTCACGGAGCTGCGCTCGCGGCTCGTGAAGTGCTCGCTCGCGGTGCTCGTGCTGGGCGCCGTGTCGCTCATCTTCGCCAAGCCCATCTTCGGCGTGCTGATGCGGCCGGTGCTGGATGCGCTGCCCCCGGACGGGCGCTCGCTCGTCTACACATCCGGCATCGAAGAAATCAACGTGCTGATGAAGGTGGGCGTGTACTGCGGCATCTTCCTCACCACGCCCGTCATCCTCTGGCAGATCTGGGGCTTCGTGGCGCCGGGGCTCTACCCGGAGGAGCGCAAGTACGCGTCGCCCTTCGTGGTGCTGGGCTCCGTCGCGTTCATCGTGGGCTCGCTGTTCTGCTACTTCCTGGTGCTGCCCTCCATGTTCAAGTTCCTCCTCAACGAGGAGGAGACGCTCGCGCTGGAGCAGCGCATGGACACGGCGCGCATGGGCGCCGAGGACGCGCTGCGCTTCCTGCGCATCGGCGAGGTGGAGCGCGCCGGCCACGTGGCGAAGGAGACCAGCGCCGCGCTGACCGCCGCGGGAGAGGGCCAGGTGAAGGATCCGCAGGTGGCGACCGCGAAGAGCGTGGAGCTCACCGCGCGCCTCAAGGGCCTGGGGGACCTGCTGGACGCGGCGGCGGACGGGATGGGAGTCCCCGCGCGCGGCGTGCTGCGCCAGGCGGTGGAGAAGCGCGTGGAGGCGGTGACGGCCTTCGGCAAGCAGGACTACGTCGCGTCGGAGGCCGCCATGGACCAGGCGGCCAGCCTGCTCGCGGGCGTGGCGCCCACGCGCGCCGAGGAGATGTCCGGCCTGTGGCGGCTGCAGAAGGAGCTGGCCAAGGGCCACGCGGATGCCGAGGCCGCGCGCTGGACGCGGCCCATGCTGACGATGAACGAGCAGCTGTCGCTGGTGCTGCTGCTCATCCTCGCCTTCGGCGTCATCTTCGAGTTGCCGCTGGTGATGGCGCTCCTGGGCATCGTCGGGGTGGTGCAGTCGAAGTGGCTCTTCCGCTACCAGCGCCACGCGTTCGTGGTGTGCCTCATCGCGGCGGCGGTGCTGACGCCCACGGGTGACGTGGTGAACCTGTCGCTCATGGCCGGCCCCATGCTGCTCTGCTACGAGCTGGGCGTGCTGGCGGTGTGGCTCATCGAAAAGCGCCGTGAGAAGGCGGAAGCCTCCACGGACATCACCCCGGCGGCGTAGGGCTCCCCGCGCATGAAGAGCCCCGCCGCGCGCCTGATGGTGGACCTGCGGTACCTGCGCGCGCTGTCGCGGAGGTTCCGCAGCACGCTGCTGCTGGCGGCGGTCATCTTCGGGCTGGGGCCGCTCCTGTACCACTGGCGCTACGTGGGGCCGGGCGGGGACGGCATCTCCTACGGAGAGGCGCTGCACCACGTCTACTTCCTGCTCTTCGGGCAGCCGTCGCTGCCGTACGTGAGCGACTGGCTGGTGGAGACGCTCAACATCCTCATCCCGCCGGTCAGCATCGCGCTGGTGGTGGATGGCGTGGTGCGCTTCGCGTACCTCTTCTTCGCGCGGCACAAGAACGACAAGGAGTGGGTCTCCGTGGTGTCCGAAACGATGAAGGGCCACGTCGTGGTGTGCGGCGCGGGACGCGTGGGCTACCGCGTGGTGACGCAGCTGCGGGAGATGGGCAAGGACGTCGTCGTGGTGGAGAAGCGCGAGGACGCGACGTTCGTGTCCGCGCTGCGCGACGAGAACGTGCCCCTGCTCATCGACGACACGCGCAGCCCGCTGTGCCTGCCGCGCACGCACGTGAAGAAGGCGTCCGCCATCGTCTGCGCCACGGACGACGACCTGGCGAACCTGAACATCGCGCTGGACGCGCGGCGGCTCAACCCCGGCATTCGCGTGGTCATCCGCCTGTTCGACGACGACCTGGGCGCGAAGGTGCGCGACACGTTCAAGGCGGAGGCCCTGTCCAGCTCCTCGCTGGCCGCGCCCGCCATGGCGCTGGCCGCGTTGGACCCGCGGCTCATCCATTCGTTCCGCATCGGCAAGCACCTGATGGTGGTGTCGCTGTTCGTGGTGCGGGACGGCCTGCCGGGGATGAACGTGTCCCAGGTGCGAGACCGCTTCGGCGGGCTGGCGCTGTCGCTCATCCGGGGCGACACGGAGACGCTGCACCCCACCGGGGACGTGGTGCTCCAGGCGGGAGACCAGGTCACCGTCCAGGCGTCCTATCCGGAGTACTGCGCCCTGCGCGCCTTCACCGGCGAGTCGGACGCGCCGGCGTACGCGGACCACGACAACTTCCTCATGCCGGGGTACCGCTCCGCGGGGTGAGCGGCCGCTGCTCGGGTTCGCCCTCCCGCAACCGGTGGATGCGGGTGCCGGAAGCGCCGTCGCCCAGGCCGGACTTCAGCACCTGCTGCGTGTCGTAGTGCCCGCCGTTCTGCCTGCGGAACGGGATGGGAGCGTCAGTGAACAGGCCGTCCAGCCGCGCCTGGAACGCCTCCGCCACGGACGGCCACTGCTCCTCCCTCATGCGGTCGGACTGGTAGGTCACGAACGCTGGCAGGACGTCCATCCCCGGATAGAAGAGCACCCCGTGCTCGATGGGGAAGAGGAGGTCCTCCAGGGCTCCGTTGACGCCCCGGTCGAAGTAGTGCGGTGCGCGTCCGCCAATGGTGATGGAGAGCATGGCGCGGCGGCCCATCAGCGTGCCCTCGCCGTAGCGGTCTCCCCAGCGGTCGCCCTCATGCACGCCCACGCCGTAGGCGAAGCCCAGGGCGAAGACCCGGTCCACCCAGCCCTTGAGGATGGCCGGCATGGAGAACCACCACAGCGGGAACTGGAGGATGACGGCGTCGGCCCAGAGCAGCTTCTGCTGCTCAGCGGTGATGTCCGCGGTCTGGGTGCCGTTGGCGAAGGCGGCCTTCGACGCGCGCTCGTAGAAGAGCCGCTCTCCGGCGTTGGCGGTGAGGAAGTCCGCTCCATCCGCGATGGCCTTCCAGTCCATGGCGTAGAGGTCCGACACCTGGACTTCATGGCCCCGGGCGGACAGGTGGCGCACGGCCAGGTCCTTCAGCGCGCCATTGAGCGAGCGGGGTTCGGGATGGGCGTAGACGATGAGGACGTTCATGGCCCATGAGGTACGATTGCGGTTATTTCTCCGCAAGTACGCACATGTTTGGGAAGTACGTACAAAAAGGTAACCATGAGCCGCAAGCGCGACGACGACTCGAACACGAACTGCGCGGTGGAGGCGTCCCTCGGCGTCATCGGCGGACGGTGGAAGGGCGTGGTGTTGTACTGGTTGCTGAAGGGCACGCACCGCTTCGGTGAGCTGCGCAAGCGGCTGCCCAACTGCAGCCAGCGCATGCTGACATTGCAGCTGCGCGAGCTTGAGGAGGACGGGCTGGTGAAGCGCACGGTCTACGCGCAGGTGCCGCCGCGCGTGGAGTACGAGCTCACCGCCTTCGGCCGTTCCCTGGAGCCGGTGCTCATCGGGCTGCGGGACTGGGGTGAGAAGTACAAGCGCCGGTTGCAGCGCACGGGGTGAGTCTCCCAGGATGGCTTGCGAGCAGGCCGGGTAACTTGCAGTGCGCGGGTGACGGACGTGAAGGCCGTCGCCTGGCCGGAAGATGGCGCATCGTTTCTTCCAGGTTGTGAAACACGATGGGTGAACCAGGAGCGTCAATGTCGACAGGTCGGACTGCGGATGGTGGATATCAGGCAGGAGTGCGGCGCTCGTTCGCGGTGGGCTCGGAGATGGCCTGGGCCGCCTGGGGCGAGGACGCGGGACTCATGCGCTGGGTGGGCTCTTGCTCCCAGCCCCTGAAGCAAGGGGCTCAGGTCTCGCTGTCGGACGGCACGCGCGTCAAGGTGGTGCGCCGGGTTCCGCCCCAGCAGCTCCGGCTGCGCCTGGAGCATGCGAAGTGGCCCCGGGCTCGCACCGTGCAGCTTCGCGTGCTGCCGTCGGTGCATGGCGTCACCGTCGCGCTCCATGCGGAAGGACTTCCGGACGCGGGCACGCGCGAGGAACTGCTGGCGCGCTGGTCGGCTGCGCTGGAGCGCTGGGACGCCTTCTCCGGAAGGGCGGTGGCGGTGAACCGGGGAGGTCCCCCGAAGCGTGAGCCCCCGGGGAGGAAGGGCGCCGGGAAGCCTCCCGCGCTGGAGAAGGGGCTCGCGAAGCAGGGCGCCGCCGAGCTGAAGAAGCATGGCCCCGCGCGCGGAACGAAGAAGGCCGCGACCACGAAGCAGCCCCGGGTGGCGGAGAAGGCCGCGCCGGTCGGGAAGAACGCCTCCGCGAAGAAGGCCCGTGGAAAGAAGGCCGCGCCCGCGAAGAAGGCCGTGGCCAGGAAGCAGGCCGCACCCGCGAAGAAGGCCGCGCCGGCAGCACGGAGCCGGAAGCCCGGTGGGCGCACGAAGTAGAGCGCGGCGCCGACGGCCGTGAGACGTCGGCGCATCGCGGGTGGTGACCGCGGTTCGTGAGGGGATGACTCCAGTCACCAGGGCCGAGGCTCGGTGAGCACCCCCGCGCCTCGCGCTTCCTCAAGGACATCAAGCACCTGGCTTGCGGTGGATGTCCTCCAAAGGGTTGGCATGTCTCCTGCTGTAGGTGTTCCTCGTCAGCAGCACTCAATCTCCCGAGGAAATCCCCCATGGCCCTCTCGCCCATCTCCAGCCGCCCCGCTTCCTCCCGCATCCCCTCCCAGGACTTCGCCTCCCGCCCGGATGCCGTGTCCGGCGCCCGCGTGCAGGGTGGCGGCTGCCAGAAGCCCGGGTCGGGCTTCGCGTCCCAGTTCCAGCAGGATGGCTTCAGCGCGGGCCCCGCGAAGGGCGCTCAGTTCAAGCAGTTCATGGAGGGGCTCGGCGAGGTGGTGAAGGAGCTGCAGCAACTCGTCCAGATGCTCCAGCCCGCCCTGAGCGGTGGCGCTGCCTCCGCGGACGGCGTGGACGGAGCCCAGGCCCCGGGGGGCGTGTCCGGCGCGGACGCCTCGTCGAGCACGGGCGGCACGGGCGGCGCGTCCGGCGCGGGTGACTCGTTCCAGGCCGACTCCGCTCAGTCTGCCGGTGCCACGGGCGACATGCCGAAGGGCGAGGTGGGTGACTGGATCAAGCAGGCCATGGAGATCCTCAAGGCCGCGGGCGTCCCGGTGGACAAGATGAACCCCCAGGACATCGCGAAGATCATCGAGCACGAGTCCAGCGGCAACCCGAACGCCATCAACCTCACGGACCAGAACGCGAAGGACGGCCACCCGTCCATCGGCCTGATGCAGACCATCCAGCCCACGTTCGACGCGTTCAAGCTCCCGGGCCACGACAACATCCGCAACCCGGTGGACAACATCATCGCGGCCGTGCGCTACGCGGTGGACCGCTACGGCTCGGTGTCCAACACCCCGGGCGTCCAGGCGATGAACAGCGGCAGCGGCTACGTCGGCTACTGAGCCTCACCGCCCCCGCAGGTTCTGGGCGATCTTCAGGATGTCCGCGAGGACGCCCGCCGCGGTGACAGGGCCACCCGCTCCCGCGCCCTGCACCAGCAGCGGGTAGTCCGCGTAGCGCTCCGTGGAGAAGGCCACGAACGCCTCCGAGCCGCGCAGCCGCGTCGCCGGGTGCTCCTTCGGCACGGCCACCGGGCCCACGCGCAGCACCGGCACGTCCTTCGCGGAAGGGTCGATGCGCGCCAGATAGCGCAGCACCTTGCCCTCCGCGCGCAGGCCCTCGACGCGCGAGGTGAACGTCCGGTCCAGCTTCTCCAGCCCTGTGAGGAAGCGCTCCACGTCCGGCTCCTCCAGGTACTCGCGCGGGACGAACGGCTCCACCTCCACGTCCTCCAGGGACAGGTCCAATCCCTGCTCACGCGCGAGGATGAGCGCCTTGCGAGCCGCGTCCGTGCCCGCCAGGTCCTCGCGCGGATGCGGCTCCGTGAAGCCCTTCTCGCGCGCCGTGCGCACGGCCTTCGACAGCGGCACGCCGTCCATCAGTTGCTGGCTCAGGTACCCGAGCGTCCCGGAGAACGAACCCTCCACCCCGTGCACCCGGTCCCCCGTGCGCACCAGGTCCTTCAGCGTCTGGATGACCGGGAGCCCCGCGCCCACCGTCGTCTCGTAGTGGTACGCGCGGTGGTTCAGGTGCGCCGTGCTCCGCAGCCGCTCCCAGACTTCACGCGGCTGCGTCAGCGGCTTCTTGTTCGCCGCCACCACGTGGATGCCATTGCGGAAGGCCTCCAGGTACAGCGCCTCCATGCCCTCCGCCGCGGTGCAGTCCACCAGCACCGGCACCGGCAGCCGGCGCAGCGGCTCCAGCAGCGCGCGCACCACGGGCGGTGACGTGCCCTCGGGCACGGACCCGATGCGCTCGCGCCACTGGTTCAGCGGGATGCCCTCCGGCGAGAAGAGCACCCGCCGGCTGTCCGCGAGCCCCACCAGGTTGAGCTGGATGCCGTGCTCCTGCGCCAGCGTCTGCTGCAGCGTGCGCAGTTGCTCCAGCAGCTGGCTGCCCACCACGCCGTGCCCCAGCACCAGCAGGCTCACCTCTTCATGCGCGAAGTGGAAGGCCGCGTGCACCGTGCGCACCGTCAGCGCCGTCTCCGCCCCGTCCACGATGAAGGAGATGGAGCGCGCGCTCGCGGTCTGCGCGATGGCGCGCACGTTGATGCCCAGCGCGCCCAGCGGCTGGAACAGCCGTCCCGCCACGTTGGCGCCCTGGCCCATGGCCTCCGCCACCAGCGCCACCTGCGTCACGGGGGCGCGCACCTGGGGCGGCTGCAACGCGCCGCGCTCCAGCTCCGGGGCCAGCTCGCGCCGCAACACCTCCTCCGCTCGGGCCGCGTGCGCCCGGCGCAGCACCACCGCCACCGACCGTCCCGGTGACGACTGCGCCGCCATCCACGCGTTGATGCCCGCGGCCTCCAGCGCCTGCAACGCGCGAGGCCCCACCGGCCGCGCCGCTTCCTCCGTGCCGCCCTCCAGCCCCAGCAGCGCCAGGTCCTCCAGCGACACCACGCACGTGGGCACGCTGCCGTTGCCCGCGCCGCGCACGTCGATGAGCGTGCCGGGTTCCTCCGGCTGTTGCAGGTGGCGCACGCGCAGCGGGATGTCCGCGTCGCGCAGCGTGGACAGCGCGCGCGGGTGCAGCGTGGGCAGGCCCAGGTACACCAGCTCCAGGGCCTCCGTGTAGCTCAGGTGCGGCACCGGCCGCGCATCCGCCACGTGCAGCGGATCCGCCGTCATCACCCCGGGAACGTCCGTCCACAGCGTCAACGGCGTGCCCAGCAACACGGACAACACCGCCGCCGTCTCGTCCGCGCCCTCCACGCCCAGCGTCGTGGAGCGCCCATCCAGCGCCACGCCCCGGCCGCCCGCGTGCAGCGTCAGCCGCCCCTCCCACGAAGGCCTCAGCGTCGCCACCCGGTCGCGGGTGTGCTCGCGGTTCACGCGCGCCTGACCGGGCTCGCCCTCCGTCACCGTCCAGTCCGCCGCGTCCACCTCCAGCGACGGCACGCCACGCGAACCCAGGAGCCGCGCGAGCAGCGCCGCCGTCAGCCGCTCGCCGGTGCCGCGCACCACGTCCTCCAGCGCGGGCCGCCGCTCACGCACGAGGCTGGCGCCATCCAGCGCGCGGCGAGCGGGCTCCAGCAGCGACGCCAGCGTGCGCGCGCCGTCCGCCTCCACCGACGTGGAGCCCGGGGGCGCGCCCAGCCGGCGCTCGGCCTCCTCCAGCATCAACAGGCCCCGCGCGAGCAGCCCGTCCAGCTCCTGCCGGGCCAGCGTGGAGTTGCCCTTCAACGCGATGGACAGCGCGGACTCCAGCCCCGTCGCGAGCCACGGCGGTGACGACACGATGGCGGCGCGCGTGCTGCCCGCGTCGCGGCGCGACAGGTGCGTGGCCACGGACGCGAGTCCCTGGGCGGTGTCGAGCAGGAAGGGGGCGTAACGGGTGATGCTCACAGGGGCGGTCATGAGGTCTTCCGGGCGCGGACGCCGGCAGGGGAGGAAAGGCGGGCGTCGCGGCCCACGCCCGGAGGCAGGGCCAGCGCGCGGATCAACAGGGGCGCGAGCGCGTCCCATTCGATGAGGAAGCCGTCGTGGCCGTGCACGCTGCACAGGACCGCGTACTCGGCATGGAGCCCCTGCGCGCGCAGGCGCCGGGACAGGTTCTTCATGTGCTCGGGAGGAAAGAGGACGTCCCGGTCGATGCCGATGGTCAACGTGCTCGCGCGGATGCGGTCCACGCCGGGGCCACCGTTGGGCGTCGGCACGCGCGTGAGGTCGTGGTGGTCCATGGCGCCCAGCAGCGCCAGGTAGGAGCGGGCATCGAAGCGCGCCTCCAGCTTCGCGCCCTGGTGCTCCAGGTAGCTCTCCACCGGGTACAGCGTGCGCGACGACCACGCCCGTGGACGCGGCTGGAGCGCGTCCAGTCCGGCCTCCGCGCGATAGGTGAGCGTCGCCAACTGGCGCGCCAGTTCCAGGCCACGCCTGGGGGACTCGGGATACTCCGGGTCGAGCAGGAGCGCCTGCCGGGCCACGTGGTTCCAGCCCACCACCCACGCGGACGCGGCCTCCGCCGTCGCGATGGGCACCATGCGCTGGAAGCGCTCCGGCGCGAGCGCCGCCAGGCACAGCACCACCATGCCGCCCAGCGAACCGCCGGTGACGAGCGCCACCTCGTCCACGCCCAGCGCGTCCAGCGCCGCGAGGATGGAGCGGGCTTGATCCCACGGCGTGATGGTCGCGGGCAGGCTGCGCTCGTCCAGGCGCAGGTCGCCCTTGGGCAGCACCGGCGACGGGCCGAAGCGCGTGTCGTCGGTGCGCTGCGGGAAGCCCTCGTCCGCGGGACCGAAGGTGCCGTAGCAGGAGCCCAGGTTGTTGAAGCACAGCAGCCGCACGCGTGAAGGGTCCAACGGCCGGCCATGCCCGATGACGGGCTCCCACCAGCCGCCTTCACCTCCGGCGTGCATGTCCCCGGTGAGCGCGTGCACCAGCAGCACGGTGGGCACCGCGTCCGGCGTGCGGCGGGGTCCGGTGCGGCGCGCGTCGCGCAACTCGGAGGCCGCGTCGCGCAGCTCGGAGGCGGTCCTCCGCACCACGCGCAGCCGGCCCGCGCGGGTCGCTTCCTCGGAGTGCACGCGGGCGCGGGACTGCAACCACGCGAGGTCCTCCGGAGGCCCCCACCACCAGCCGCGCACGAGGTGGGGCGCCACGCGGGCGCCGGCCTCCAGCGGCAGGTCCGGCAGCGACAGGTCGAAGACGCGCGGGGTCTCCGCGCGCGGGGGCACTTCCTGGCCAGGCCTCACGGGTCGCATGGCGTCAGGCCGCGCTCAGGGCCTGGTCCAGATCGGCCAGGATGTCGTCCAGGTGCTCCAGGCCCACGGACAGGCGCACCAGGTCGTCGGTGACGCCCGTGCTGGCGCGCTCCTCCGGGCTGAGCTGTTCGTGCGTGGTGGACGCGGGGTGGATGATGAGCGAGCGCGTGTCGCCGATGTTCGCGAGCAGGCTCCACAGCTTCACGCCGTCAATCACCTTGCGCCCGGCGGACAGGCCGCCCTTCACACCGAAGGTGACGAGCCCGCCGAAGCCGCCCTGGAGGTACTTCTTCGCGTTGGGGAACGCGGGGTCGTCCTCCAGGCCCGGGTAGCGCACCCACTCCACCTTCTTGTGCTGCTTCAGCCACTTCGCCACTGCGAGCGCGTTCCGCGAGTGACGCTCCAGCCGCAGGCGCAGCGTCTCCAGGCCCAGGATGAACGCGTGCGCGTTGAACGGACTGAGCGCGGGGCCCAGGTCGCGCAGGCCCTCCAGCCGGGCCTTGAGGATGAAGGCCGCGGGGCCGAAGGCCTCTCGCAGGCGCAGGCCGTGGTAGCCGGGGTTGGGCTCGGTCAGCTCGGGGAACTTGCCGTTCTCCCAGGGGAAGTTGCCGCCGTCCACGATGACGCCGCCAATGGAGGTGCCGTGGCCGCCGATGTACTTCGTCGCGCTGTGCAGCACGATGTTCGCGCCGTGGCGCAGCGGGTTGAAGAGGGCGGGGGACAGCGCGGTGTTGTCCACGAAGAGGGGCAGGCCTGCTTCACGCGCCACGGCGCCGATGGCGTCGAAGTCCGGCACGTCCAGGCGCGGGTTGCCCAGCGACTCCAGGTAGAGCGCCTTCGTCTTCGGGCCAATGGCCTGACGGAACGCGTCCGGGTTGCCCGCGTCCACGAACTTCGTGGTGATGCCCAGGCGCGCGAGCGTCACCTTGAAGAGGTTGTACGTGCCGCCATAGAGGCTGGCGCCGGAGACGATTTCGTCCCCCGTCTTCAGGATGTTGAGGATGCCCAGCGTCTGCGCGGCCTGACCGGACGCGACCGCGAGCGCCCCGACGCCACCTTCGAGCGCGGCGATGCGCTTCTCGAAGACGTCCGTCGTGGGGTTCATGATGCGCGTGTAGATGTTGCCGAACTCCTTGAGGCCGAAGAGGGCGGCGGCGTGGTCCGCGTCGCGGAAGCGGTAGCTGGTCGTCTGGTAGATGGGCACCGCGCGAGCGCCGGTGGTGGGGTCGGGCGAATAGCCGGCGTGCAGCGCGAGCGTGTCGGGGTGCAGCGGACGTTCGTTGGGCGTGCTCATGGCAAGGGACTCCTGTTCGCGTCGCTCCGGAGGGAACGCGCGTGCGTGAAGGCAGACGGGTGGTGGGGACGTCAGGGCACTGCGGGTGGCGGGGAGGACTTCAGGACTTACTGGGCGCTGCGACGCTCCTCGGCAGGGGTGCGAGAGCGGAGGCCCGGAACGACGAAGCCCACCGACCCTCGCGGGTGGGTGGGCTCCGGTTGGCTCGCCAGGGGCAGGCTGTGCGTCAGCCGGCCGCGGCGGGCTTGGGCCCACCCGGAACAGGCATCGAACACATGCACATGGCGGAGGTGACGAACATTCTGCGAGAAGAAGTAGACGCGAAGGCGTGAGCTGTCAAGCCACCCTCCGGAACGGAGTCGCGCATGTCGCGGGCCCGTGACAGCGATTCACCGCGTATTCCCAGAATGATGTCCTTCCACCGCCAAGTCCTCGCCGGCCTGCTGGCCTGTCTCTTCCTCGCCGCGTGCTCCAAGCCCGCGCCGCCCACGTCCGTGAATCTTCGAAAGACCTTCCGCACGCAGTTGAAGGTGGAGCCCTCGCAGCGAATCCCCGCGCCCACGCCGCCGAAGGAGCTGTTCGAGCGCGTGCGCTATCCCGCGCCGTTGGGCAGCAACGCGGCCTACGTCACGCCCGTGCGCGAGGGAACGAAGCGACCCGCGGTGGTGTGGATCCACGGCGGCATGGACTTCGGGCTCGATGGCTTCGCGTGGGCGCCTTCGCCGCGCAGCAATGATCAGAGCGCGCGGGCGTTCCGCGAAGCGGGGCTGGTGTTGATGCTGCCGTCCTTGCGCGGCTCGGACGACAACCCGGGAGCGCGCGAGTACTTCCTGGGCGAGGTGGATGACGTGGTGGCCGCCATCGACTTCGTGGCGCAGCGCCCGGACGTGGACCCCGCGCGCATCTACGTGGCGGGGCACAGCACGGGAGGCACGGTGGCGTTGATGGCCGCGGTGCTGTCACCGCGCCTGAAGGGAGCCTACGTGTTCGGGCCGGTGCACGACGTGTCCGAGTACGCGGCCTATGTGCCGCTCCTGGGGCAGGCTCGCGGGTCGGAGCTGTGGATGCGCAACCCGGTGAGCTACGTGGAGCACCTGCGCGTGCCCACACAGGTCATCGAGGGCTCGGACCACGGCAACATGGACGCGTTCGAACCGCTGCGCGTGGCGGCGAAGGGCGCGCCGCTGTCGTTCCTCGCTGTGCCGGGCGCCACGCACTTCAGCGTGCTCGCACCCGTGACGGAGTTGCTGGCGAAGCGGCTCATGGAAGCGAAGGCGGACGCGCCCACGGTGATGCTCACGGACGCGGAGGCCCGTCAGGCCGTGGCCGCGGAGTCGGAGTAGCCCGTCAGGCTCAGGCCACGTGCGCGTTCGCGGAGTAGGGCGGCACGGGGCCAAGGAAGCCGGGCCAGGCCTTCACGCGCTCCAGCCACGCGGACACGGCCGGGTAGGGCGCCAGTTCCACGCCCGCCTCCGGCGCCAGGTGCGTGTACGCGTAAAGGCAGACGTCCGCGACGGTGTAGCGGTCGTCCACCAGGAACGTGCGCCGGCCCAGGTGCCGCTCCAGCGCGGACAGCGCACGCTCGGTGTTCTGCACGCGATTGCGGAGCACTTCGGACTGCGGTGACTGCCGGCCCGTGAGGAGCCAGAAGCGCGCGGTGCCGAGGTTCGGCTCCACCGCGTTCTGTTCGAAGAACATCCACTGGTGCACCTGTGCCCGCGCGAAGCGGTCGTCCGGCATCAGTCGCGTGCCTTCCGCGAGGAACAACAGGATGGCGTTGGACTCCGCGAGGAACCGCCCGGGCTCCGGCTCCAGCACCGGGATGCGACCGTCCGGGTTCTTCGCGTGGAAGTCCGCTGTGTGGCTCTCCCCCGCGAAGATGTCCACCGGCACCAGTTCGTACGCGAGGCCCAGTTGCTTCAGCAGTGTGCGGACCTTGTAGCCGTTCGCGGAAGGCAGATAGTCGTAGAGGCGCATTCGGCTGCTCCATGTGGCGAAGGAAGAGTGCGCGTCACGGTAGACAGCTCCGTCCACCGCCCACGCTCCGGTTCTTGCTCCCGAATCCAGCGGGTCGTATTGAAATCCAGGACGGAGACCTGACATGGCCGAGCGCTACGTTCCGAACCTCACGGGCATCCCGGAGACGCTGCTCCTGACGCTGCACAACCGCGCGGCGGAGGCGAAGCGGCCCGACGGCATCCTTCGCGACGCGGACTGCGTGCGCATCTACGACGCCATCCAGTACGACTTCGAGCGCTCGTTCGGGAAGGCGCAGGCGTCCCATGCCATCCGCGCGGTGGAGACGGATCGCGTCCTGCGCCGGTGGCTGGCCACGCACCCTGATGGCTTCGTGGTGTCGCTGGGGGAGGGGCTGGAGACGCAGGCCCTGCGCGTGGACAATGGCCGACTGCGTTGGTTGAGCGTGGACCTGCCGGAGGCCATGGCCATCCGCGAGCGCTTCCTTCCTCCCACGGAGCGGCTTCGCCATTTTGCCGCCAGCGCGTTGGACCGCGCGTGGATGGACGCGGTGGACGCATCCCATGGCGTGTTGATCATCGCGCAGGGACTGCTCATGTACTTCCAGGAGGAGGAGGTCCGCCGCCTGTTCGTCGACATCGCGGAGCGCTTCCCGGGCGCGGAGCTGCTCTTCGACACGATTCCCCGGTGGGTCTCCCAGCAGACGCTCGCGGGGCAGCGCCGCACGCGTGCCTACCGGTCACCGCCCATGCCGTGGGGCATCAACGTGGATGAGGTGGCGCCCACGCTGAAGCGCTGGCACCCACGCGTGACGCACGTCTCGAAGGTGCCGTACGTGTTCCCCCGGGGCTTCCATCGCGCCGTCTTGAACACGTTCAACGTGTTGCCCTGGTTCCGGCACCGGACCCCGGGAATCATCCACGTGCGGCTGGCGGATGCCCCGGTGCCCGCGAAGGCCTGACGTTACTGCGCGGTGGCCTCGTTCCACACTTCCGTGACGCGGCCCACCTGGTCGAAAGCGCAGTGCTTCGCGCCCGCGATGACCTTGTCGTTCACCGGGAACTGGAGCCCGCCCAGGTACTGCTCCGCCGCCTGGATGTCCTGGAGCAGGTAGTCCTGGTCGCCGTAGGTGAACCAGAACTTCGTGCCCGCGCGCAGCGCCGCGTTCGACGCGTCCCAGTCCATGTTGCCTGACCACGGCTTCTCACCGCCGCAGCTCAGCGCGTAGACGCCCGGGTAGCGGTCGCCGTAGCGCGGCAGGAAGCTGGCCGTCAGCTGGATGCTGCCGCCCGACGATCCGCCGAAGAGGATGGGTCCGTCCTGGATGTCCCAGCCCTTGCGCAGCGCCTCGATGAGCGACACCAGCTCCGCCGCGTTCTTGCCCTCCAGGTCACGCTCCGTCAGCGGTACCCCCTGGTCGGGGCAGTCCGTGTACTCCGGCTTCACCCACCACGCGCACTTGTTGGGCGCGAGCGCCGTCACGTAGAGCGTGTTGTGCCCGTACGTCCAACCGCCGTGCGTGTACAGCGAGCGCGGGTTGCTGCCGGTGTACACAGCCGCGCCGTCGCCGTGCAGGTAGATGGCCAGCCGCATGGGCCCGGGCGCGATGCCCTGCTTCGGCTCGATGTACTTCACCTCCGTCGCGCCCACCTGTGCCACGCAGTACGTCAGCGTGCCCGCGTCCGTGCTCACCGTGCCCGTCTTGCTGCACGCGAGCTTGCCGGAGCCGTGCGAGCTGCTCGTACCCGCGTCCGTCCCGGCATCCGAGCCCGCGTCCACGCCCGTCCCGGCGTCCGTGCCCGCATCCACGTCCGTCCCGGCGTCCACATCCGTGCCCGCATCGCGGCCCGCGTCGGTGGTGGAGGTGCCCGAGTCAGGCGTGACTTCGTCGGGGTCGTCGGAGCACGCGGACAGACCGAGCGCGAGAACGGCGGCGAGCAGGATGCGGGACATGGTGACTCGAAGGAGGGGAGGCGGCGCCTCTGTTCATCAGCCAGTATAGCGGGTATAGATTTCCAGCCCGGAAAGGAAATTCTTTCATGACTGGACGCGTGAACCTGATGGCCCCGGAGGTCCGGGCGAACCCCTACCCCGTCTACGCGGAGCTGCGCCGCACCGCGCCGGTGTGTCAGGTGGAGCCCGGCGGACTCTGGGCCCTCACGCGCTTCGAGGACGTGGCCGCGGCCTTCAAGAACCCGCAGGTCTTCTCCTCCGCGGGGGTGCGCACCACCACCGCGCCACCGTGGCTGGGCCACAACCCGTTCTCCGAGTCGATGATCGTCATGGACCCGCCGCGCCACATGCGGCTGCGCACGCTGGTGAGCCGCGCGTGGACGCCCGCGGCGGTGAACCGGCTGGAGCCGCGCATCCGGAGCTTCGCGCAAGCCCTGGCGGAGCGGCTGTCCCCGGAGCGCGAGGTGGACTTCGTGGACGCCTTCGCCATGCCGCTGCCCGCCAGCGTGATTGGCGAGCTGTTCGCCTTGGACCCCACCATGACGGCCCGCTACAAGCGCTGGTCGGTGGACCTGTCCAGCGTGTCCGGCACGACCGAGAAGGACACCCACCGGCACGAATCCATCAAGGCCACCGTGCGCGAGATGGAGGACTACCTGTCCGACGTCGTCGCCGAGCGCCGCCGCCACCCGCAGGACGACATGGTGTCGGACCTGGTGAAGACGCGCGTGGACGGCGAGGCGCTCTCCGACGCGGAGCTGATGAGCTTCCTGTTCCTCCTGGTGGTGGCGGGCCTGGAGACCACCGTGCAGCTCGTCAGCCACAGCGTGCGCCTGTTGATGGAGCAGCCGCACCTGGTGGCCCGCCTGCGCGAGAACCCGTCGCAGGTGGGGCGCTTCGTGGAGGAGGTGCTGCGCTACGAGCCCTCCGTGCACGGCCTGGTGCGCGTCACCACCCAGGCCACGGAGGTGGCGGGCGTGGTGATTCCGGAGGGCGCGCGCGTGGCGCTGATGATCGGCTCCGCGTGCCGCGACGGCGAGCGCTTCAAGGACCCGGACACCTTCGACATGGACCGCGAGGGCGTGAACAACATGCCCTTCGGCCACGGCATCCACTTCTGCCTGGGCGCGCCGCTGGCCCGGCTGGAGGCGCGCGTGGGGCTGGAGGTGCTCCTGTCCCGCTTCACGCGCTTCACGCCCACGGGCCCGGTGAAGTGGAACACCTCCCTCACCGTGCGCGGCCCGCTGAGCCTGCCCCTCATCCCGCACGCCTGAAGCGCGCGCGGGACGAAGGGCCGTGCTTCACGCCTCGATGTCGAACGCGAGCGACACGCGCTCGCCCGGGGCCACGTGCAACAGCCCCTCGCCGGTGGCCAGCGCCCCGGCGGCGGCCGTCCACGGCTCCACGCAGACGAAGTCCTTCCCCTGGAGCGTCCACACCACGAGCATGCGGAACTCCTGGCTCCACGACAGCTTCACGGGAGACAGGCCGGGGCCCCGCTCCAGCACCGTGCCCGGCGCCGAGTGGTCACGCAGGTGCATGTCCACCTCCTGCGCCGTGAGGTCCAGGCCGGTGAAGGGCACCTCGTGCTTCGCGCGGTTGTCCCACGCGTGCGTGGCGTCCGTCTCCACGCGCGCCTGGGCCTTCTGCCCCTGCGGCACGCGGAAGTACGGGTGGTAGCCCAGGTGCAGCGGCAGGGGCCGCGTGTCCCGGTTCTCCAAGTCGAAGTCCAGCGTCAGCCGGCGGCCCGTGAGCGAGAACGCCAGCTGCGCGTCGAAGGCCCACGGGTACTGGCGCAGCGTCTCCTCCGACGACGTGAGCCCCAGCACCAGCAGCGAGCCTTCCGCCTGGCGCACCGTCCACGGCAGCTTCCGCGCGAAGCCGTGCTGCGGCAGCGAGTACGCCTTGCGGTCCGCCGGATACGTGTCCCCGGGCAGGGGACCGGCGTTGGGAAAGAGCACGGGGATGCCCCCGCGCACGCTCTTCGTGAGGTCGGCGACGGTGCCCTCGTCCAGGTAGAGCACGTCCTCGCCGTCCACCACCATGCGCGTGACGAGCGCGCCGCGCGTGGGAATGACCTCCACGCGGCAGCCGCCGTCCTCCAGCGCGTAGGTCTCCAGCCCCGCGATGCCCGGGAACGGTCCGCTCATGGAACTAGAGGGCCCCTTCCTTCGGGTCGCTGTCCATGAACGGGTAGGGGACCTTCACGGGCGGCGCGAAGTTCTCCTTGATGGTGCGCGGGCTCGACCAGCGGAACAGGTTGATCATCGACCCGGACTTGTCGTTGGTGCCCGAGGCCCGGCTGCCGCCGAAGGGCTGCTGGCCCACCACCGCGCCCGTGGGCTTGTCGTTGATGTAGAAGTTGCCCGCCGCGTTGCGCAGGCCGCTCATCATCTGCTCGATGGCCTTGCGGTCGCGCGCGAAGATGGCGCCAGTGAGCGCGTAGCTCGCGGACTGGTCGCACTCCTTCAGCGTCTCCTCGAACTTCGCGTCCGGGTAGACGTACACGCCGACGAGCGGCGCGAAGATCTCCTCCGTCATGATGCGGTGGCGCGGGTTGGTGCACTGCACCAGCGTGGGCTGCACGAAGTAGCCCTCGCTCTTGTCCGTGCCGCCGCCCGCGACGATGGTCGCGTCGCCGCCGGACTTCGCCAGCTCGATGTACGAGGACACCTTCTTGAACGAGCGCTCGTCGATGACCGCGCCCATGAAGTTGCGGAAGTCCGCCACGTCGCCCATCTTGATTTCGCCGATGAGCGCCTGGAGGCGGGGCTTCAGCTTGCCCCACAGGGACTCCGGCACGTAGACGCGGCTGGCCGCGCTGCACTTCTGGCCCTGGTACTCGTAGCCGCCGCGCACGATGGCGACCGCGAGCGCCTCCAGGTCGTCCGCCGCGGACGGGTGCGCGAAGATGAAGTCCTTGCCGCCCGTCTCACCCACCAGCCGCGGGTACTGCTTGTAGCGGCCGATGTTCTCCCCCACCGTCTTCCACAGGTTGTTGAACGTGGGCGTGGAGCCGGTGAAGTGGATGCCGCCCAGGTGGGGGCTGGCCAGCACCGGGTTGCCCACCGTGGGGCCGTCGCCGGGCAGCATGTTGATGACGCCGTCGGGCAGGCCCGCCTCGCGCAAGAGCTCCAGGCCGTACCACGCGCTCAGCGCCTGCGTGGAGGACGGCTTCCACAGCACCACGTTGCCCATGATGGCGGGCGACACGCAGAGGTTCAGCGCGATGGAGGTGAAGTTGAACGGCGCGATGGCGAAGACGAACCCGTCCAGCGGCCGGTAGTCCGTCATGTTCCACGTCTGCGGCGAGTTCTCCGGCTGGAGGGCCAGGATCTGCTGCGCGAAGTGGACGTTGTAGCGCAGGAAGTCGATGAGCTCGCACGCCGCGTCGATCTCCGCCTGGTGCGCCGTCTTGGACTGGCCCAGCATGGAGGACGCGTTGAGCAGCGGGCGGTAGCGCGTGGTGAGCAGCTCCGCGGCGCGCAGGAAGATGGCCGCACGCGCGTGGAAGGGCATCCGCGCCCAGTCCTCCTTCACGCTCATGGCGTTCTGGATGGCCTGCTCCACGTGGCCCGCGTCGGCCTCGTGCAGGGTGGCCAGCACGTGCTGGTGCCGGTGCGGCATGCGCACGGTGTCCGTCTTGGCGGACTTCACGTGCTTGCCGCCGATGACGACGGGGATGTCGATGCGCTCCCCGCTCATGCGCTTGAGGGTGGACTGGAGCTCCGCGCGCTCGGGGGTGCCGGGGGCGTAGGAGAGGACGGGCTCGTTCTTGGGAGCCGGGACGCGGGGGATGGCGTTGAGCACGCGAGCACCTCGGGACGTGGGGAAAGAAAGGTGGGCAAGGTATAGCCCTCCCCGTGTCCCAGGTCAGTGTCAGAAGCGTGTGGCGTCCGCGCCGCGACACAGGCGCGGGGCCTGGACGGCCGTCCGGCTCAGCCCTCGCCCGCGGCCTTGGCGGTGTCGCCCCGCGCGCGCTGCAGCACGGCATGCAGCTGGGCGATGAGGTACGGCGGCTTCACCGGCTTGACCAGGTACGCGTCCGGCTGGGGCTGCCCGGGCTCCAGGTCCGTGCGCGGCGCGTAGCCGCTGACGAACACCACCGGCAGGTTCGCCAGGGCCGGCTCGGCGCGCACGCGGCGGCACAGCTCGTAGCCGTCGATGCCCTCCATGTTCACGTCCGACAGGAGCACGTCCGGCGGCTGCGTCCGCGCGTGCGCGAGCCCCGTCTCCCCATCCGCCGCCACCGTGCAGTCGAACTCACCCGACAAGAGCAGCCGGAGCGTCTCGCGCATGGTCCAGGAGTTCTCCACGATGAGGACCTTGGGCTTCACGGTGCATCGACTCCTGGGGCGGCAACGGCGGACGGCAAGGGGGAACGGCGTGCACAGCATCCCCCCGCCGTGCGCACCGGGCAAGAGGTCCCCCTTCACCCGTGAGAATTCGCGAAAGCCTCCACCTCACGGGTTTGCCCCCAACGCCCTAAGACTCGGGCGGCGGATTCACGAGGCCCCGCCGGGAAACCTCGGAGTCCGGCTCCTCGTCGCCCCGCGCCTCGCGCTCGGGCACCTCTTCGTCCTGCCATTCGTCGCCGCGCTCCACCTCCGCCTCCCAGCGCGTCTCCTCCAGCGGGCTGGGGTTGGCGTCCTCCCGGGCGGCCGCGTGGGCGCGCTCCCGGGCCAGCTCGGCGGCGCCGCGGTCCAGCGCGTCCTCCAGCTGTCCCCGGTTGCGCGGCTGGAAGTTCTTGGAGTCCTTGTCCGAAGCCATGGTGTCACCTCCGACGGGAAGGTGGGACGCGCGGGGGCGGGCGGGCAATGACGGCCCGTGCGCGGGCCGCCTGCCCGGCCGTCCAGGTGCGGGAAGGGCGGAGTCCTCCGTTCCGCCGCGTCAGCGCGGCGCCGAGGTCGCCCGCCGGGCCAGGGGCTGCGCGTCCTCTCGCGACAGGCGTTGGAGCTCCGGCGCCACGTCTCCGGTGGGCGCGGCGATGCTGCACCGCGCGCCGCCATGCACCAGGCCCACCACGCGCTGCTGCTCGTCCACCAGCGGCGCGCCGGAGTCTCCGGGGACGCCGTGCATCGTGGTGAAGAGGGCGGTGGGCACGTCTGGCAGCGACGGACAGCGGCCCCAGCGCTCCACCATCACCCGCTGTGGCTCGCCGGGCCGGTCATGGCGTCCGGTGAAGACGAGCATCGCGCCGGGGATGGGCAACCCTTCGGCCACCTCCAGCGGGGCCACCGGCGCCCTCGCCTCCAGCTCCAGCACCGCCATGTCCCGGCCGCGATCCACGAACACGTAGCGGCCCCACAGCTGGCGGCCGTCCTCGAAGTTCGTCCGCTCGCGGCCCGCGTCCGGTGCGACGCAGTGGGCCGCGGTGAGGACATGGCGGCCCTGGCCCACCACCACGCCCGCGCAGTGGCCGTCGCCCAGCGTCACCGTTGCTGCTTCAGCCTTCTCGATGCCCTCGGCGGCTCCGGTCCCGGACTGGCCGCAGGCCATCCAGGCCGTCACGGACGCGAGCGCCACCGTGGCGCCGCCCCACTTCCATGCGCGCATGCCGCCTCCTCCTCCCGCGAGCGACGGGCCCACGGCCTGGAGGAAGGGTGTGCATGCGTCCGGGTGGAGCCCGGGCACCGGTGTGGAAGTGGCTCCCCAGCAGGCGTCCGGGCTGCCCGGCGGTACAGGGTTGCAGCGGGATGGTGAAACAGGGGTGGGGACGGAGGGGGCACCTGCTCGGATGTCCCGGAGGCGGTGTCACTGAAACGTGGTATTCCTCCGACGTCTGGATTCTGGATCCTGGCCTGAACGGGCCAGCCCCTTGGCGCGTGAGCGACGACGAGAAGACAACGGTACTGGATGAGCGCACCCGCCCTCCGAGCACGTGGGGGGAGCGGATGCGTACGCCCATCACGTTGCCGGGCTCGGGGGTGGGGGAGCGGCGCTCGCTGGTTCCAGGCGTCATCGTCACCGGGCGCTACCGCGTGGAGTCGCTGCTGGGCGAGGGCGGCATGGGCCGCATCTGGCTGGCGGACGACCTGCAGGAGCGCCGCCGCGTGGCGCTCAAGGAGATGCACGTCCCCGCGGAGCTGTCCGCCGCGAAGGTGGAGGAGCTGGTGCTGCTGTTCCGGCACGAGTTCTTCGCGATGAAGAAGCTGCAGCACCCGTCCACGCTCAAGGTCTTCGACTGGGGCATGACGGAGGCCGGCAACCGCTTCATCACCATGGAGGTCGTGGGCGGCAACGACCTGAGCTCGCTGGTGCGGGAGGCGCCGCTGGACACGCGCACGCTGTATCGCGTGTTGATCCAGATGGCGCAGGTGCTGGCGTTCATCCACTCGCGCCTGTACGTGCACTGCGACATCAAGGCCAGCAACGTGCGCATCACCGAGTCCGGCGCGGTGAAGCTGATGGACTTCGGCGTGATGCACCAGCTGGGCACGCCCAGCCCCGGCAAGCTCAAGGGCACGCTGGAGTACCTGGCGCCGGAGTGGCAGCGGGGCGCGAGCATCGACGGCCGCGCGGACCTGTACTCGCTGGGCGTGATGGCCTGGTACCTGGCCACGCGCAAGTTGCCCTTCAAGCGCGCGAGCCCCGCGGTGCTGCTCGCGGACCACCTGACGCGCCCGGCGCCGCGCCCGTCCACCATCTGCCAGGTGGATCCGCAGCTGGAGGAGATCATCCTCCTCCTGATGGCGAAGGACCCCCGCGAGCGCTTCCAGGACGCGGGCGAATTGCTGGAGGCGCTCTGCCAGGCCAGCGGCGAGCCCGTGCCGGAGGAGTCGCTGTCCGCGCGCGCCAGCTACCTGCACGTGCCGGAGGTGGTGGGGCGCGAGGCGGAGCTGGAAGGGCTGATGAACGGCCTGGCGGAAGCCGACTGGGGCCAGTCGCGCGCGGTGCTCGTGGGTGGGCCCGCGGGCGTGGGCAAGACGCGGCTGCTCCAGGAGTTCGAGCTCCAGGCGAAGCTGGCGGAGCTGCCCTTCGGCCGGGGCCAGTGCCGTGCGGAGGGGCTGTCCCCGCTGGCGCCGGTGGCGCAGGCCCTGCGCTGCCTGGTGCCGCACACGCCCGCGGAGCTGATGGACCGGGTGAAGGCCCCGCTCGCGCGACTGCTGTCGTCGGACGTGTTCGACGGCGACCTGCACGAACAGCTGCCGCGCGACGGCTCCGATGAGAAGACCGCCTTCTTCGCGGCGCTGTCGGAGTGGACGCGCACGCTGGGGGGACGGCAGTCCTTCGTGCTGTGCTTCGAGGACCTGCAGTGGGCGGACAGCGCGTCGCTGGAGGCGCTCAACGTCCTCATCCGCGCGCTGCACGGCACGCGCGGCATGGTGGTGGGCACGTTCCGCTCCCAGGAGCTGTCGCGCCTGAGCCTCGCGTTCCAGACGGTGGATGAGAAGCTCACGTCCCGCGTGGACCTGGAGCCGCTGTCCGCCGAGCACGTGGCCAAGCTGGTGGAGCTGGTGCTGCCGGGCCTGGACGTGCCGGAGGGCTTCGTGCAGCGGCTGCACGCGACCACCGGCGGCAACGCCTTCTTCGCCACGGAATGCCTGCGCATGCTGGTGGAGGCGGGCGCGCTCAAGCGCGTGGGCGGGCGGTGGGAGGCGGAGGAGGGGCTGGGCACGCGCAGGCTCCCGGACAGCATCCAGGAGGCGGTGCTGGTGCGTCTGGCCAACGCGCCGCCGGAGCAGGTGTCGCTCCTGCGCAAGCTGGCGCCCGCGGGCCGCATGCTGGACCTGCCGCTGGTGCGCGCGCTGTCGGGCCTGCCGGAGGCGGAGCTGTTCTCCGCGCTGGACGGCATCGTGGAGCGGCAGTTCCTCCAGGACGTGGAGGGGCGCTACGTCTTCACGCACGACACCGTGCACCAGGCCGTCTACGACAGCTCGCCGGAGGCGGAGCGCCAGGCGCACCACGGCCGGGTGGCGCGGGCGCTCCAGGCGCTCCCGTCGGGGCACGCGGGCGTGGTGCGCGCGGTGGGCTGGCACTTCGCGCGCTCGGACGCGCCCGCGGAGGCCATCCAGCCGCTCCTGGAGGCGGGGCACGCGGCCATCGAGGCGGAGGCGCTGCTGGAGGCCACGCTGCTCCTGAAGGAAGCGGCGGCGCTGCTGGAGGCCGCGCCGGACTACCCGGGGCGCTCGGAGCAGCTCTTGCGCACGTGGGTGTCGCTGGTGGAGGTGGGCTACTCCAGCGACCCGCCGACGTCGGTGGCGTACGCGGACCGGCTCTTCGCGCACTGGGAGGCCACGGTGGACGTGGCGTCCGGACGGCGCGAGGCGCTCCGCCGGCTGGAGTCCGCGCGCGCGGCCACGCCCGCGGAGCGCGAGGAGCTCTTGATTCCGCTCTTCCGCGAGGTGGCGGCGGACGCGCGGATGACGCCGGTGGACGTCTTCTGGAAGCGCTCGGAGCTGGAAATCCTCCAGGGCATGGCGCTGGCCATCCTGGGGCGCACGGACGCGCTGGAGGCGCTCATCGCGCGCGTGGCCGCGGAGCACCCGGAGGACTCGCCGTACCGGGCGGGGCTGTCCGTGGCCCGCTCCACGTTGAGCGCGTACACCGGCCAGTGGTCGGGTGGGGTGGCCGAGCAGCGCAAGCAGGTGCAGCGGCTGCGCGAGTTCCGCGACGCGGTGGGGCGCCCGCCCCGGCGGCTGGCGTGGGCGCTGGGCATGGGCGGCTACCTGCTCAACGTGAACCTGGCCCTGCGCGGCGAGCCGCTGGACGAGGAGCTGCTGAAGGACGGGCTGCACCTGGCGCAAGCGCAGGGCTTCACCGACGTGCGCGCCTACCACCTCTTCGCGCAGGTGGCGCGCGCGGCCTTCACCGGCGACGGCGCCGCGTTCGCGTCCGCGCTCGCGCAGAAGACGGAGCTCATCCGCCGGCTGGGCAGCCCCCGGCTGATGGAGCGCAACCTGGCCCTCTTCACGCCGCCGTACTACCTGGAGCGCGGCGAGCACGAGCTCGTCGCCGCGGTGGTGTCGCGCGGCGAGGCGCTCTCCCACGTGCTGCCCGAGGACCGCTGGCTGCGCGCGCACGTGCTCGTGTACCAGGCGTGCCGCGACGTGCTCTTCGAGGACGCGGGCGCCGCGCGCGAGTCCCTGCCCCGCGCGCTGGAGGCCGCGCAGAAGGGCGGCCTGCGCATGGAGACGCTGGTGCGCGTGTACCAGTCGCGCTTCGAGCGCGACCAGGGCCGGCTGCCCGCCGCGCTCGCCGCCGCGCAAGGCGCGCTCGAGCGCGCCCTGGACCCCCGGTTCGCCAACCCCTGGGACGAAATCCTGGCCCGCCGCGCCCTGGCGCCGCTGGTGTCCCAGGAGGAGGGAGACGCGCACCTGCGCCGCGCGCGCCTGCTGGCGGAGTCCACCGGCAACGTGCTCCAGATGGGGCTCGTCTACCTGCAGCACGCGGAGCGCTACGGCACGCCGCAAGAGGTGATGCGGGAGCTGGAGATCGCCGAGCGGGCCTTCGCCACCGCCCGGGCCACGCACCTCCAGCTCTTGGCCCAGTCGCTGCGCGGCCCGCTGTCGCGCCAGCACGAGGACGTGAAGCAGAGCGCCTGACGGCCGGGTCGTGCATAGGATGGGACCCATGGTCTCCTCCCCCCTGCGCTTCTGCCTGGACTACCTGTCCCCGTACGCCTACCTCGCCTGGCTCCGCATGCCCGCCATCGCGGCGCGGCACGGCCGGGCGCTGGAGCCCGTGCCGGTGCTGCTCGCGGGGCTGCTCAACGCCGTGGGCTCCATTGGCCCGGCGGAGATTCCCGCCAAGCGCGTCTACGTCTTCAAGCAGTGCTTCCGCATCGCGCACGAACAGGGCGCGCCCTTCACCCTGCCGCCCTCGCACCCGTTCAACCCGCTCTTGTCCCTGCGGGTGACGGCCTCGGTGGACGACGTGGCGGAGAGGACGCGGCTCACCACCGCGCTCTACTCGGCCGCGTGGGGCCAGGGCCGGGGCATCGAGACGCCGGAGCAGGTGGGCGCGGTGCTGACGGAAGGAGGCTTCGACGCGCGGGCGCTGCTCGAGCGCGCGCAGTTGCCAGAGGTGAAGGACCGCGTGCGCAAGAACACGGAGGAGGCGCTCGCCGCGGGCGCGTTCGGCGTGCCGTCCGTGCTGGTGGACGACGAGATGTTCTGGGGCGTGGACTCGCTGGGCCACCTGGAGCGCTACCTGGAGGGCCGCGACCCGCTCACCCCCGGGGACCTGGCGCGCTGGAAGGACCTGCCCGCCACCGCCAACCGGCGCCCGGAAGGAAAGCCCCGCCCGTGAACGTGCTCGGGCAGCTGGGGGTGGCCGTCGCCGGGCTGGTGCTGGCCGGCGTGCTCCTGTTCCTCAACTTCTGGCGCGCGCTGCTCTACCTCTTCCCCCACACCGTCCGCGTGGAGCCGGAGGCCCCGGCGGACCAGATGGACCTGCCGGACGCGCTCGGCCCCCTGGCGGGCCAGCTCCAGGCGCTGGGCTTCACGCCGCTGGGCAGCCACGAGGAGAAGCCGCTGCTCCAGAAGGCCACCCGCTCCTACGACTGGGCGCACGCGGGCGAGCGCGTCTTCGCCACCCTGTACGAGGGAAACGACCTCTTCCCCCGGCTCTACCTGCTGACACCCCTGGCCACCGGGGGCTTCGTCGTCACCGCCAGCTACCGGCGCCCCGCGCTGGACGTGCCCGGCTACCGCTCCGGGTCGCTGGAGGACGCCGCACCGGAGCGCCTGTTGCGCGCGCATGTGCGACGACTCGAGGGGTTGGAACCGGCGGGCCCGGAGGGCTTCACCTGGGAGGGGCGCGTCCAGACGGCCCGGGCCTGGTACCAGGGGCTGGGGCGCAAGGAAATCCGCCGCCAGAACCTCCAGGGGTTGTTGTGGACGGCCATCGCGCTTGCCATCGTCGCCAGCGCCTTCCTGGGACGGCGCGCGGGCTGACGGCCCCCTGGACGCTTTTCCACGTCACGTCGTGCGTGCACCGCGCGCCCCGGAAGAGTAGGGAGACGAGCACCATGAAGAGCGTGTCCAAGAACGAGGAAATCTACTTCCTGTCCGGCAAGCGCACCCCGTTCGGTACCTACGGCGGCAGCCTCAAGGACCTGAGCGCCACCGACCTGGCCGTGGAGTCCGCGAAGGCGGCCCTGGCGCAGGCGGGCGTCTCCCCGGAGCAGATTGAGCACGTGGTGTACGGCAACGTCGTCCAGACGAGCTCGGACGCCATCTACCTGCCGCGCCACGTGGGCCTGCGCACGGGCGTGCCGGTGCCGGTGCCCGCGCTGGGCGTCAACCGGCTGTGCGGCTCCGGCTTCCAGGCCTTCGTCACGGCCGCGGAGATGATGCTGACGGGCGGCGCGGAGTCCGTCCTCGCGGGCGGCACGGAGTCCATGAGCCAGGCGCCCCACGTCATCCGCGGCGCGCGCTGGGGCATCCCCCTGGGCAAGGGCGGCCTGGAGGACATGCTCTGGACGGCCCTCACGGACAGCTACACCGGCCAGGCCATGGCGCTCACCGCCGAGCAGCTGGCGGTGGACTACGGCCTCACCCAGGACGACGTGGACCAGTACGCCGTCCTCACCCAGAAGCGCTTCGCCGCGGCCCAGGAGGCCGGCCGGCTGGCGGATGAAATCGCGCCGGTGACGCTCAAGGGCAAGAAGGGCGACACGGTGGTTTCGAAGGACGAGCACAACCGTCCGGAGACCACGGTGGAGGGCCTGCGCAAGCTGCCCAAGGTGTTCAAGAAGGACGGCGTGGTGCACGCGGGCGCGGCCAGCGGCATCTGCGACGGCGCGGGCTCCATGGTGATGGCCACCCGGAGCTTCGTGGAGAAGCACGGCCTGAAGCCCGTGGCGCGGCTGGTCAACTGGGGCGTGTCCGGCTGCGACCCGAAGGTCATGGGCATTGGCCCGGCGCCGGCCATCCGCAACCTGCTCAAGCGCGCGGACGCGAAGCTGACGGACGTGGACCTCTTCGAGGTCAACGAGGCCTTCGCGCCCCAGTACCTGGCGGTGGAGAAGGAGCTGGGCCTGCCACGCGACGCCACCAACGTCAACGGCGGCGCCATCGCCGTGGGCCACCCGCTGGGGGCCTCCGGGGCGCGCATCACCATGACGCTGGCGTACGAGCTCAAGCGCCGGGGCGCCCGCTATGGTATCGGGTCCGCCTGCATCGGTGGCGGCCAGGGCATCGCCGTCCTGATTGAGGCGCTCTAGGCGCGCGTGCGTGTGGCGACGGGGTACGGGGCAGACGACATCCGGACGGGACGTGAGATGAGCAACGAGGTGGACGCGAAGACGGCCCGCGAGCGGGCCAAGGCCATCGCCGAGCAGCGCCGTGCCGAGCGCCGCAACCGCAAGCGCCGCTGCGTGGTGTGCGGCGTGGAGGAGAGCGACAAGACGCCCCTGACGGCCCACCCGGAAGGCATCGGTCCCGCCTGCAAGGACGAGATCACCTGCCAGACCCGCCGGGCCGCGGCGGGCCGCTGACGCCCCAGGGGCCTGGCGCCCCCACCGCCGCACTGTCGGCCGGTGGACGGTGGCCGGGCCCCCGCCCGTCAGGGGGCTCCCGGAGGGGCGAAGGCGCGCTCCAGGGCCGGATTGTCGGGCCCGTTTCTTGATGGCGCCCCCGACTCGGGGTAAACATTTGTAATCTCTGGTGACACGAGGGTTGGAATGGGCGTTATCAGCTTCACGGGCGTCAAGGTGTTCTCCACCACGCTCGCGCGCGATCGCGAGAACATGGGCGAGAACATCACCAAGTGGCTGAAGGAGAACTCCGCCGTGGAGGTCGTGGACAAGATCGTCACGCAGTCCTCTGACAAGGAGTTTCACTGTCTGACCATCACGCTCTTCTACCGCCACAAGGCGTAGGGCCGGCTTTTTCCGAAGGCGTGGGATGCGAGGGCGCTTCTCCCTGGTGACACCAGGGTGGGGCGCCCTTCATCGTTTCTGGATTTGGGGTTGCGGACCGGGCGGTGTTCCACCACCTTTGGGCCTCTATGCGACCCATGCGGGGCTTCAACCGGGGAGGCGGCGGTTTCGGCGGCGGCTTCCCGGGCCTGGATTCGATGGCCGCCAAGCTGGCGGTGGCGCTGGTGGCGTTCTCCGCCCTGTTCCTGGCGACCCAGCGCGGGCAGGGCGTGCTGCTGCTGCTCAACCCGGGGGACGTGCTGCACCTGCGCGTGTGGCAGCTGTTCACCTACGCGTTCGTCGCCACGGACGCGCTGGGCATCATCTTTGGCGGCATCATCATCTGGTCCATCGGCGGCTTCCTGGAGTCCACCTGGGGGTCCAGGCGCCTGCTGATGGCGTCGGTGGGCATCACGGTGCTCGCGGGCCTCATCACGGTGCTGCTGTCGCTGGTGATGCCCATGGCCAACCTCTACGCCGGCGGCACGGTGATGACGACGGTGCTGTGGGTGGCCTACGGCCTGGTGATTGGCCGGGGGCAGACGAACTTCTGGGGCATCCCGCTCACGGGCAACTGGTTCGCGGCCATTGGCGCGGGCTTCACCGTGCTGCGGCTGCTCACCGCGCCGGCCTGGCAGGTGATGGCCCCGGAGCTCATCAGCCTGGTGCTCATCTTCGCGTACGTGCGCGGCGCGAGCCCCAAGCGGCTGATGCTCCAACTGCAGCACTGGCGCCTGCAGCGGCAGCTGCGCGACCGCTCCAAGCACCTGCGCGTGGTGGACCGCGAGCGTCCGCCGGACCGCGACCAGTACCTCAACTGAGGCGCTGGAGGACTGAAGGGCCGCGCGCGGGCTAGTGCGCGGCCTCCGGGTGGCCGTACTGCTTGAGCTTCCGGTAGAGCGTGGCCACCCCGATGTCCAGCTGCTCCGCGGTGCGCGAGCGGTTGCCGCCGTTCTGCGCCAGCACCGCGAGGATGTACTCCTTCTCCATGTCCTCCAGCCGGCGCGGGTTGCCCGAGGGCACCAGCGGGGGCGGCGCGGCGCGCACCTCCTCCGGCAGGTCGTCGCGCTCCACGCGCGGGCCCTCGCACAGCACCACCGCGCGCTCGATGGCGTTGCCCAGCTCGCGCACGTTGCCCGGCCACGCATAGCGCAGGAGCTGCTCCGCCGCGTCCGGGGACAGGCCATTCA
Source organism: Corallococcus caeni (assembly GCF_036245865.1). Classification (NCBI taxonomy): domain Bacteria; kingdom Pseudomonadati; phylum Myxococcota; class Myxococcia; order Myxococcales; family Myxococcaceae; genus Corallococcus; species Corallococcus caeni. The sequence continues at coordinate 1,748,056 of NZ_BTTW01000001.1, read as the reverse complement.
CGCGCCTCCCCAATCGCTCGCCGGCCTCCGCCAGGAGCAGCCTCGCCAGGGGGAGGATGTCCTCCTTGCGCTCGCGCAGGGGCGGGATGCGCAGCTCGATGACGCGCAGCCGGTAGAAGAGGTCCTGGCGGAAGCGGCCCAGGCGGACCTCCTCGGACAGCTCGCGGTTGGTGGCGGCCACCACGCGCACGTCCACCTTGCGGCTGGTGTTCTCTCCCACGCGGCGCACCTCGCGCTCCTGGAGGGCGCGCAGCAGCTTGGCCTGCATGGCGGGGGGCACCTCGCCCACTTCATCCAAAAAGAGGGTGCCGCCGTGCGCCGCTTCGAAGAGGCCGGGCCGGTCGTGCGTGGCGCCGGTGAAGGCGCCCTTCGCGTGGCCGAACAGCTCGCTCTCCAAGAGGCTCTCCGTCACCGCGGCGCAGTTCACGGCGATGAAGGCCTTGGGCGCGCGGCCGGACTCGTCGTGGATGAGCCGGGCGATTCGCTCCTTGCCCACGCCGCTCTCCCCGGTGACGAGGATGGTGGTGTCCACCTTCGCCGAGCGCCGCGCCAGGTTGAGCACGCGCTGCATGGCCTCCGCGCGGGCCACCATGCCCGCCGGGTCCTCCGTCACGCCGGACACGCGCGCCAGCGACTGCCGCTTCGCGCGCAGCTTGCGCTCCGTCTGCCGCAGGGCCTCCGTCACCTGCCCGAGCACGCCCTCCATGCACTGCGTCTCATAGAAGCGCAGGAACTCCGTGCACTCGGCGCTCCACTCCTCCTGGGGGCGGCCCACGATGTGACAGAGGGCGTCGCCGTGGCCCACGCACTTGAGCTCCGCGCAGTAGATGGGCTTGTTGTTGCAGTAGCTCAGGTAGCCGGACGCGAAGCCGGTGAGGCTCCAGCACACCGGCTGGTCCGCCTGTCCCAGGTGGAGCAGGTGCTGCTCGGCCTCATAGGAGTCGCGCCACTGCGCCTCCGCGAAGGGCTCCGGGCCGTCCTTGTCCGTGCGCTCGATGCGCTCCACGCGCACCTGGCCCATCAGCGTGTGCAGCCGCCCGCCCGCGCGGCGCCACTCCGCCTCGTCCGTCCACGGCACCGCGGTCTTCATCGCCTCCGCCGTGCGCCAGCCGTGCGCGTAGCCCAGCCGCGTGAAGATGCCTCGCGCGGCCGTCATCCCCAGCATCCCGATGAGCTCCTTGCGCAGGAGCCCCAGCGCCACCGGATCCATCAACAGCGCCCGCTGCCCGGCGAAGCGGATGACCCCGCCCTTCGGCTCGAACGCGAGCAGCTCCCTCAAGTCCAACCCTTCCAGACCCGCCACGGTGTCTCCCGGTGTCTTTCAGACTGATGTGCCTCTCTATCAATCTGAGAGACATTTCACAGTGGCGGAATGTGAATCCCAGTGATTCCAGTGGGTTGACATGTTGGATGCGCTGGTCCCGGGGTTGCAGTACAAGGCGCCACGATGGCTTCCGGGGTGGACAGGCGCGAGGTGTTGCAGGGCGTGGCGGCCGCCGGGGTGGCGGGGGTGATGGGGCCTGGGCCCTCGGTCGCCCGGCAGGTGGCACCGGCCCTGTTCGTCTCGCACGGCTCGCCCATGACGGCGCTGGACGCGGACGAGTACCCCCAGGCGCTCAAGCGCTTCGGTGAGGGCGCGGGCCCGGTGAAGGCGCTGGTGGTGGTGTCCGCGCACTGGGAGACGGACGCGCGCGTGCACGTCACCGCGATGGCCGCTCCGCCGCTCGTCTACGACTTCTACGGCTTCCCTGAAGAGATGTACCGGCTGCGCTACGCGCCTCCCGGTGCACCGGCCCTGGCCGAGGACGTGGTGGCGCGGCTGTCCTCGGCGGGCGTGCCCGCGGTGGCGGACGGCGAGCGCGGGCTGGACCACGGCGTCTGGGTGCCCTTGCGGCATGCCTTCCCGGAGGCGCGCGTGCCCGTGTTGCAGGTGTCGCTGCCGGCGGACGCGACGCCCGCGCAGGTGGCGCGCATGGGAGAAGCGCTGCGTCCGCTGCGCGCGGAGGGCGTGCTGCTCATGGGCAGCGGCGGGGTGGTGCACAACCTGCGTCGGGTGAATTTCAGAAACAAGCGGGCGTCCCCTGAGCCATGGGCCGCCGAGTTCGACGCGTGGGTCGCCGGAAAACTTGCCGCGCGTGATGACGTAGGGCTTCAGTCATGGATGGATGCACCGAATGCGCGGGTCGCGCATCCATCCGCCGAGCATTGGTTGCCGATTTATTTCGTCCTCGGAGCCGCCCTCCCCGAGGACCGCATCACCCCCGTGTTCGAGGGCTTCCATCACGGAACCTTGTCCATGCGCAGCTTCGCGCTGCGCGCCTGAACCTCGCAGTCCGCAATCTCAAGGAGTCACACCATGAAGATGTCGCTCAAGTCCGCCATCACGCTGCTCGCCGTCGCCGCCCCGTCCTTCGCGTTCGCCTCCACGTGGGAGATCGACTCGTCGCACTCCAGCGCGCAGTTCGGCGTGAAGCACATGATGGTGTCCACCGTGCGTGGCACCTTCAGCAACGTGAAGGGCACCGTCAACCTGGATGACAAGGACATCACCAAGTCCACCATCGAGACGACCATCGACGCGAAGACCATCAACACCAACGAGCCCAAGCGCGACGAGCACCTGAGGAGCGCGGACTTCTTCGACGTGGAGAAGTTCCCGACCATCACCTTCAAGTCCACGAAGATCGCGAAGGCCGGCAAGGACAAGCTGAACGTCACGGGCGACCTGACCATGCACGGCGTGACCAAGCCCGTGGTGCTGGCCGTGGAAGGCCCGACGGCGGAGACGAAGGACGCGTGGGGCAACGTGCGCCGCGGCGCCACGGCGACCACGAAGATCAAGCGCAGCGACTTCGGCCTGACCTGGAACAAGGCGCTGGAGGCCGGCGGCGTGGCGGTGGGTGACGAGGTGACCATCACCCTGGACCTGGAGACCACGAAGAAGGCCGAGGCGGCGCCGGCGGCCAAGGACACGAAGTAGTCCGCGTCCTCTTCGCCCAAGCTGAAATGAAGAGAGGGGCCTCGGGTGACCGGGGCCCCTCTTTTTTGTGCGGCGTGTGGGCGGCGGGGGCCGCCCCGGGGGTGGGCTTCAGCCCTCGGCGACGGCCTGCACGCTGGCGCGGTAGATGAAGATGCGCGCGGTGTTGGTGCGGGTGTCGGCGGGGACGACGAAGAAGCCCGGGGTGGGGCCCTTGAAGTCCTGGGAGAAGCCGGCCACCTGGCGGCCGTCGTTGAAGGTGACGCGGATCTTCGAGCCCTCCGCCTGCGGCTGACGCGCGCCCGCGGCGAGCATGAAGAAGATGGCCTTCACGCGCTTGCCGGGGATGCGCTCCGGGGCGAAGCCGCTCTGCTGCTCCAGGGAGATGGTGTCCTCCAGGAGGTCCGCGTCGCGGATGGTGCCGCGCTTCACCTGGCCTTCGACGGTGTGGATGATGACGCGGTGTTCGCCCTCCACGAAGGAGTTGGTGGCGGAGGCGAAGCCGCCCCCCGGCACCTCGAACAGGGTGTCGTCCGTGGGGCGCAGGTGGTTGGCCGTCACGGGGGTGGCGGCCACGGCCGGCGTCGCGGGGGCGACGGGCGTCGGGCCCCGGAGGGTCGGGGCGGCGGGCGTCAGCCGGGCCACGGGCGTGGCGGAGAGTGACAGGGCCGGCGGGGGAGGCGGAGGCGGAGGCATGGCCGCGACGGGCAGGGCGGGGACGACGTCCTCGACGAGCTCGATGTCCGCGACGGGCTCGGACTCGGGCTCCACCTCCTCGACGTCGAGGGCGGGCGTGGCGTCGAGCTCCGCGTCCACGTCCACGGCGGGCTCTTCCCAGCCGGAGGACGGGGCCGCGGCGGCGGGCTGTGCGGCCCACGTGGGGGCGGTGATGTCGGTGAGGGAGACCTCTTCCTCGGCGACGGGCTCGCTGTCCTCGACGGCGGGGGCCTGGGGGGCTTGCCAGGGGGGCGCGGCGGGCGCGGAGTCCGCCATCCAGTCGGGCTGGGCCTCCTTGGGCGTGGCCCAGGCGGAGCGCGCCGCGGGGGCCTCGGGGGCGCCCCATTCCGGCGTGGCGGGAGGGGCCACCCATTCGGAGGCGGCTTCCTCGACCGGGGCATCCCACGGCTGCTCGGCGCCGGTGGCCGGCTGGGCCCAGGCGGATCCGGCGCTGGTGTCCTCGGTGGCGGCCCACTCCGACTGCGCGGCGGCAGGCGCCGAGGCGTCCGTGGCGGACCACGGCTGCTCCGCGCCCGGGGTCACATCCTCCGTCGTCGCCCATTCGGGTTCGGCTTCGATGGGAGCTTCTTCCGCGGCGGCCCATTCGGGCTGAGCGGCGACGGGCGCAGCTTCTTCCGTGGAGGCCCACTCGGACTGAGTGGCGACCGGCGCGGTCTCTTCAGCCGTGGCCCACTCGGGCTGGGCTTCGATGGGCGCGGCTTCTTCCGTGGCCCACTCGGGCTGAGCTTCGATGGGAGCGGCTTCTTCCGTGGCCCATTCGGGCTGAGCGGCGACGGGTGCGGCTTCTTCGGTGGCCCACTCCGGCTGGGCTTCGATGGGCGCGGCTTCTTCCGTGGCCCATTCGGGCTGAGCGGCGACGGGTGCGGCTTCTTCGGTGGCCCACTCCGGCTGGGCTTCGATGGGCGCGGCTTCTTCCGTGGCCCATTCGGGCTGAGCGGCGACGGGGGCGGCTTCTTCGGTGGCCCACTCCGGCTGGGCTTCGATGGGCGCGGCCTCTTCCGTGGCCCATTCCGGCTGCGCTGCCGCGGGCGTAGCGGTTTCGGCAGTGGCCCATTCCGGCTGAGCTTCGATAGGGGCGGCTTCTTCCGTCGCGGCCCATGCAGACTGCGCTACCGCAGGCGAAGCGGCCTCTTCGGTGGCCCACTCGGGCTGTGCCTCAATCGGCGCAGCTTCTTCCTCGGTGGCCCACTCAGGCTGAGCTTCGATGGGGGCGGCTTCTTCCGTGGCCCATTCAGACTGCGCGGCCGCGGGCGTAGCGGTTTCAGCAGTGGCCCATTCCGGCTGAGCCGCGACCGGCGTAGCGGCTTCAGCATTCGCCCACGCGGACTGTGCAGCGACCGGCGCGGCGTCCGTCGTTGCCCACGCGGACTGCTCGGAAACGGGAGCGGTCTCTTCCGTGGCCCACTCGGGCTGCGCCTCAATCGGCGCGGCTTCTTCCTCGGTGGCCCATTCAGGCTGCGCCTCAATCGGCGCGGCTTCTTCCTCGGTGGCCCATTCAGGCTGCGCCTCAATCGGCGCGGCTTCAGCATTCGCCCACTCGGACTGCGCGGCGACCGGCGCGGCGGTTTCAGCCGTGGCCCATTCCGGCTGCGCTTCGATGGGCGCGGCCTCTTCCGTCGAGTTCCACGCGGGCTGAGCGGCGTCCGGTGCGGCAGTTTCAGTTGTGGCCCATTCGGGCTGAGCTTCGATGGGCGCTGCCTCTTCCGTGGCCCACTCGGACTGCGCGGCAACAGGCGTGGTGCCTTCCGTGGAGGTCCACTCAGGTTGAGCCGCCACGGGTGCGGTCTCCTCCGCCGTGGCCCATTCAGACTGCGCGACGACGGGCGCGGTCTCTTCCGCCGTGGCCCATTCAGACTGCGCGGCAACGGGCGCGGTCTCCTCAGCCGTGGCCCATTCAGACTGCGCGACGACGGGCGCGGTCTCTTCAGCCGTAGCCCACTCCGGCTGAGCAGCGACCGGCGCGGTCTCTTCCTCCGTGGCCCATTCAGACTGCGCGGCGACCGGCGTGGTCTCTTCCGTGGCCCATTCGGGCTGGGCTTCGATGGGGGCGTCTTCAGTGGTGGCCCATTCGGGCTGCGCCTCGATGGGCGCGGCCTCCGTGGTGGCCCACTGCGGCTGCGTGGGAACGGCCGCTGCGCCTCCGGAGGTGGCCTGTGCATCGAGCGGCGCGGCCTCTGCCGTGCCCCATTCGGCCTGCTCGGCGACAGGCGTGGTGTCTTCCGACGTGGCCCATTCAGGCTGCGCCTCAATGGGCGCGGCCTCTTCCGTGGCCCACTCGGGCTGCGCCTCAATGGGCGCGGCTTCTTCCGTGGCCCACTCGGGCTGGGCCTCGATGGGAGCGGCTTCTTCCGTGGCGCTCCCGTCGGATGCATGGGCGATGGGCGCGGCGTCGGCTTCCGGGGTGGCCCATTCGGACTGGGCCTCGATCAGCGGAGCCTCTTCGGACGGCGGCGTCCATCCGCCCTGGACGTCAGCGGACGACACCGACGCGGATGCGGCCTCCGCGGATTCAGCGGCCGGGGCGTCCCAGGCGTTCGCGGTGGGCTGTTCGGACGACGCGGTGGAGGCCCACTCGGGCTGGAGCTCGATGGGGGCGGAGTCCTCGGCGGCGGGCTCCACGGCGTCGGCGGCCCACTCGGGCTGCAGCTCGATGGCAGCGGACGCATCCTGCAAGCCCACGGTGTCGGTCGCGTCGGAGGGCGCGCCCTCGGCGGACCACTGCTGCCCATCCTCGCCCGCGGCGTTCCACGCGGAAGGCTCGGTGGACTGCGCTTCGGCGAGCGATTCGGCCGCGGTGGCCAGCGGCACGGCTTCGTCGGCACTGCCGCTCAGCTCGCCCCACTGTTCCGAGGCCTGGGCTGCTCCGGCCATGGGCTCGACATCGTCCGCGCCAAGTTCCAGCGTGTCGGCTTCGATGTCCGGACCGACCGGGATGCTGCGGATCCGCAGCGACGGGACGCCCGATTCATTCGCGAACGGGGAGGGCGGCGGAGTGAGCTGCTGCTCCTCTTCGGCGCCCAGGTCGGCCACGTCGAAGGTCTGCGCCTCCACACCGGCCGCGACCGCCGAGGCCGCGCTGCCGTCGGACCAGTCCGCGTCGCCTTCGTGGGCGACATCGTTCGCGTCGAGCGCGATCTCCTCGGCGGGGGACTCCGCCGGATCACCGCTGGCAGACTGCCAGTTCGTCGCGACGTCGTCCGTGCTGAGCGCGATCTCCTCGGAGGGGGCTTCCGGGGAGGTGGCGCTCCCCGCCTGCCAATCCGTGGCGACGTCGCTCGTGTCGAGCGCAATCTCCTCGGCAGGGGCTTCCGCCGAAGCATCCGTCTCCGGCGCATTGCCGGAAGCCTGCCACTCCGTGGCGACATCACTCGCGCCGAGCGCGATCTCCTCGCTGGAGGACTGCGCGGCCGTGGCGCTGTCCGACTGCCAATCCGTGGCGACCTCGCTCGCATCGAGCGCGATCTCTTCGGCGGGCGTCTCGGTGGCAACGGCGCTGTCGGCCGTCCACTCCGTCACGCCATCGCTTGAACCGGGGGAACTCCCGTCATGGGGCGTCTGCGCAGATGCGGCGCTGTCCGACTGCCAATCCGTGGCGACGTCGTTCGAACCGAGCGCGATCTCCTCGGCCGGGGTCTCACCACCGGCCTGCCAATCCGTGGCGACGTCGCCTGCGCTGAGCGGGATCTCCTCCGCCACCGCGGCATGATCACCGGACTGCCACTCCGCAGCGACGTCGGCCGTGCTCGCCGCGGCCTCACCACCGGCCTGCCACGTTCCCTCAGTGGCCGTCTCCGGCTGCCACTCCGTGGCGACGTCGCCCGCGTCCAGGGCGATCTCCTCCGCGGGCACTTCGGTGGCCGCGGCGCTGTCGGTCCACGCCTCCGCGATGTCACCCGCGCCGAGCGCGATCTCTTCCCCGTGCTCCGGCGCTCCAGCGATAGGGGCCGCATTCTCCCCCCACGCTCCCGCCGTCTCCGTGGCGACCGCCTGCACGGCCTCTTCCGCGGGCGCGGCGGGCTCCGCCGTCGCGACGTCGCTCCAATCCCAATCCGCGCCCCCGCCATCAGCGGACGCCGTCGGCTCCACCGCGAGCGGCGCCGTGTCGAGCGCGCTGGCTCCGGACTCCTCGGACTCCACCGCGAGCGGCGCCGCATCCCACGCCGCGTCCATGGGCGCGGGCGACAGGTCCTCGGCCAGCACCGCCTCGGACTCGGGCTCGGCCTCCAGCAACTCCGCGTCTTGGGCCGCCTGCTCCGCGGAGGCCAGCGCCTCCGCCATCGGATCCAACCCGGACGTCGCCGGAGCCTGGGCCTCCGACTCGACCTCCATCGACAGGTCCGCGAACGAGTCCTCCAGCGAGGGCTCCGGCGCGGCGGCCGCCACCGGGGCCGGCGTCTCCATCGACAACCCGGAGAAGTCCTCCTCCGCGCCCGTCCCCCACGCCTCCGCCGGCGCCGCCGCGGGCGAAGTCGCCACGGGCGCTTGCGGCATCCACGGCGCGGGCTCGCTCAACGACGGGATGTCGATGTCGTCCGTGCTGAGGTTCAGGCTGTCCTGCTCGGTGGGCGCCTGCGGGACGTACCCACCGGCCTGCGGATCCACCGGGGCCGCGTAGCCCGCGGCCGCGTTCGCGTCGTACGCCGCGTTCGGGTCATACGCGGTGTTCGGGTCGTACGCCGTGTTCGGGTCATACGCCGCGTTCGGATCATACGCCGCCGCGTTGGGGTCGTAGCCGGCGGGGTAGGCGTACCACTGGCCGTCCTCGCCGTAGTAACCTTGGGCGTTGGGGTCGTAGCCGGCGGGGTAGGCGTACCACTGGCCATCCTCGCCGTAGTACCCCTGGGGCTGCTCGTAGCCGGCGGGGTAGGCGTACCACTGGCCGTCCTCGCCGTAGTACCCCTGGGGCTGCTGCTCGGGCTGAGCCCAGGCCTGGGCCGCCGCCGCGGTGTCCGCCGCGTCCTGGATGCCCAAAAGGCCGCGCAGCTCGACCCAGCGAGCCTCCTCGACAGCGGACAGGCTTCCCAGCTTCCGCTTCTCATCCAGGAAGCGGAACTCTCTCATCGCGGCGCGCGTATCGGACATCCGTCACCTTGCTGCGCCAGCGTCCAACAGGGGGACCGCCGCAGCGAAAATCTTGGAGGGTCGCGAGTGTAGGGGACTCCCGCCAGGGGGTAAACCAATCCGCCACGCCCGACCGGCCGCTACCTCCCCGAGAGGGCGGCACGCACCGCCTGGTCCAGGCCCGCGAAGTCCTTCTCGTAGGTGGCCTTCAGGGCCTCCTGGAAGGAGTCGGCCCGGCCCGCCTTCTCGATGAAGTCCAGCAGCTTCTCCTGGCCCCCCAGCCGCACCAGCTCCCGCACCGCCATGGCGGACGTGCCGTAGGCGATCTCCGGCTGGGACATGGAGATGGGCGCCTGCGAGTCCATCTCCGACAGCTTCGGCAGGGCCCCCTGCTTCGCCTGGTTGCGCATCACGTCCCGCAGGTAGCGCGGCGGGCCGTCCAGCCCCAGGTAGCGCCACTCGATGTACTCGGCCAGGCCCTCGTTGAACCAGCGGGGCAGGGCGCCGCCGCCGCGCGGGCTGATTTCATCCACCGCCGCGTGCACGTACTCGTGGACCAGCGTGGCCTTCGTCGCCTGCGTCAGCTCCGCCGCGTCGTTCATGCGGATGGCGTCCTCGGAGTACAGGCCGGCCACCGCGGCCGCGTACCGGGCGCCCATGTGCGTGGCGAACTCGTCGCGCGTGTAGAGCACCACGTTCAGCTGCCGCGCGCGGGCCCGCCCCAGCGTGCGCTGGGTGAAGTCATAGGCCTCGTCCAGCGCGGACACGACCTTGCCCTCGTACTCCGCGCGCTGGCCGAAGTCCCGGTCGCTGTTGAAGTAGCGGATGGCGAAGCGGCTGTTCTGGCGCACGCGCATGCCGTCCTTGCCCACGCCGGACTCGTAGGAGAGCCCCGCCGGCCGGACGTCTCCGCCCGCCGTCGCCTTCGCCTGGCGCGTGTCACCCGGGACGGGCTCGCCGTTCATCCGCTGCTCCAGGCGCTCCGCCTCGCGCCGCGCGGACTCCTCCGCCGACACCTGCGAGCGCGCGTGCTGCATCAGCTTGCGCGCCTCCGCGGCCTCCTTCGACTTCGGGGGCACCTGCTGCAGCGTGGCCAGCGCCCCCGCCGAGTCCTTGTCCAGGAGCTGCAGCCGCCCCAGCTCCAGCGCGAACGCGCCGTCCTTGGGGAAGTTCGCCAGGCCCTTCTTCAGCGCCTCCTCCGCGGCGGCCCGCTGATCCGTCCTCAGCGCCGAGCGCGCCACGCACCGCAGCCCGCCCGCCGTCTCCTGAAAGGCCACGGCGCGCTCGCCCAGCGAGTACGCCATCACCGCGTCCTCGGAGAGCAGCGCCTCGCAGCCCTTGAGCAGCGGGGCCGCCACGGCCGGCCGCTGCGCCTCCGGGTACGAGGCGGGGTCCGCGGCGGCGAACGCGAGGTACAGCTCCTCCCACTCCTTGTGGGCCGCCAGCTCCTTCGCCTTCTGCGCGGGAGGAGCGGCGGCGAGGAGCAGCAGGGCGATGAGGGGCGTGTTCATGGGTTTCCGGAGTATCGCCGAACCCCCGAGCGCCCGCGCAAGCCTCCCCGCCCTACGTCCGGGCGACCTGCCAGCCCTGGGCCTCCAGCGCCGTCATCAGCTCCTGGATGTGGGCGTGCCCCGTGGTCTCCAGCATCACCTCCACCGTGGCCTCGCCCAGGCCCGCCTTGGAGAAGGCGCGGTCGTGGTGCAGGTCCACCACGTTGGCGCGCATCTCCGCGATCTGCGTGGTGAGCCGCGCGAGCATGCCGGGCCGGTCCGGCAGCCGCACCTCCAGCTGCACCAGGCGGCCCGCCTTCACGAGGCCCCGCTCGATGATGCGGCTGATGACGTTCATGTCGATGTTGCCGCCCCCGACGATGATGGCGACGCGCTTGCCCTTCGCCTGCGGGATCCGGCCGTTGACGAGCGCCGCCAGCCCCGCCGCGCCCGCGCCCTCCGCGACGGACTTCTCCTGTTCCAGCATCATCAGGATGGCGGCGGCGATCTCCTCCTCGTCCACCGTCACGACGGCGTCCACGTACTTGCGCACGTGCTCGAAGGTGAGCTCGCCCGGCACCTTCACCGCGATGCCGTCCGCGATGGTGGTGCCCGCGGCGGTGAGCTCCGTGCGCTTCCCGGCATCCAGCGACGCCTTCATGCTCGCGATGGTGGAGGCCTGCACGCCCACCACCTGGATGCGCGGGTTCGTCTGCTTCAGCGCCACGGCCACGCCGGAGATGAGCCCGCCGCCGCCCACCGGGACAATCACCAGCTCCAGGTCCGGGCACTGCTCCAGCAGCTCCAGGCCGATGGTGCCCTGGCCCGCGATGACGTGCGGGTCGTTGAACGGGTGCACGAAGACGAGGTTCTCCGCGGCCTGGATGCGCAGGGCCTCCGCGTAGGCCTCGTCGTAGTTGGCGCCCTTGAGCACCACGCGCGCGCCGTAGTCGTCACGCGTGCGCGTCACCTTGATGAGCGGCGTGCGCTCCGGCATCACGATGGTGGCGCGGATGCCCAGCCGCCGCGCGTGGTACGCCACGCCCTGCGCGTGGTTGCCGGCGGAGGCCGCGATGACGCCGCGGCGCTTCTCTTCTTCCGTCAGCGTCAGCAGCTTGTTGAGGGCGCCGCGCTCCTTGAAGGCGCCGGTGCGCTGGAGGTTCTCCAGCTTGAAGTACACCACCGCGCAGTCGGTCCTCTCCGTGAAGTAGTCCGACGCGGGGCACGGCGTGGGGCGCAGCGCGGTGCGGATCCGTTCACGCGCCGCCTGGATGTCCTGCAGGGTGACCATCATGGCCGGGCGTGTAGCGGAAGCCGGCCCCGTACGGAAGTGACCCGGAGCCCACGCGCGCCTGGACGCGATGCGGCAGCGGCCGGACGGCCGCTCTCCATCACCCACGTCAGATGCCGCGCAGCACCGTGGCCTTGCCCACCCGGCCAATGGCCAGGATGTAGGCGGCCGTCCGCATGGAGACCTTCCGGGAGCGGGCAATCTGCGCCACCCGGTCGTAGGCCTCCTTCATCGTCTTCTCCAGCTCCGCGTTGACGCGGTCCTCCTCCCAGGAGACGTGCTGGAGGTTCTGCACCCACTCCAGGTAGCTCACCGTCACGCCGCCCGCGCTGGCCAGGATGTCCGGCACCACGAAGATGCCGCGCTTCTCCAGGATGTCGTCCGCCTCCGGCTGGGTGGGGCCGTTGGCGCCCTCCACCACCAGGCGCGCGCGCACGCTGTTGGCGTTGTCGCGGGTGAGCACGTGGCCCAGGGCGGCGGGGATGAGCACTTCACAGTCCGCCGCGAGCACGTCCTCGTTGGTGCACGGCGTGCCGCCGGAAAAGCCCGTCACGGTGCCGGTGCGCTTCACGTGCTCGAAGAGGGAGGGCACGTCCAGGCCCAGCGGGTTGTACATGCCGCCCAGCACGTCGGACGCGGCCACCACCACGCCGCCGTCGCCCCAGATGAGCTGCGCGATGTGGCTGCCCACGTTGCCGAAGCCCTGGATGGCGAAGCGCGTGCCCTTCACCGGCATGCCCAGGTCGCGCAGGATTTCGCGGCATACGTAGAGCAGGCCGCGCCCGGTGGCGGCCTCGCGGCCCTTGGAGCCGTACAGCTCCAGGGGCTTGCCCGTGACCACCGCGGGCGAGTGCCCGTGGTAGCGCGAGTACTGGTCCATCACCCAGGCCATCACCTGGGGGTTGGTGTTGACGTCCGGCGCGGGGATGTCGCGCGTGGGCCCGATGACGTCCTGAATCTGGTCCACGAACTTGCGCGTGAGCCGCTCCACTTCCTTGAGGCTCATCTGCGCGGGGTCGCACGCCACGCCGCCCTTGGCGCCGCCGTAGGGCACGTTCACCACGGCGGTCTTCCACGTCATCAGCGACGCGAGCGACACGCACTCGTCCTGGTCCAGGGCCGGGTGGTAGCGCAGGCCGCCCTTCATGGGGCCGCGGCTGTTGTCGTGCTGGATGCGGTAGCCCAGGAACGTGCGGATCTCTCCGGAGTCCATCTCGATGGACACCTGCACCTTCACCTCGCGCAGGGGCGTGGCCAGGAGCGTCTCGATGGGCGTGCCCACGTCCATGACCCGCGCGGCCTTGCGGAAGTAGTAGTTGGTGCCGTCGACGGCGTTCATGGCGGGCTTCACTCCTGAGGACAGACGGAAAACCTTAACAGAAGGGGTGCGCTACGATGCGCGTGTCCATGCGCCCCCACTCCCCGGACGACAGCGACGCCGGTTCGTCCCTGCTGGGACTGGCGCGGCGGATCCGCACGCTGCGCGAGCGCCGGGGCCTCACCCAGGAGGACTTCGCCGCCCGGTGTGACATCTCCGTGAGCTTCGTGTCGCTGCTGGAGCGCGGCGAGCGCAACCCCAGCTACGACACGCTCCTCCAGGTCGCGGCCGCGCTGGAGCTGCCGCTGTGGGAGCTGTTCCGGCTGGAGGACGCGGAGGACGCGGGGGCTCATCGGCTGGTGGAGTGGGTGCGGCTGCGGAAGCTGGGCCGGGAAGACGTGGACCGCCTGCTGGCCGTGGCGGAGGCGATGTTCAGCGGTGGGCCGGGCGCTCCGGGCCTCGTCGTGAAGGCGGTCGGCGCGGCCTGTACTTCACCGGCGTGTGGCCGGCCCGTGCTGGCCCGGGGGTTGTGCGTCGCGCACTACCACCGGGCCCGCAGGAAGAAGGCGCCCTCCGGCGGACCGGAAGGCGCCCCGTAGCCGAAGCGCTACTTGCGCTTGGCGCGCTCCACCTTCAGCGTCTTGCCCTCGCCGTGAGGCTTGCCGTGGGTGGCCTCGAAGCCCGCCACGTCCTCCTCCGCGACGAAGACGTACGCGTACGTGGGGCGCAGGTCGGTGCGCAGCACCTTGCCCGCCGGAGCGCCCGCGGCCTCCAGCGCGGCGGTGACGCCCGCCTCGTCCAGGCCCTCCTGCCGGCCCAGGCCCACCCACAGCCGCGCCTGGCCGGGGACATCCGGCAGGGCCTCGTGGCGGGGGCGGCGCTCCTCACGCTGGCCGCGCGGACGGTGCCGCTCCAGCTTCAGCGGCTTGTCGTTGTGCGTCTTGCCGTTGAGGGCCTCGAAGCCCGGGGCGTCACCTTCCGGCACGTAGACGTAGCCGTAGGTGGGGCGGGTGAGGGCCTTGAGGACCTTGCCGCCCGGGGCGCCCAGGGACTCCAGCGTGGCGGGCAGCTTCGCCTCGTCCATGCCGTCATCCATGCCCAGGTTCACCCAGAGCTTCACCTCGCCGGGGGCCGCGTCCGGGGACGGGGGCGGGCGGGTGCTGGGGACGTCGCGCTCGCTGCGCGGCTTGCTCTTCTCCACGCGCAGCGTCTTGCCGCCGTGCTGCTTGCCGTTGAGGGCCTCGAAGCCCGCGGAGTCGTCCTCGGCGACGAAGACGTACGCGAACGTGGGGCGCAACTCCGCGCGCACCAGCTTGCCCACCGGCGCGCCCGCGTCCTCCATGGCCGTGGCGATGCTGCCCGGCCCCAGGCCGTCCGCGGTGCCCAGGTTCACCCAGAGCTTCGTCTCACCCGGGCCCGGCTCCAGCGCGGCGGAGGGCGCGCCACCCCGGCGCTCGCCCCGGTCCTCGCGGCGCGGCTCGTCGCGGCGCGGACGGCGCTCGCGGTCCGGGTGCTCGTCGCGGCGGGGGGGACGCTCGGTGCGCTCGCCCCGCTCCTCGCGGCGGGGACGCTCACGCTCGCGCTCGCGGTCCTTGCCCCGGCGCTCCACCGGCTTGCGCTGCTCCACCGGCTCGCGCTTCTCCGTCTCCCCGGCGGCCTGCGCCTTCTCCATGCGCAGGCGGCTGAAGTAGTACTTGATGAGGAAGGCGATGAGGTCGTCCGCGTCCGGGCGCTGCTTGAGCTGCGAGGCCAGGGGCAGGAAGCCCTCGAAGATGCTGGAGCCCATGCCCTCGCGCAGCTCGCGCACGTGGCGCTCGGTCCACAGGTGCATCGCCTCTTCGGGGGCGGGCATCTCGCGCATCTCGAACTTGATGCCGAACTTCTTCTCCAGCACGGTGAACGTCGCCAGCTCGCGCCCGGAGAAGAGGTTGATGGCCGTGCCCTTGTTGCCGATGCGGCCCGTGCGGCCCACGCGGTGCAGGTAGACGGCGGGGTCCTCCGGCAGGGAGTAGTTGATGACGTACTCCAGCCCGGAGATGTCGATGCCGCGCGCCGCGATGTCCGTGGCGACCATGAAGGCCACCTCGCCGCGCTTCACCTTGCCCATCACCCGCTCGCGCTCCTTCTGCGGCAGGTCTCCGTTGAGCAATTCCGCGTCGAAGCCGTTGCGGTTGAGCACCGCGGTCACCAGCGCCGTGTCATCCCGCGTGTTGCAGAAGATGATGGCGTTGGAGGGCTCCTCCTTCTCCAGGATGTAGATGAGGTTGCGCGGCTTGGGGAACTGATCCGACACGTCGTAGCGGATGTGGTGGATGTGCTCCACCGTGAAGACGTCGCCGGACAGCAGCAGCGTCTCCGCGTTCGTCGTGTAGCGCGCGATGAGGTTCTGGATGTCCGTGGGGACGGTGGCGCTGAAGAGCAGCACCTGGCGCGTCTTCGGAAGACGGTCGAGGATGCGGGTGACCTCCTCGTAGAAGCCCTGGTTCAGCATCTCATCGGCTTCATCGAGGATGGCGTGGTCGCAGCCGTCCAGCTTCAGGTTGCCGCGGTTGATGTGGTCGAAGACGCGGCCCGGGGTGCCCACGATGATGGGCGTGCCCTCTTCCAGCGCGTCCTCCTGCTGCTTCATGGAGGCGCCGCCGTAGATGGCCGCCACCTTCACGCCCTTGTACTTGGCCAGGGTGGTGAGCTCCTCCGCCACCTGGAGCGCCAGTTCGCGCGTGGGGCAGAGGATGAGGGCGCGCACGCGCTTCTCGTCCGCGGGGATCTTCTCCAGCAGGGGCAGGCCGAAGGCGGCCGTCTTGCCCGTGCCCGTCTTGCTGCGGACGATGAGGTCCTTGCCCGCCATCGCGGGACCGAAGGCCTTGGCCTGGACGGGGGTGGGACTGGTGTAGCCGCGCTCCGCCAGCGCGCGGCGGAGGGGCTCGGAGAGGTTCATTTCTTCGAAGCTGATGTCCGCGATGTACTCGCCGGGACGCGTCGTGGCTTCGTCAGGCGCCGGGGCTCCCGGCGTGGGCTCTTGGATGTCGCTCATCGGGCATGGGCATAGCCCCTGCATTACCCTCTGGCAACAATCGCGGCACTTTGGGGTATGGAGCGCGCATGGCGAATGGGAGGAAGAGAACCAATGGTCCGGCCGCCCCCCGGCCCCGCGCGAAGCGTCCCGCGGCCTCCGCCCGTCCGGAGTCCGCCCGGGAGACCGCCCCAGGGGCTCCGGATGAAGAGGTGGAAGAAACCAGCCAGGACCCGGACGCCCTGGAGCCGGACCTGGCGGAATTGAACGAGGCGGAGGCGGAAATCGAGGAGGTGGCCACCCCGGCCCGCCCCGTGCGCCCCGCCACCCTGGTGAAGGCGGAAGGCGCCGCCATCACCAATCGGGACCCCCTCCAGGCCTACATGGCCGAGGTGACGCGCCACCCCCTGCTCACCCGGGAGGAGGAGCACCGGCTGGCCAAGGAGTACCAGGCCACGGGGGACGTCCGGGCGGCCTACCGCCTGGTGGCCTCCAACCTGAGACTCGTGGTGAAACTGGCCCACGAGTACCACCGCAACCCCCTGTCGCTGCTGGACCTGGTGCAGGAGGGCAACATCGGGCTGATGCAGGCGGTGAAGAAGTACGACCCGGACCGGGGCGTGAAGCTCAGCTCCTACGCCGCCTGGTGGATCCGCGCCTACATCCTCCGCTACATCATGGACAACTGGAAGATGGTGAAGCTGGGGACCACCGAGGCCCAGCGGAAGCTCTTCTTCAAGCTGCGCCAGGAGCAGGAGAAGCTCGTCTCGCAGGGCTTCGAGGCCAGCCCGCGCCTCTTGGCGGAGCGCCTCAACGTCACCGAGCAGGACGTGGTGGAGATGGACCAGCGGCTGGGGCACGACGAGATGTCCCTCGACGCGCCGCTGGGCAATGACGGGGACTCAGGCGCCACCCGGGCGGACCGCTACCTGCCGTCCAACGCGGTGCCCGCCGACGAGCGCCTGGGCAGCGAGCAGCTCAAGGCCCTGTTCCGGGAGAACCTCAACGCCTTCGCCCAGACGCTGGAGGGCAAGGAGCGCTACATCTTCGAGCACCGCCTCACCGCGGACGAACCGCTCACGCTCCAGGACATCGGCGACAAGTACGGCGTCAGCCGCGAGCGCGCCCGGCAGATTGAGGCGGCCCTCATCAACCGGATGCGCGAGTTCATGCGCGAGCGCATCCCGGACTTCGACATGGTGGCGGTGCCCAAGGGCTGACAGCCGGCCGTGGACCCCCAGGGGGTGGGGGCGCGGGGCGGGGGAGGGCCGCGCTAGGATGGGCGGCCTCCACACCCCATTGCTTCCCGTCCGGGAGGTCGTCTCCATGCGCCAACTGCTTCGTGCGGCCCCGTTGTGGGCCCTCACCCTGTCCGCCGTCCTCTTCACCGGTTGCGCTGGCCACCAGCGCGACAACTACATCCGCGACCGCGCGGCCACCGTCGCCTACGAACAGCCGCTCGCGCAGCTGTGGCCGGAGGTGAAGACCCTCATGGACGCGCATGGCTATTCGTGGCGCGAGCTGCCCAACCAGTACGTGCTGGAGACGGAGTGGCTGGACTCCGGCGGCGGCACCATGGGCCCCACGTCCTCCACGCGCTACCTCATCGAGGGGCTCACCCTGGCGGATGGCCGCGCCGTGCTGCGCGCCCTGCGCACGGACCGCGTGCAGCAGCAGGTGGCCATGGGCTACGCCACGGACAAGGGCAACGGCGGCCTGGCGGATTCGAACGCCGTGGGCCGCAGCACCACCGGGCTCGCGCCGGAGCAGAAGGCCAGCTACCGCGACCTGGAGCTGGAGCTGGAGTTCTTCCGCAAGCTCAACCCGAAGGGCGCCACGGCCCTGGAGGCAGAGGCGTCCGCGAAGTACCCGTAGGCGGCTCGCGGACGCTCGCGCCTCCCGGCTACTTCCAGGGCCGGGAGATGATGCAGGCGTTGATGCCGCCCACGCCCATGGACAGCTTGCCCGAGCACCCCTCGGGCGCCGCCGCTTCCTGGTTGAAGACGAAGCGGCCGTGCACCTTGGCGATCTGCTTGTTGAGCTCCGGCGCGGCCAGCGGCGTGGGGAACACCTTGCCGGCTTGCGCGCCCAGGTACTGCGCCGTGAGCTCCCAGCCGCCGCCCGCGGACATGCCGTGGCCGAAGGTGCCCTTGCGCGCGGTAATCAGCACGGACTCCGGCAGCACGTCGCGCAGGTTCTGCACCTCCAGGAAGTCGCCCGGGGTGGCGGTGGCGTGCAGGTCCCAGCTGCCCACGTCCTGGGGCTGGCAGCCCGCGGCGCCCAGCGCCTCGCGGATGGCCAGGGTGGGGCCCTCCTTGGACGGGGTGATGATGTGGTCCGCGTCCGCGGTGACGCCCACGGCCACGGGCTCCAGGCCCAGCGCCTTGAAGCCCTTCTGCGTGAAGTGCTCGTAGTCGCCCACCACCCACACCACCGCGCCGCCGGCGATGTGCGTGCCGCGCAGGGCGGTGAGGGGCTTGGACACGGCCGCGTCCGCGGAGATGACGCGCGCGTTGTAGAAGCCGCCCACCACCAGCGGGTTGGGCGCCGCGTCCGTCATGCCCAGCACGACGGCCTTCGCCTCACCCAGGCGGATGGCGTTCATGGCCAGCTTCAGGCCGTAGCCGAAGGACGAGCACGCGGCCACCGGGGCGAACGTCATGCCCGTAATCTGGCCCAGCATGGACACCTGGGACGCGGGCGTGTTGTGGATGTTCCACAGCACGTTGGAGGACACGGCGTTCCACGGCGGCTCGGGCGCGTTCCACTTCTTCTGCAGGCGCCCGTTGCGCGTGCGCTTCTCCTTGATGACGGCCAGCTTGGCGGACTCCACGTCGCCCTCGTCGGGCACGCCAATGGCTTCAATCTCGCGCAGCTCCTCCAGGTACTCGCGCAGCTCCGGCGAGCGGCCGGCCCAGAAGTGCCACCAGTCGTCCTCCGCCCTGTCGCGCTCCACCTCTTCAATCGTGGAGGGCTCCGGGGGCAGGCCGGGCAGGGGCTCGCGCGTCTCACGCCACTCGCGCAGGGCGCCGTTCCTCTCCGGGGAGGCCCAGAAGCGGTCCCACCGGCGCTGGGCGCGGTAGAGGTCCAGGGAGATGTTCTGGATGGTGGGCAAATCCCCCAGGCCGGTGCCCACGTAGACGTGGGCCTTGGTGCCCAGCTCCTGGAGCTCTTTTTCAATGCCCGGGTTCTGCGCGAGCGACTGGATGAAGGCGCCGATGGCGTATTGCGTGGGCTGCCCCATCTTCCGCTCCAACTGGGAGAAGCGGTTGGCGGGGAAGCGCGCGTCAATCCACGGCTTGTAGTCCGCCAGGTTGAACGTGGGCGTGCCGACGAGGAAGTTGTCCGGACCGAAGCCGTTGAAGGGGGTCAGCCAGGTCTCGGACGACTCGAGGTTCTTCGCGAAGGCCTCGATGTTGGGGGAACGCGGGGCGACCACGCCCCAGCCGAAGATTCCGACTCTGCGCACGGGTGTTTCCTCCGCCGCCCGGGGGAAGGCTACAGCGGCTGGATCTTGAGGTTGTCGAAGTGGACGCGCGTCTGCCATCCGGAGAAGCCGAAGTGCCGGTTCCGGGGGCCGTAGAGGGGGGACGCGTCCTGGAGGGTGAGGAAGGGCTTGCCGTCCACTTCCCACGACAGGAGTCCGTCCCGCCGGGTGATCTTGAAGTGGTAGCGCTGGCCGGGCACCACCGCGGCGCCGTCGCGCACGGCGCGGTCGTGGGTGTGCTCGTGCTGGCGCGCGATGATGGACTGGGTGTTGCGCCAGCCGCCGAAGATGAAGACGTAGCCGGTGGCGGTGTACTGCAGGCGCGGGTCACCCGCGTAGAAGGAGCGGCCGTCGCCCCACGCCTCCACCTTCATGTCGCCGTCCGGGCTGTCACCCCAGGCGTCGAACTCGATGACGGCGTTCTCCGGGAGGGGCTTCTTCAGCCACACCGGGCGGTTGCCCACGTTCTGCACCACGAGCGCCCCGTCCTCCAGCTTCACGGCGGAGGGGTTGGTGACGTTCCACGCGTCACCCAGCGTGTCGCGGTTGAAGTCGTCCTCGGAGGGGCCGGGGGGCAGGGTGGGCTCCTCTTTCACCGCCATGGTGGCGGGCATGGAGTCCGGCGTGCCGACACGCAGGTTGTCGAAGAAGAGCTGGGACTCCCAGCCGGACAGCCCCAGCCGGTCGTGGCCCTTGCCCTTGAAGGGGAACGGGTCGTCCAGCTCCGCCACGAGCTGCCCGTCGATGGCCCACTTGAGCACGTTGCCGCGCCGCTCGACGCGCCAGTGGTACGTGCGGCCGGACTGGATGGGGGCGCCCACGCGGGACTCCACGCGCACCGCCGTGTCCTTCTTGAAGACGCCGGTGGCGACGAGGTCCGCGCCCTGGCCGCCGCCCTTCTCCGCGATGCGCGCGGCCCTGCGCTGGAGCACTTCCAGCGAGGGGGCGTTGATGTCGCGCCGGGCGATGACGGACAGGCTGTTGTTCCACCCGCCCTGCACCAGCACGTAGCCGGAGGCCGGGTCGCGCCCGTTGCCGAACAGCTCCACGCGGATGTCGCCCTCGGGGTACTCCGGGCGCACGTCGAACTCCACCGCCACGTCGTCCGGCAGCGCGGCCTGGAGCCACAGGGGGTTGTTCTTGGGCGCGGGGCCCAAAAGCTCCCCGTTCGTCACCCGCCAGTAGGCGCCGGTGGAGAAGAAGTCGCGGGCGACGACGCCCGGGTCGTTGAAGGCCTGCTGGTAGGGCACCGTCGCGGTGACGTCCGCCTGGCCGCGGAACAGCGCGTAGTGGATGAGCGGGAGCTGGATGAAGGCGACGGCGCCGGCGAGGACGGCCCAGCCCTTGCGGCCCATGCCGGCGGGCTTGCGCCACGCTTCATGAGGCACGGCGGGCTGGGAGGCGTCGGGGGAAGACGGGACGGTGGCCGCCGGGGGCGACCCTTCCTGCTTCTGCGTGTCCTTGTCCTTGCGGCTGGCCTGGCCCATCGATGCTCGAGGAAGGGGAGGGGGAAAGCCGGCGGAATCTACGCTCCGGCCCCCCCGGCGTAAAGGATTGCCGGGACAGGGGTTACTTGACCCCCCATCGCTTCTCGAGCGCCTGCTGCTCCGCCAGCCGCTGCTTGAGCCGCTGCTTCTCCGCCTTCTGTTGATCGGACTCCTCGGGCGAGGGGCGCACGGCGAGCTGGTACACGCTGCCCGCCAGGGCGAAGAGGAGCGCGGCGATGATGACGCCCCAGGGCCGGCTGGCCACCGCCTCCACCACGCCGCCAAACTGGTGCAGCGCCGCGAGCGCGCCAATCACCAGCAGCCACGCGCCCACCGCCGACGCGACGATGCCGCTCACCTGCCGGTGGAGGAAGGCGCCCACCAGACCGCCGATGATGAAGCCCGGCCCGAAGCCGAGCAGGAAGTCGCTGGGGCCGGCGATCTGGCCCGCCAGCAGCCCCAGCGGCACGCCCACGCCCACGAAGGTGACGGCGGGCGGGAAGAGGAAGCCCAGCGCCATCAGCGCCGCGGCCACCAGGGTGGGCAGGCGCGGATCCAGGTCCGCTCCCAGGTTGAGCCGCTGGGTGACGGCGCCCGTCCACACCAGGCCCAGCACCGCGCCCACCGGACCCGCCACCGCGCGGAACAGCTTGCCGCCCCCCGCGAGCAGCAGCACCAGCCCCACGAGCGCCACCACCACGCCGACCCACATGGGCAGCAGCCGGTAGATGCCCACCCAGCCGGAGGGGTTGAAGGACTGGTACGACTTGAGCGCCTGGAGGAAGCCTTCCATGACGCGCCATCCTAGCGGCAATGGCCGTCAGGAATAGCGGGTCAGGGCAAGCCCCAGCAGCACCGCCAGGATGACGGCGCCCAGGAGCGCGTACCCGTACAGGGCGCGGGGCGTGGCGGTGGCGCGCAGCAGGTCCTCCGCCCGTTCGCGGTCTTCCGGGGACGGGCTGCCCGCGAGGATGCGCTCGGCGTCCTTCCGGGCACCGGCCACGTCACCGGCGTCCTTGCGGGCCCAGGCGGCGCGCACGGCGTCGGAGCCCGGGGAGCCGGGGGCGCTGGGCTCCGTCTGTCCGCCTTTCGCCATGGCGCGCGTCTATACCAGGGAATGCAGGCACCCGCCGACGGTATAAGCGGGTCCCCATGCCCGTGCGGTCCCTCTCCCGTCGAAACCTGCTCCTCGCCACGTCCGCGCTCGTCCCGCTGCTGTCCCGGCGTGCGGCCGCCTTCGGTGAGAAGAGCCGCTTCATCCCCGCCGTGGCCCGGCACGGGGGCCGCTGGGACGTCCGGCTGTCGGGCCTGCGCCGGCTCGCGTGGGAGCTGCAGCGGCGCACGTCCGTGGAGGTCATCCCGGACGCGCGCCCGTTCGCGCTGAGCAGCCCGGACCTCTTCGAGTACCCCTTCCTCTACTTCGGAGGGGACGGGGCCTTCCCCGCGCTGAGTGACGCGGAGGTGTCCAACCTGCGCCGCTACCTCACGTACGGCGGCTTCGTGTTCGGGGACGCCAACGACGGCAGCGACGGGGACGGCTTCGACGCCAGCTTCCGCCGGGAGATGGCGCGCGTGCTGCCGCAGAGCCCGCTGAAGGAGGCGCCGGGGACGCACGTCGTCTTCAAGTCCTTCTTCCTGCTGGACGCGGCGCCGGGGCGCCTGTTGCACAAGCCGCTGCCGCTGGTGGCGAGCGTGGGCAAGCGCGCGGCGGTCATCTATTCGCAGAACGACGTGGCGGGCGCGTGGAGCCGCAGCGAGTCCGGCGACTACGAGTTCGACGTGTCCCCCGGCGGCGAGCCGCAGCGCGAGCTGGCCATCCGCCTGGGCATCAACCTGTGCATGTACGCGCTCTGCCTGGACTACAAGGACGACGCCGTGCACCTGCCCCTCATCCTCAACAAGCGGCGCTGACGGACCTCCTTCGAGCGCACGACCGAATGAACTCCCCGTCCTTCAACGCGTGGAAGCTCGTCAGCCTGTCGCCCCTGCCCGTCTGGGCGCTGGTGCTGCTGGGCGTGGGGCTGGTGCTGGGCATCGCGCTGGCGGCGTGGGGCGTGCGCCGCGAGCCGTCCCGGGGCCGCAAGCTGCTCCTGTGGGGCCTGCGCCTGGGCGCGGGCGTGGCGGCGTTCTTCTTCCTCCTGGAGCCCGGCATCCGGCACCTGCAGGTGGCGCGGATGAAGAACCGGGTGGCGGTGCTGGTGGACCGCAGCGCGTCCATGAACTTCCCGTCGGAGCCGGGCGGGCCCACGCGCAGCGCGCAGGTGGCCGCGTTCCTGGAGAAGGCGGCGCCCACGTTCGCGTCCTGGCAGGACCGCTTCACGGTGGAGGTGTACGGCGTGGATCCGGAGCTCGCTCCGGTGACGGCCGCGCAGCTGGCCCAGGAGCCCGCGCGGGCGGGCACGACGGACCTGCTCGCGGCGCTGAGGGCCGCGGCGTCCGGCGGGCAGGGGTCGCGCAAGCTGTCCGGGGTGCTCCTGTTCAGCGACGGCGCGGACAACACGGAGCTGAAGGCCGGCGCGGTGGGCCGGGCGCGGGCCGCGCTCACGGACCTGGGCGTGCCGGTGTCCACGTTCCTGGTGGGCCAGGAGGCGCTGAAGGACCTGTCGGTGGAGGGGCTGAAGGTGGATGACTTCGCCTTCGTGCGCAACTCGCTGACGGTGGAGGTGGAGATCCACGGGCGCGGGTTCTCCGGGCAGGACATCCCCGTCGTCTTGAGCCAGGAGGGCAAGACGGTGGCGAGCAAGCTGGTGCGGATGACCACCGGCGACGACGTGAAGCCGGTGTCCTTCACCTTCACGCCGGACCAGACGGGGCGGTTCGTCTACACGGTGACGGTGCCCACGTTCCCGGACGAGGCGGTGAGCGACAACAACAGCCGCTCGTTCACGCTGAAAGTCATTCGCGACCGCGTGCGCGTGCTGCTGGTGGTGGGCCGGCCGTCGTGGGACGAGCGCTTCCTGCGCGGGCTGCTCAAGCAGGACGCGAACGTGGACCTGGTGTCGTTCTACATCCTGCGCACGCTGTCGGACGACCCGGGCGTGTCGAACGAGCGGGAGCTGTCGCTCATCCCGTTCCCCATGGAGGAGATCTTCGACACGAAGCTGCACACGTTCGACGTCGTCATCTTCCAGAACTTCGGTTACTCGGACCCCTCGCTGTCCATCGCGGAGTACGAGCGCAACCTGGAGCGCTACATCCACGAGGGCGGCGCGTTCGTGATGATTGGCGGCGACAGCGTGCTGGGCGAAGGGCGCGCGGCGATGCCCACGCTGATGGAGGCGCTGCCGGTGGAGGCGGCGGGGCCCGCGAACGCGGATCCGTTCAAGCCCCGGCTCACGCCGGAGGGCCTGCGGCATCCGGTGACGTCCATTGGCACGGGCGCGGCGAGCACGGAGGCCACGTGGGGGGAGCTGGCTCCCATTCCGGGCGCGAACCTGACGCGGGCGCGGCCGGGGGCGACGGTGCTGATGGACCACCCGTTCATGACGGTGGACGGGAAGAACGCGCCGCTCGTGTCGGTGTGGGACTACGGGCGGGGCCGGGCGATGGTGGTGGCGACGGACGCGACGTGGTCGTGGGCGTTCACGGCGCACCGGGAGGGCTCTCCGAACCGGGCGTATGACCGCTTCTGGGGCAATGCGCTGCGGTGGCTGGTGCGCGACCCGGACCTGACGACGCTGAAGGTGACGGCGGATCCGCCGTCGGTGGAGCCGGGGCGTCCGGTGGGCGTGGTGGTGCAGGCGCGGATGGCGGACTACCAGCCGGCGGAGGGCGCGCAGGTGAGGGTGGAGCTGTTCTCCGTGGCGACGCAGAAGCCGGTGGCGGTGCAGACGGGCACGACGGGCGCGGACGGCGTGGTGCGGGTGGAGTTCGCGCCGCCGGCGCCGGGGCCGTACAAGCTGCTCGCGTCAGCGAAGAAGGGCGAGACGGACCTGGGCAAGGGCGAGGACGCGGTGGCGGTGCGCGCGGTGGGCCCGGAGCTGTCGGACGCGTCGGTGCGGCCGGAGCTGATGGAGCAGATCGCCAGCGTCACGGAGGGCAAGGCGTACAAGCTGCCGCGTGACGGGATGCCGGACGTTCCGCTGTTGGATCCGCCGGTGGTGGAGGTGGGGCGCGCGAAGGACCAGCCGCTGTGGGACCGCTGGTACTACCTCGTGGCGCTCATCGCGCTGCTCGGCGCGGAGTGGTTCGCGCGGCGGCGGTTCGGGTACGTGTAGCCGGAGACGGCCCGGTCCCAACGCGAGGACCGGGCGCGTTTCCGTGACGCGAGGGACTACTGTGCCTTCTCCACCACGCCGCAGGCGATGCGGCCGCCGGCGTCGCCGGTGGGGTCGGTGTGGTAGTCGTCCAGCTTGGCGTGCACCATGACGGCGGAGCCGTCCTTGTCGAGCAGCGACTTCACCTTCAGGTCCGCGATGAAGACGTCGAACTGCACCTTGCCGTCCTGGGGGACGTAGAGGTTCGGCATGTCACCGGCGTGCTGACCCTTGGGCGACAGCGCGCCGTGCTGCTTCTTCGTCGGGTTGAAGTGGCCGCCCGCCGTCTTGAAGTCCGGCGCCTCGCACTTGCCCGTCTCGTGGATGTGGAAGGCGTGCTCGCCCGCGGGCAGGTTCATCAGCGTGCCCTTCACCAGCACGCCCTTGGGCGCCTGCTCCAGCGTCACCTCGCCCACGTCCTTGCCCTGCGCGTCCTTCAGCATCGCCTTCACCGTCTCGCCCTTCTTGGGCGCGGGCTTCGTGCCCGCGTCCGAGGGCCCCATCGTCCCGGCGTCCTGGGCCAGGGCGGGCGTGGAGAGGAGGGCGGCGGCAACCAGCAGGGGGCGGATCGTCATGTCTTGGAGACTCCAGGAAAGGGATTACCCAGCGGCGCGGGACACTACCCGCCGCACGCGCTGCTCGCTGGAGAATGTCCACCCCGGCGCGCGGCCGGTGATGGGGAGTCATCACTCCGGCAGCGGCCCCTCCAGCGGCACCGGCACCACGCGGGACGCTCCGAACGCGGGCGCCCACACCCGCTGCACCGGCGCTCCGTTCAGGAAGCGCATCACCGCGCGGAACGCCGCCTCCGGGCCGCCCAGCCCTTGCGCCCAGGCGCTCCCCCGGGGTGACAGGTTGGGCACCAGCGGGCCCAGGGAGTCGCGGGACCTCGCGCCCCTCGTGATGCCCAGCCCCTCGTCCCGGATGCGCTGGGGCACGTACAGTGGCGCGAAGCGCGCGTGGCGGTGGTCGTGCACGCAGCCGGGCTCCTCCAGCAGCGCCGCGGACAGGGGCAGCTCGCGCACGTTGAACAGCAGCTTCACCGCGTCCTGGTGCGGATCATACGGACCGCGCAGCCGGTGGTCTCCTCGCGGAATCAACCGCCGGTCCAGGTAGCAGAACGCCTTCGCCTCCGGCGGCAGCGCGCCCCGGTGCCTCGCGCCGCCGTAGCGGAAGAACGGGCGCACGTGGCTTGCGTCCACCTCCAGCGCGGGGCCCTTCTTCAGTGCGCGCAGCTTGGGCAGCAGCGCGGGCTCCAGGTGGTACTCCCGCGCGAAGTCCTCCAGCGTGTCCTGCGTCGCGGCGCAGAAGGCGTGCAGGCGCGCGAGCAGCCGCTCCCGGTCCGCGTCCACCAGCAGCTCGTCGAAGCGCGTCTTCACCCCGGGCAGGCTCACGGGGATGAGCGTGGTGAGCGGTTCGCCCCGCGCCCTCCAGTCCGCGTCCAGCGCGGCGGCCTCCCGCGCGATGGGGGAGAGCCGCCACTCGGGAGGCTCGGGCGTGAAGCACTGGCCCACGCCCTTGTGTTCATGGCGGGGCGCGGGGGCGTCCGCGCCGGAGCGGGACGTCCACACGGTGATGCACGTGCGCACCTGCGTGCCCGTGAAGATGCCCGGGCCCAGGTCCACCACCTCGCGCAGGTGCAGCGCGTCCAGCAGCGCGTGGCGCAGCGGCGCGTAGATGAACGACTCCAGCAGGCTCGCGGGCGTGATGAAGGCCAGCACTCCCGGCCGTGCCGTCAGCCGCTTCATGGCGACGAGGAGGAAGAACGCGAAGTCGTCGCGCAGGCTCGTGCCCGGGGGCATGGCCAGCGGCACCAGGGCGCGCAGCCGCGCGTAGCAGGCCGCGTCCTTCAGCACCGCGGACGTGCCGTTGTAGGGCGGGTTGCCCACCCACAACTCCGCGTGCCCCTCCGGCGTCTCCGCGAGCAGCGGCTCCAGCCCGCCCCGGAGCGCGTCGCCCACGCGCACGTCCGCGCCCGTCACGCGGTCCTGGCACAGGCGGGCCACGCCGGCATCCAGCTCCAGGCCGCACAGCCTCGCGTCCGGACGGTGCCGCGCGGCGGCGGCGAGGAAGGCCCCCGCGCCACAGGCCGGGTCCACCACCGTGAGCGGCCCGTCCCCCAGGTGTGACAGCGCGAGCGCCAGCGTGCGCTCCACGATGGGCGCGGGCGTGTAGAACGCGCCCACCGCCTTGCGGTCGATGCCGGGGAACTGGTGGACCAGCCGTTCCTCGTCCAGCTCGGGCGTGTCGATGGCGCGGGCCATGCCCGGCCATCCTAGACGGATTCACCCGGTGGGCCGCGAGGGGGCCCAGTCCAGTGCCGTGCCGCAGCGTTTGCAATAGCGCGCATCCGGGTCATGACCCTGTGCGCCACAGCCCGGGCAGGCCTGCGTGTCCAGGGACTGACGCGCGGCGGCAGCGAGCTCCACCGACACGATGCCCGTGGGCACCGCGATGATGCCGTAGCCCATCACCATCAGGATGGACGCGAGGAACTGCCCCAGCACCGTCTTGGGCGTGATGTCCCCGAAGCCCACCGTCGTCATCGTCACGATGGCCCAGTACATGGACCGGGGGATGCTGTCGAAGCCGTGCGCCTCGCCCTCCACCATGTACATGACGGCGCCCATGATGACGTCGATGCTCAGCACCGTGCCCAGGAAGACGATGATCTTCGGGCGGCTCGCGCGCAGCGCCGTGAGCAGCACCTCCGCCTGACCCAGCAGGTGCCCCAGCTTGAGGATGCGGAAGACGCGCAGCAGGCGCAGCACGCGGATGACCAGCAGCGTCTGCGCGCCGGGGAACAGCACGCTCAGGAACGACGGCAACAGCGCCATCAGGTCCACGACGCCGAAGAAGCTGCGCGCGTAGTGCAGCGGCTGGCGGACGGCGACGAGCCGCAGCACGTACTCCAGCGCGAAGAGGACCGTGAAGATCCACTCGGCGATGTGCAGCCAGTGGCCGTAGCCCGCGCGCACCTGCGCGACGCTCTCCAGCATCACCGCCACCACGCTGAACACGATGGCCCAGAGCAGGGCGATGTCGAACGCCCTCCCCGCCGGGGTGTCCGCTTCGAAGATGACGGTGTGCAGGCGGGCACGGAAGCCGCTCGGGGGGCTCTGTTCGGACGGGCGGTTCACAGGCCGCGCAGCTTAGACGCAATCCCCCCGCGCGCCCGTCCCCGGAACGTTCACCATCACCGCCGGCCCTGGACCGGAGGGCCGCGTTGCCTCCACGGGCTTCCGGGGGCACCGTTCCTGGCTCCCTGAGACCAGGGCGCGGAGGTCTTCCGGCGCACGATGCGAATCGTCGAAATGATGCCCACGTGGGCGCTCGCCCTGGGGGTGTTGGTACTGCTCTTCCTGAGCCTGGAGTTCGGCTACCGGCTCAGCCACCGCAAGCCGGGGCTCGACGACGTGTCGGCGCTCCAGGCCTCGGTGCTCGGCCTGGTGGCGCTGCTGCTCGCCTTCTCCTTCTCCATGGCCGCGGAGCGGTACACCCTGCGCCGCGATCTGGTCGTGAAGGAGGCGAACGCCATTGGCACGTTCTACCTGCGCTCGGGCTTCCTGCCGGAACCCACGCGCGGTGAGCTGAGGACCCGGCTGCGCCGCTATGTCGATGTCAGGCTCGATGCGTACGTGGACGCGAAGGACCCGGAGCGCTTCGCGCAGTGGCTGCGGGAATCGGATGCGCTCCAGGCGCAGCTCTGGACGCTGCTGGACTCGGTGGCGCCAGGGACCCCGACCGCGGTCCTGACCCTCACCACCCAGGCCCTCAATGACGTGTTGGACGTCTCCGCCGAGCGCCTGGAGGCATCCCGCAACATCATCCCGAACTCCATCTTCCTCCTGCTGCTCATCGGGATGCTCGGCTCGGCGATGCTGCTGGGCTTCCGGCCGGACACGCGAAATCGAGGGGGGCTGCCCTGGGTCATCTTCGTGGTGATCCTCACCGCCGTGATGTTCACCCTGGTGGACCTGGATGTTCCCCTGCGCGGGCGCATGCACTCGGATCAACGTCCGTTGTACGACCTTCAGCAGCAACTGCGCTCCCATCCCTGAGGCGCGCGGCGCTCCTGCGTGCTCCTGGGATACCGGCCGGAGGCACAGTTGCGCGAAATCCTCTCCTGGAGCCTGTTCGTGGTCATCCTGCCCGCGGTGATGTTCACCCTCCTGGACCTGGACCTCCCCACGCGAGGACGCATCCGCGTGGATCAACACAGCCGCTGTGGGCGCTCCAGGAGAAGCTGCACGCCCATCCCTGACGTACTGCCCGGTATGTCGCGGGTCCGTCCAGGCATTGATGGCCCGGACCTGGAACTCGGAGTGCTGTTGAAGTCGTGCGCTTCGCCCGCGAGATGGCCTGGCGGTGCCGGCTGTCATTGCCCTGTCAGGCCGATGCCAATGGAATTCCTGACGCCGCGGGCTTGATGACGCTTTCATGGAGAGCGAAGCTCAAGGCATCGCAAACAGCGCCGGAAGAGGACAGTCCATGGGGACACAAATTCGGCAAGCGTCTTCCAGGGGTGCAGCCATGGGGCGCCTGCTGAGACTCGCGGGTCCGCTGCAAGGCCTCTTCATGGTCGTGCTGCTCTTCGCGGCTGCCTCGGCGGTCCTCAGGGTGGTGGGTGCCCACTATCTGGGACGCCTCCTGGCGACCGCCATGTCTGGGGATTCTCGGGGGCTGGGCCATTACGCCACCGGCGGCGCCCTCATCACTCTGGGGAGCTGTGGCGTGTTCTTCCTGCGCCAGTTCCTGGCGGGAGCCTTCGTCCAACGCCTGTTGGCCAGACTCCGGCAGCGCATGGCCACGAGCCTGGGAAGCGCATCCGCCGATGCGATGAATGTAACGCATTCGGGCGATGTCCTCTCGCGCCTGTCTGGCGATACGACACTGCTTGAGCAGCTCTTCAAGGAGAACCTTCCGGATCTGCTCACCCGCTCGCTCGCGGCGGTCCTGGCGATGCTCTACATGGTCAGCCATGACTGGGGGTTGACCCTCGCCGCGCTCCTTCCCACGCCGGTGCTGCTCCTGGCTGCGGAGCACGTCAGCAGGCCGCTGAAGGCCATGGGCCAGCAGGCGCAGGAGGCCCTGGGAAGGATGAACGTGGTAGCGCGCGAAGCGCTCTCCGACGGGGCCCTGGTGCGCGGAGCCTGCATGCAGCAGGGCTTCATGTCCCGCTACCAGGAGGAGCAGGCCCGCTGGCTGGACGCGGGGCTCCGTCAGGGCGCGCAGACCGGCTTGCTGTATTCGGTGGGGCTGGCGCTGTCGTTGATGCCCTGGCTGGTCCTCTTCTGTGTCGGCGGCTATCGGGTCCTACACGAGGACCTCGACCTCGGCCTGCTGTTCTCGTTCCTGAACCTCCTGGGCGCGCTCTCGTTCCCGATGCAGGAGATGCCACGGCTGCTGGGGCAGATCCGCTCGAAGCTTACGGCGGCGGAGCGCGTATGGAACATCGTGGACCTTCCGCCTCGGCCGACGGGGGGCGCGCGGGCCTCGCTGGACTCCGAGCCGCTCGTCGAGTTCCGGGACGTCACCTTCTCCTATCCGGGGCGGGAGAGACCGGCCCTCGAAGGAATCAACCTTCGCGTGCGGCGGGGCCAGAAGGTGGCCCTGGTCGGAGGCAGTGGCTCCGGAAAGTCCACGGTCCTCCGACTGCTCCTGGGGGACTTCACGCCTTCAAGCGGCGAAATCCTCATCTCCGGCAAGCCCCTGCATACGCTCGGCGCGGAGTCGCTCCGCGAGCAGTGCGCCGTGATGGGGCAGGACGTGTTCCTCTTCGATACGACCATCCGGGAGAACCTGCGGCTGGGCTCCCTGGGCGCCAGCGACGAGGCTCTTCGCGCGGCGGCCTCAATGGCCTTCGCCGACACCTTCATCCAGGCTCTTCCTCTTCAGTACGACACCCCGGTGGGCGAGGCCGGAGGACGCCTGTCGGGAGGGCAGCGCCAGCAACTCGCCATGGCGCGCGCACTCGTGCGGGACGCGCCCCTGGTCCTCATCGACGAGGGCACGTCCGCGCTGGATCCGCAGCTTGAGTCCCGGCTCCACGCCGAGGTCTTCGCCCGCAACCCTCGCAAGGCCTTCATCGTGGTGGCCCACCGCTTGAGCGCCATCCGGGATGCCGACTGCATCTACGTCTTCGAAGGGGAGCGCATCATCGAAAGCGGCTCCCACGATGAGCTCCTGACACGGGGAGGGCGGTATGCCGTGCTCTGCCGCGCCCAGACGTGGCGTCAGGAGGAAGCGAATGGCTAGCCGTCGCGACGTGGTCGGGCGGCTGCTGGACTTCCTGGGGCCCGCCAGACGCGAGTTCCTGCTGGGCATCTGCGGGATGGGACTCATCAACCTGGGCCTCAACCTCGGCCTCGCGTTCATCATGGCCCACTTCACCCGCGCGATCCTCGACGGAGACCGGCCCCGGCTCCTGGCGGCGGTGCTGGGTTTCGCCCTCGTCACGGCGACGGCGGCGGTCGCCATCCAGCAGTCCGCCGTCGCGTTGACTCGGAGCGCCGTGCGCGCGGATGGCCACCTGCGGGCCGCGCTCTTTCGCAAGCTGGTCCACGTTCCCCTTCCGGAGCTGGAGGGACGGGGTTCGGGGGAACTGCTGTCCCGGCTCAACTCGGATGCCACCCAGACCGCGATGCTCTACAGGCAGAGCCTTCAAGGCTTGTGCATCACCCTGCTCAATGGGGTGGGCTCGACCGTGGCGATGCTGTTCATCGACTGGCGGGCTGGCCTCCTGGTCATCGGCCTCTCCGCGTTGATGCCGCTTCTCATGCTGCCCCTGCGAAAGCCGCTGGGCGACTGGAGCCGGGCGGTCCAGGAATCTCAATCAGGCTTCCTGGCTGCCGCGGGACAGCTTGTCCAAGGGGCGGCGGTCATCCGCTACTTCAATCTGTCAAAGTGGATCCTGGACAGGGTGGAGGCCCACAACCAGCGCCTGGAGCGCGCTGGCATTCGCCTTGCTTGCCTGGAGTCCACCCGGGGCTTGATTGAAGGCCTGGACCTCGCCGTTTCCACCAGCCTCATCGTGTATGGCGCTTGGCGCGGCCTCCACGAGCCCGATTTCGTTCCCAGACTGCTGGCCCTGGTCCAGGTCAGCCATGGCACGGTCACGCTGTTCGCTGGGCTCGCCAGCGTCTGGGCAGACTTCCAGGTTCGGCTCGCGAGCGCCGAGCGCCTCACCACGCTCCTCTCCCTTCCGGACGAGTCCCGAGCGCCGGGGAGGCATCAAGGACTTCCCGTGCCCGGCCAGGGGCTGACCGTCCGGGGCCTTGGCTTCGCGTATGGCAATGCCTCTGACATCGCCCTCCACGACGTCTCCTTTCACGTCGCACCCGGCCAACGCGTTGCGTTCGTAGGACTGTCAGGAGCGGGCAAGAGCACCCTGTTCAAGTTGCTGCTTGGATTGTACCCATCGGCAACGGGGGACGTCTGGCTTGACGGCTGCGGCATCCACGAGGAAGGCCTTGACGCCTGGCGGCGCTGCTTTGCCTATGTGCCTCAGGGGGCTTCCCTGTTCAGTGGGACGGTCTACGACAACATCCTGGGTGGCCTGCCAGATCCAGGTCCGGAGGCTGTCGAGCAGGCGGCGCGCGCGGCGAACGCCCACGAGTTCATCCAGGTGCTCCCCGCCGGCTACCGCACCGCATTGGAAGAAGGCGCCAGGAACCTGAGTGGCGGCCAACGCCAGCGGATTGCCATTGCGCGCTCCTTCCTCCAAGCCCCCCGCGTGCTGCTCCTGGACGAGCCCACTTCCGCCCTGGATGGAGAGAATGAGCGGCATGTCCAGGAGGCCTTGGACAGACTCATGGCGGGGCGCATCACGCTGCTCATCACCCACCGGCTCTCCGCGTGCCGTGATGCGGACCAGATCTTCTACGTCGAGGCGGGCGCGCTCCAAGAGCACGGGCGCCACGAGGACCTCATGCGATTGCCCGGGGGCAGGTACCGCCGCCTCGTTGACGCGGGGCCCCAACCGCTCAGGCGGGCTGGGTAGGGAGCCGTCTGTCGGTGAACGACGTGAAGCAAGACGGACCCGGGAGATTGGGCTGCCCTTTTGCTGACATGGCAGTGTTTCTGTCTGGCTGGATTTGCATGGCTTGACTATTTAAAAACATTTCCAGACAATTCCTTGCGCCCTAACAAAAGGGAGGTGCGCATGGTGAAGGAAACCGTTTCGTCCGTCGCTCAGTCCAACTCGAAGCCGGAGTCTCCCCTGTCCATCGTCAAGATGAGCTCGGAGCAGCTCAAGGGCTACACGGCCCAGCTGAACGAGTACCTCAACTCGGGGACCGGGACCGCGATCCGCGTCTGCGAGTGCTGCATCAACGTGTCGTAGCCGTTCAGCGCAGCGAAGGCTTCAAGGTCGCTGGGTTCCAGATGAGGTGGCCGCGTGAAGGCTCTTCACGTGGCTGCTCAACTCAAGATGGGAGACGGACATGTTGATGCCAAGCACTTACAACGTGGTGGTACCGCTGAAGGGGAATGACGGGGCAGAGCAGGACTACCACGTGCTCTTCAACACCCTGGCGGGGACCCTGGACGTCATCGATGGGAAGGTGGCCACGGCCCTGAAGGAAGGCGGCGGCGGTTCCCTCCCGCTTCCCCCCGACGTGCTGGGGTATCTGGACCAGCGCGGGTATTACTTCGAGTCCAGGCAGGACGAGGTGCTACGCTCCCGCATCCTCTATGACGAGATGATGCGCTTCCACCGCCAGAGCGCGCGGCAGCCGCTGGTCGTCATTCCCAGCTACAACTGCGACCTGAAATGTCCGTACTGCTGGCAGCGGCTCTATCACATGGATTCGCCCGTCATGTCGGAGGAGATGGCCAACCATCTCTTCGAGGCACTGCCGACGTTCCTGGAGAAGAACCACTCGCCAGACAAGACCGACCTCATCATCTTTGGCGGCGAGCCGTTGCAAGACAAACCCGCGCTGCGGGCGCGTGTCCTGCACCTGCTGGAGCTGGGGCGCCGAGCTGGGTACTCGACCAAGGCCATCTCGAATGGCGTGGGGCTTGCTCCGAACGTGCCGTATCTGAAGGGGAACATCGACGTCATCCAGGTGACCATCGACGGCCCCGCGGAGATCCACAACAAGCGCCGTCCGCTTCCCGGACGCCGTGAGTCGTTCGCCCCTATGATTGAAGGCATTGCCCGCGCTGTCGATGCGGGAATCCACATCAATGTCCGGGTGAACACGGACATGACCAACCTCTACACGCTGCCCGAGTTGTCGGAGTTCGCCCAGGCGCAGCCCTGGTTCTCCAGCGGGCTGGTCCGCTTCCACCTGGCACCCGTGAAGAATCACAACCCCCGCAAGGAGTCGCCCTCCGAGTCCGACCTGCTCCTCAAGGTCCTGGAGCTGGTGGGCCGCGACGAGCGGATGTCCATCTATGACCTAAGCGGGTTCCCGGGCATCAAATACTTCCAGGGGTTCAAGGACTCTGGGCTCTTCTCACCCCACCGGTTCTTCAACTGCGAGGCACAGATCAACTTCTTCGCATTCGACCTGCACGGGGATGTCTATGCCTGCTGGGACACCGCGGGGCTGAAGCATCTGGCCGTGGGCTCGTTCTCGCCGGAGGTGAAGCTGGATCCCACGAAGCTGGGCCAGTGGCGCAAGCGCACGGCGCTCGACATCGCGGGGTGTCAGCCCTGCCCATCGTCCCCGCACTGCGGCGGCGGGTGCCAGTTCCTCGCGCTCGAGCACAAGAAGACGTTCCTGGAGTCCGCGTGTGATTCGATGATGGAGGGCTACGTCCAGGCCATCCAGTCCAACGCGAACTGGCTGCTGGAGCGTGCCCGGGCAGGGGACCACGCGGTGGGGCTCGTCACGGCGCGGGAGGTGGTAACCCCGGTGACGCGGCTCTTCGGACTCGCGGATTCCGACGGCAAGGCGGAACTCATCGGCTGCGCATGATGACCAGCGGCCCGCGCGCACGAACCATCAGGAGGCGGCATGAGTGACGTGGAACCCCGACGTCTGCGGATGCTCTTCTTCCTGGACTACTTCGACCCCGGTAACGGAGGGCGGTTCGTCAATGCGCCCGGACTGCTGCCGCTGATCGGGTCCACTCGAGCCGCTGGCTTCGACGTGGACTTCGTCACCGAGGAGGCCGCCCTGCTCAGGGCGATCGAGGCCCCCGAGGTGGACGTCGTCGGCATCTCCTCCATGGAGCGCCTCCTGCCCCGTTCGGTGGTGCTCGCGAGGACGATCCGACGGCTCCGGCCGGACGTGGTGCTGATGATCGGGGGCAATGCCATCGACCCGTTCGCGCGGGACTTGGCTGGCGGCTTGTTCGATATCGTGGTTCTGGGGGAGGCGGAGCATGCGCTGCCCGCGCTACTGAGGTCGGTGGCGTTGGTGAAGGGGCTCTCACCGGGCGGCAGCCCGCCGACGCCGGTCCGTCGCATTGAGGGTACGGCGCGGCGGCAGGGCCCGGCCTCCGCTGGCGGAGCGCTGCCTCCGGACGCCGTGGACGTCGTCCTCCAGGCGAGCTTCCAGCGCCATGTGCCAGGGCACGGCGCCATGGAGCTGCGCGTGGGCAACGTCTACGTCCGCGACTCGGCCCGCGGGGTCGTCTGGTTCCTGGAGGAGCCAGGCCCGGCCGCGCGCCTGGCTGCCGAGGCCGGCCGGCTCGCGCTGGACACCGGCACGGCACCGGTCGCCCAGGAACTGGATGCCTTATGCGTCCTCCCCTGGGAGGTCCTCTCCCAGGAAGGCTGGAAGCACTTCGAGTTCTACACCCAGCGTGGCTGCCGGTGGGGCCGGTGCCACTTCTGCTCCGTCAGCAACCGGAGCATCCGTGCGCTGAGCCCGGGGAAGGTCGTGGAGGTCATTGCCGAGGCCGCCGGCCGGGGCATGGAGACCATCTCGTTCGCGGATGACCTGTTCGTGCAGGACCCGGCCTGGAACCGGGAGATGCTCGAGCGGCTGCGGGAGCAGGGCCTCCGCGTGAAGTTCCGGGCGCAGACGATGGCGAACCGCTCGGTGTGGCCATTGTTGGAGCTCATGCAGCAGGTGGGCTTCGTGGAGCTGGCCTTCGGGCTGGAGACCCTCAACCCGGAGCGGGCGGAGTTCATGGCCAAGTCGTTCAACGGCAAGGCCTATGTGGAAAACGCCCGGGAGACGGTCTGCAGGACGGCCGCCGCCGGCATCTACCCCATGATCTACATGATCATGGTCGACCCGAAGTCCACCCTGCGGCAGATTGCCTCGGAGCTGGAGGACGTGGTCCGGTTCGCCGGGGACGTCTATGGGCGCACGGGGGTGGTCCCGAAGCTGTCCTATTCGCTGATGATGTTGCCGGTGGCCTGTACGGACGTCACTTCCCGGTTCGAGTCCCATACGACGCGGGTGGAGCTGGATGACGGTGCCTTGGTGATGCCCACCGAGTTCAGGGTTTCGGAGCCGGTGCGGCGCTACCTGCTGATGATCGACCGGGAGACCGCGCAGCTGCCTTCACGCCGTGAGAACCTGTCGTCGCTCGACGCCTACTTGCGTTGCGCGGTGCTGCTGGCCGAGGAGTTCCAGGACCCAGAGCAGGAGGCCATCCAGGCCAGCGTCGAGCGGGGCCTAGAGGCGTTGCGGACGCTGACGGGCCGGCTGGACGCGGACGCCGAGGCGTCGGTCGGCTCGTTGATCGCGCGAGCAAGACACGAGGACTTGGGGGCGCTGCTGGCGGACAGGCGCTATGACTTTCGCCGCTTCGGCGGGTACTTCACGGGCATCCAGCGGTTCTACACGCAGCTGACCGCCGCGATGGAAGGCCGTGCGGAGGAACCCGGAGGGCGCGCGAATGGCTGAACCTGTCGCCCATCCGCCCGCGCGGGTGTTGCTCGTCTGCATGCCCTACCAGAGCGCCTCCCTGTCCTCGCTGGCCATCGCGCTGCTCGCGAGCACGCTGCGGGAGCGGGGCGTGGAGACGGAGGAGGCCTACCTCCACTTCGACTTCGCGCGCTTGGTGGGCGCTTCCGCCTATGCTGACCTTGTCGAGGGAGGAACGCAGCAGGGCCTCCTCGGGGAGATGCTCTTCGCGGAGGGCTTCCATGGCCCCAGCGCCGAGGAGGGAGTCGAACAGCGGCTGGGCCCATGCTTCGGGCCCCCAGCCCAGCGGTCGGCGCTGCTGGCGGAGTTCAGGCGGATCTGCCTGGCGCGAGTCGAGGCGGCCCGGCCGGACCTAGTGGGCTTCTCCACCTCCTGCAACCAGTTGCTGCCTTCGCTCTGGCTCGCGCGGCAGATCAAGGACGTCTGGCCTGGGGTCCGCATCGTCCTGGGCGGCTCGGCCTGTTCACTGCCCATGGGGGAGCGGATCAGCCAGAGCTATGACGTAGTGGACCACGTCGTGAGCGGCTACGGCGAGGCGCCACTTCTGGAGCTGGCCCTGGGCGGCCCGGGGGCGGGGCAGCGGCTCATGGTCAGCGAGCGTCCCGTCAACATGGATGCCCTGCCCCTTCCCGACTACAGCACCTATCTCCAGGCCGCGCATGCGTTCACTGAGGACCCCCATCGCGTGATGCTGGCCTTCGAAAGCTCCCGGGGCTGTTGGTGGGGGCAGAAGAACCACTGCACGTTCTGCGGCTTGAACCGGCTGGAGATGGCCTACAACTCCAAGTCCAGCGCGCGTGTCGTCAAGGAGGTCCGGACCCTGTGGGAGCGCTACGGAAAGCCTCTGTTCGCCACGGATAGCATCCTCTCCCGCGCGCACCTGAAGGAGGTCATGCCGGAGCTGGCCGCGTACGAGAGCAAGCCGGTCCTCTTCTACGAGGTGAAGGCGAACATGACCGGCCGCGAGGTCAT
Organism: Corallococcus caeni; assembly: GCF_036245865.1. Classification (NCBI taxonomy): domain Bacteria; kingdom Pseudomonadati; phylum Myxococcota; class Myxococcia; order Myxococcales; family Myxococcaceae; genus Corallococcus; species Corallococcus caeni. The sequence goes on along the minus strand of NZ_BTTW01000001.1, from coordinate 1,710,129 downwards.
GGCGCTGCACAAGGCCAATGTCGCCTGGGTCCAGCCCGGTATCGAGAGCCTCAACTCCCACCTGCTCGCCCTGCTCAAGAAGGGCGTCAAGGCGATCCAGAACCTGGCACTGTTGAAGTGGTGCCGGGAGCTGGGGATCTCCGTGTCCTGGAACCTATTGTGCGGGATCCCGGGGGAGACGATCGAGGACTACGACGCGCAGCTGCGGCTCATCGAGCGGTATCCCCACCTGGCGCCTCCCCAGGGCATGAACCCCATCCGGGTAGACCGCTTCGCTCCGTACTTCAGCGCCTTCGAAAAATACGGCTGGTCAGCCCTCGAACCGCTTGAGGAGTATCGCTTTCTGCATCCCTCCCTGAGCAGGGAAGAACTCAGGGACATCGCCTACCACTTCGATGCGCTGGGGGGCTCCAGTGTCTTCAACGCGTACCGGGACGACGTCCAGGCGTCCTTGGTGCGCTGGAAGCGGGCCCATGCCCGTGGCGATGGGCTGTTCTGGGACGAGCCCCGGGGCCTCATCCTCATCCGTGACGGGGCCGTGTCGCTCATCGAACGCGAGGAGGAACTGGCGGCAGTGATCAACGCCTCGCATGAACTCGTCGCGCTTCCGGCATTGAAGGCGCTCTCGGCGAAGGCTCCCTCGCTCGTCGAGGAGCTGCTCGACATGGGAGTGCTCTACCAGGAGGACAACCGGGTGGTGAACCTCGCGGTCCGAGTGGGCCTGCGCAGCATGGGCATGGCGTGGCAGGGGGCCCCGTCCCAGCCAGGCGCCTGACGGGCAGGTGAGGCCCGCGGGCTAGGCAATGGCCGGACGCGTGGTTCGTTCCCAGTGTGTCAGCGCATCTGGCGCCTGGGAGTTCAAGCACATGATGCAAAGCGTTGGTCGTTTCCCACTTTCGGCACTCGTGCTTGGGCTGTCGCTGACGGCCCTCCCGGCCGCCGCGGAGCAAGCGCCCACGCCCCAGGCGGTCATGCGCGAGGCCCGCCGCAGCGTGCTCACGGACGGCATCGAGAAGGCGGAGGCGGTGCGCATTGGCGGCATCGACCAGTGGATCTCCGTCCGGGGACGCCACAAGGACAACCCGCTGCTGCTCTTCCTGCATGGCGGGCCGGGCTTCACCGCGCTGCCCTCCGCGTACTTCTACCAGGGCGAATGGGAGGAATACTTCACCGTCGCGCACTGGGACCAGCGCGGCGCGGGCAAGACGTACGCCCTCAATCCGCCGGACAAGGTGCGCCCCACCATGACGGTGGACCGCATGGTCGCGGACGCGGAGGAGGTGGTCGCGTACCTGCGCAAGACGTACGGCAAGAAGCGCATCGTGCTCGTGGGCCACAGCTGGGGCACGGTGCTGGGCGTGAAGCTCGCGCAGAAGCACCCGGACTGGTTCGACGCGTACGTGGGTATCAGCCAGGGCGTGGACATCCCGAGGAACGAGGTCCTGGGCTACGAGGCCACGCTCGCCGCGGCGAAGGCGGACGGCAACGCGAAGGCCATCGCGGACCTGGAGTCCATCGCCCCGTTCCCGGACCCCAAGGACCCCGAGCGCACGCTGGCCAACCTGGGCAGGGAGCGCCGCTGGCTCATGCACTATGAGACGCACGGCTGGCGCGCGCCGGACTGGCACGGCGCGGAAGTGTGGCGCTACAGCCCGGACGTCACCGACAAGGACATGCAGGCGCGCGACGAGGGCCTGGACCTGAGCCTCGCGGCGTTCTGGGGGCCCATCACCCAGCTGAACCTCACGAAGGCGAACCGCTTCGCGCTGCCCGTCGTCTTCTTCCACGGCCGGCATGACCGCACCACGTCCGCGCAGCTCCTGGACGCGTGGTACGCCACCGTCCAGGCGCCCTCGAAGAAGCTCGTCTGGTTCGAGGACTCCGCGCACATGGTGCACGAGGAGGAGCCCGGCAAGGTGCTCGTCCACCTGGTGCAGGACGTGCTCCCGCTCACGCGCGGGAAGTAGTCACGGAGAAAAAGAAGGGCGGAACCCGAGCCCCTTTGGAAACTCCCGGGTTCCGCCCTGTCCTCCACGCCGAGGAAGAAACCGTGGAGGACGGCCGAGCAGCCTCAAACCTTTTGGGGTGCCTCCGGGACGCCCGGCGGCACCGAGCCCGCGACGCCGGTGGGGACCGTCACGGGCGGAAGCACCACCGCGCCCACGTGCATGCGGTGCTCCACCTCCGCGAACCGCCGCGACGCCTCCGCCTCCGGCGACAGCAGGGACACCACCCAGCCGACGACGAAGGACAGCGGGAGGGTGACGATGCCCGGGTTCTTCAGCGGGAAGAGGGCGGACGCGTTGCCCAGCAGGTCCACCTGCACCGTGGGCGACAGGAAGATGAGCAGCACCGCGCTGAGGGAGCCCGTCAGCATGCTGGCCACCGCGCCCCGGGTGGTGAAGCCCCTCCACAGCATGGACAGGAGCAGCGCGGGGAAGTTCGCGCTCGCCGCGATGGCGAACGCCAGCCCCACCATGAAGGCCACGTTCTGGTTCTTGAAGAGGACGCCCAGGAGGATGGCCAGGATGCCCAACAGCAGGCTGGAGATGCGCGCCACCTTGAGCTGCTCCGCCTCCGGCGCGTGCCCCTTGCGCACCACGCTGGACCACAGGTCGTGGGACAGCGCCGCCGCGCCCGACAGCGTCAGGCCCGCCACCACCGCGAGGATGGTGGCGAAGGACACCGCGGAGATGAAGCCCAGGAAGCCCGTGCCGCCCACGGCCTCCGCCAGCATGGGCGCGGCCATGTTGCCGCCCTTGTCCACGCCGATGATGGCCTGACGGCCCACCAGCACGGACGCGCCGAAGCCCAGGATGAACGTCACCAGGTAGAAGAAGCCGATGAGCCCCGTGGCGTAGAAGACGCTGGTGCGCGCCGCCTTCGCGTCCGGCACCGTGTAGAAGCGCATCAGGATGTGCGGCAGGCCCGCCGTGCCGAACATCAGCGCCACGCCCAGCGAGACGGCCTCCAGCGGGTTGGACACCAGCTTGCCCGGCGCCAGCGCCTCCGGGCCGTAGCGGTTCGCCGCCTCGCTGAAGAGGGCCGTGGGGCTGAAGCCGAACGGGTACAGCACCGCGCCCGCCAGCGCCGTCGCGCCGCCCAGGAGCAGCACCGCCTTCACAATCTGCACCCACGTCGTGGCGATCATCCCGCCGAACAGCACGTAGAGGATCATCACCGCGCCCACGATGACGACGGCCGTCTCGTAGGAGAGGCCGAACAGCAGGCGGATGAGGTTGCCGGCGCCCACCATCTGGGCAATCAGGTAGAAGACGACGACAGTGAGCGTGCCCACCGCGGCGGACAGGCGCACCGGGGTCTGCTTCAGCCGGTAGGCCACCACGTCCGCGAACGTGTACTTGCCCAGGTTGCGCAGGGGCTCCGCGATGAGGAAGGTCACCACCGGCCAGCCCACCAGCCAGCCCACGGAGTAGATGAGCCCGTCGAAGCCGGACGTGGCCACGAGCCCCGCGATGCCCAGGAAGCTGGCGGCGCTCATGAAGTCACCGGCCAGCGCGAAGCCGTTCTGCGCCGCGCTGATGCCGCCGCCGGCGGCGAAGAACTCGGAGGTCGTCTTCGTCTTGCGCGCGGCCCAGTACGTGATGGCCAGCGTGATGCCGACGAAGAGGAGGAAGAAGAAGATGGCCGTGGTGTTGGGCTGGCCAATCTGCGTGCCCGCGGTCGAGGGATTCATGGGTGGCCTCTGTCAGCGGCGCAGTTCGTCGAGCGCGCGGTCGTACTTGCGGTTCGCCCACAGCATGTAGACACCCGTCAGCACCCAGGCGAGCAGGATGGTGAGCGCCCCCAGCACGATGCCGACGGACAGCCCGGGCACGAGCTGGTGCCCCATCAGCGGCCGGTTGAACGCCACGAGCAGGATGAAGCCCAGGTAGGCGACGAGCATCGCCACCGTCAGCGCGCCGGCCACGCGCCAGCGCCTCGCGGCCAGCGCCTTCAGCAGGTCGTCCTTCGAATTGCCATACATCGGTGCGCTCCGGAAGTGAGGGTTTCAGCGTCGCGAGGCCGGCGGCAGGCCCTTGGTCAACAACTCATCCAGCACGGCGGGGTCCGCGAGCGTGCTCGCGTCGCCCAGGTTCTCCGTCTCGCCGCCGGCGATCTTCCGGAGCATGCGGCGGAGGATTTTTCCCGAGCGCGTCTTGGGCAGGCCCGACACCAGCACCACCCGGTCCGGCGTGGCGATGGGGCCAATCACGTGCCGCACCTGTTCGCGCAAGCTGCCCACCATCTTCTCGTCCGGGGTGCGCAGGAAGTCCGGCTTCACCGTGACGAAGGCGCACACGCCCGTGCCCTTCAGGTCGTGCGGGTAGCCCACCACGGCGGCCTCGGCGACGGCCTCGTGCGCGACGAGCGCGCTCTCCACCTCCGCGGTGCCCAGGCGGTGGCCGGACACGTTGAGCACGTCGTCCACGCGGCCGGTGATCCAGTAGTAGCCGTCCTCGTCGCGGCGGCAGCCGTCGCCGGTGAAGTACAGCGGCAGGAACCGCGCGTAGTACGTCTCCACGAAGCGCGAGTGGTGGCCGTACAGCGTGCGCGCCTGGCCCGGCCACGAGCGCGCGAGGCACAGGTTGCCGCTCACGCCGTTGCCCTCCAGCTTCTTGCCCTCCTCATCCACCAGCACCGGCTCCACGCCGAAGAAGGGCAGGGTGGCGCTGCCGGGCTTGCAGGGCGTCGCGCCCGGCAGCGGGGCAATGAGGATGCCGCCCGTCTCCGTCTGCCACCAGGTGTCCACCACGGGGCAGCGGCCCTCGCCCACCACGTCGTGGAACCAGCGCCAGACCTCCGGGTTGATGGGCTCGCCCACGCTGCCCAACAGGCGCAGCGACTTGCGGGAGGACTTCGTGACGAAGCCGTCGCCCTCCTTGATGAGCGAGCGCAGCGCGGTGGGCGCGGTGTAGAGCGTGGTGGCCTTCAGGTCGTCCACCACCTGCCAGAGGCGGCTCGCGTCGGGCCACGTGGGGGTGGACTCGAAGAGGACCGTGGTGGTGCCGGTGGAGAGCGGGCCGTACACGAGATACGAGTGGCCCGTCACCCAGCCCACGTCCGCGGTGCAGAAGTGCACGTCGTCCGGCTGCGTGTCGAAGATGTAGCGGAAGGTTGTATTGGCGTAGACGAGGTATCCGCCCGTGGTGTGCAGCACGCCCTTGGGCTTCCCGGTGGAGCCGGAGGTGTAGAGGATGAAGAGCGGGTCTTCCGCGTCCATCCACTCCGCGGGGCACACGCCGCGGTGCTTCTGGACCTCCACGTCCAGCCAGTGGTCGCGCCCCTCGCGCATGGGCACGTCCCCGGGCGTGCGGCGCGCGACGAGCACGGACGTCACCTGGGACAGGCCCTCCAGGGCCTCGTCGGTGATGGCCTTGGTGGCCACGCTCTTGGGGCCGCGCGGGCCTTCGTTGGCGGTGATGACGACCTTCGCGCCGGAGTCCCGCACGCGCTCGCGCAGCGAGTCCGCGGAGAAGCCCGCGAACACCACCGAGTGCACCGCGCCGATGCGCGCGCACGCGAGCAGCGAGTACACGAGCTCCGGAATCATGGGCAGGTAGACGATGACGCGGTCGCCCTTCCGCACGCCGTGCGCCTTGAGCACGTTGGCCAGGCGGTTCACGTGGTGCGCGAGGTCGCGGAAGGTGATGGTCTCGTACTCTCCGGGCGTGTTCTTCGCCCAGAGGATGGCGGCCTTGTCCGGGCGCGCCTTCGCGTGGCGGTCCACGCAGTTGACGGTGACGTTGAGCTTGCCGCCCACGAACCAGGCGAAGTCGGCGGCCTGTTCGTTCACCTCGCGGATGGTCTCCGGCGGGTGGAACCAGGTGAGCTGCCGGGCCTGTTCGCCCCAGAAGGCGTCCGGGGCGTCCAGGCTCTGGCGGTAGAGGCGCTGGTACTCCTCCAGGCTTTGCACGTGCGCGGTGCGGCGGAAGGCTTCCTTCGGCGGGAAGAGCGGGTCCGGTTGCGTGGCCATGGTGGGCGTCCTCAGTAGAAGAGCTGGAGCTGGGCGGTGCCGGTGATGCCCGTGGTCGCGTGGGCGATGTCCCCGGCGCGCGACACGGCCACCTCCGTCTTCAGGTTGAAGGTGTGCTTCTGGAACCAGAGGTTGAAGCCGGGCCGGAACGTGAGCAGGTCCTGCGCGGCCACGCGTCCGTTGAAGTACTCGGTGGTGAAGACGGGCTCGATGATGCCGATGCGGTAGCCCAGTTCCACGAAGAAGCCGGTGCCGCTGATGACGTTGTCGAAGCCCTGCTGCCAGGAGAAGACGTTGCTCTGGAGGACGAACTCCTGGTCGTCGCCCACGGGCACGTCCAGGAACACGTCCGCCGCCAGCGCCACCGCGTCGTGGATACCGGAGGCGGTGGCGATGGCGGAGTACTGGAAGTCCCCGGCCACGCCGAACGACAGCAGGGGCTCTTGCGTGAAGTAGATGCCCCGGAGGAACTGGTCGTACTCGTGGCCCCAGACGTTGTAGCGCACCGTGCCCACCGCGCGCGGCAGGTCGTCCGCGTTGACCACCTGCCCGTTCTCCAGCGTCGCGCCCTCCACGCCGTTGAGGATGGCGGCGCGGTACGCCCACGGGCCCGCGAAGCCGCGCACCTGGACGCCCATGTCGCGCCACACCTTGCCCACGCCTGGCGGGTAGCGGATGAGGTCGGAGTGGTAGTCCACCGTGTTGAGCGCGATGGCGCCCTGCAGCGTGTGGTGCGACAGCGGCGCGAGGATGAAGCCCGCCTCCACCCACGTCTTGTCGGCGAACTCGTACGCGACCGTGGCGTCCTGGATGTAGAAGGCGGGGCTGTAGTCGCCGTTCTTGCCGAAGTTCGGCTGGTCCGTGTCGATGAAGAACGACAGCTTCTTCGTGATGGAGCCGAAGACGAGCAGCCGCACACGGCGCAGGAAGAAGTCCGTGCTCACGCCTCCCGTGGGCGCGCCGTCCTTGACGAGCTGCATCTGCGGCTGCAGCAGCACGTCCACGTTGAGGACCGCGTCGTCGCCGAGCTGGATCTTCCCCGCCGCCGCCGGCAGCGCGGTCAGCAGGGCCGTGAGCACCAACAACCGCGACAGGGGAGGGGGCAGGGGGCGCATGGGTCCCCATCCCCTGAGCAACGCGCGTTCCACCCGCGTGCACCCCGGGTTTCAGGACCTTGGGGGTTGGCTCGCCGCGTCAGGGTGTGGCGGAAGGTGACAGGGCGTTACCCCTTGTAACGATTCGTGCAGCGCGTCGTAACAAGGGGGGCCGCGTCAGGCGCGCGTGCGGGGGATGCCCAGCCGCTGGCGCTTCTCCCAGAGTGTCTTGCGGCTGATGCCCAACCGGCGCGCCAGCTCCGTCTCGCCCATGCGGTCCTGGTGCTCCAGCACGAAGCGGCGGAAGTACTCCTCCATGGAGTCCGGCGATTCGGGGGCCTCGCTGACGGGGACGGGCGGGAAGTCCGCCTCCTCCAGCACGGGCGGAGGGCCGTCCACTCCCGGCCCGCCCGGTGGCTCCAGCGCCAGCAGGTCGGCGGTGATGAGCGGGCCGTCCGCGAGGATGACCGCGCGCTCGATGGCGTTCTCCAGCTCGCGCACGTTGCCCGGCCACGGGTGCTGCGCGATGGCCGCCAGCGCGTCCGGGGACAGCGACGCGGACGGGCGCCCCATCCGCTTGCTGGCCCGCTCCAGCAGGTGCCTGGCCAGCGCGGGAAGGTCCTCGCCGCGCTCGCGCAGGGGCGGCAGGCGGATTTCCACGACGCGCAGCCGGAAGTAGAGGTCCTGGCGGAACAGCCCCTCCTGCACGCGACGGGGCAGGTCGCGGTGCGTGGCCGCGAGGATGCGCACGTCCACCTTGCGCGAGCGCGTGGCGCCCACCCGCCGCACCTCGCCGTCCTGGAGCATGCGCAACAGGCGCGCCTGCGCGGGCGCGGGCAGCTCTCCAATCTCATCCAGGAAGAGCGTGCCGCCGTGCGCGGCCTCCACCAGGCCCGCGTGCGCGGCCTGCGCGCCGGTGAAGGCGCCCTTCTCGTGGCCGAACAGCTCGCTCTCCAGCAGGCCTTCGGGGATGGCGGCGCAGTTGACGGCGATGAGCGGCCCCTCCGCGCGCGGGCTCTGCGCGTGGACGGCGCGGGCCACCAGCTCCTTGCCGGTGCCGGACTCGCCCAGCACCAGCACGGTGGCGGCGGACGGGGCCACCTTGCGCACGCGCTCGAACACGTCGCGCATGGCGGGGGAGCTGCCCACCATGCCGCCGGGGGACCAGGTCTGCTCCACTTCGCGCTTGAGCGCGGCGTTCTGGCGGGTGAGGCGGCCCTCGCGCAGCACGCGCTCCACCTGGAGCAGCAGCTCGTCGTGGTCGAAGGGCTTCGCGATGTAGTCCACCGCGCCCAGCTTCATCGCGTCCACGGCGGACTTCACCGTGGCGAAGCTGGTCATGATGAGCACCGGTACGCCCGGACACAGCGCGATGATGTCCGTGCCCGGTGGGCCTGGGAGGCGCAGGTCGGAGAGGACCAGGTCGAAGGCGTCCAGCGCGTGCTCGGCGGCGGCCTCCGGCACGGCGCCGGCCTCCGCCACGTCGTGGCCCGCGCGCGTGAGCAGCCTTCGCAGCTCCGTGCGGATGATGGGCTCGTCCTCGATGACCAGGATGCGGCTCAAGCGGAGGCCTCCTGCTTCAGGGCTTCAGCGCGGGGCAGGCTGAGCGTCACGCGGGTGCCGCCGTCGGGGCGGCCCTCGATGCGCAGCGTGCCGCCGTGCTCGCGCACGATGCCCTCCACCAGCGTGAGGCCCAGCCCGGTGCCCTCGCCGGGCTGCTTGGTGGTGAAGAACGGCTCGAAGATGCGTTGCGACAGCTCTGGGGTGATGCCGTGCCCCCGGTCCTCCACCTGGATGCGCACCTGGTCTCCAGTGGCTTCCGCCATCAGGTCCACGCGCGAGCCCGCGGGCGACGCGTCGATGGCGTTGGTCAAGAGGTTCACCAGCACCTGCTCCAGCCGCTGCGCGTCGCCGCGCACGTCCAGCCCTTCCGGGCTCTGATGCGTGCACTCCACGTCGCGCGCCTTGCGTGACAGTCGCGCCAGCTGCGCGGCCTCCGCGAGCAGCGGCCCCACCGCCACGCGCGTGAAGGGCCGCGACTCGCCGCCCACCGTGCCCGCGTGGCCGAAGCCCACGAGCGCCCGGACGATGGTGTCGATGCGGCGGCACTGCTGGAGGATGAGCCCCACGCGCTCGCGCACGGCCTCCGGGTCCTCCAACTCGTACTTGAGGTTCTGGCTGATGCTGGCGATGGCGGTGAGCGGGTTGCCAATCTCATGCGCCACGCCCGCGGCCACCCGGCCCAGCGACGCCAGCCGGTCCTGGTGCGCGAGCCGCGCGTCCACCGCCTTCCTCTCCGTCCAGTCCTCCACCAGGAACGTGATGCCCGTCTGCCCGCCGCCGTCCCCGTCCGAAGGCGCGAGCCGCGAGCGATGCAGCCGCAGCAGGCGCGGCCTTCCAGCCACCGTGACGCGCACCTCGTCGTCGCCGCCCGGCGCCCGCGCGAGCTCCGCGAAGAGAGGGCCCCAGGGCTCCGGCAGACGCGCGAGCCGCTGGCCCCGCACCGAGTCCATGGGCACGCCCGACAGGGCCTCCAGCGCGGCGTTCCAGAGGACGACCTCGCCGTCCGGGCCCATGGCGCAGACGCCCAGCGGCAGGTCCTCCAGGATGCGGTAGAGGTAGCGGCGCACGACCTCCAGCTCGCGCAAGGGGCCGCGCATGTCGCGCGCGTCGCGCAGCCGCTCCTCCACGAAGCGCAGCTGATCCGCCAGGGCCGTGCGCGCGCCGGGGTCCAGCCGCAGCGCCTCCCCCACCGCGAGCCGCGCCAGCACCGGGCCGATGAGGCCGGAGAGGTTTCGCTCCACGCCGTCGCGCAGGCGGCGCAGCTCCGCGGGCCGGCGCTCGTCCGGGGCCAGGTCCAGCGCCTCGCGCGCGCGGTCCACCTCCGCCGCGGCCACCTGCGCGCCCAGCACCGGCTCCAGCTGCCGGCGGAACTCGTCCGGGGAGCTGGCCTCGACGCTGCCCTCCGCGAGCCCCGGCGCCTCGCGCGCGCACACCCGCGCGGCCTGCTGCTCCTCCACGGACTGGCGCGTGACGAGCGACACCGCCACGAAGCACAGCGCGTTGAGGGCCAGCGAGGTGAAGGTGGCGAAGCCCCAGGGCTCCTCCGCGCCGAAGCCCAGCTTCGCGGAGACCTGGTGGGTCCACGCCACCATCGAGGGCGGCTCCCACAGCGGGGCCACCAGGGTGACGGCCCACGTCGCCGCGCCCGCGCCCAGCCCCGCGAGCAGCCCCGCGCGCGTGGCCTTGGGCCACGTGAGCAGCCCCAGCACCCCCGGCGCGAACTGCGCGGTGGCCACGAAGGACACGAGCCCCAGGTCCACCAGCCCCGTCGTCCGCGCGTTCAGCAGCCGGTAGAAGCCGTAGCCCGCCAGGATGACGGCGGCGATGAGCACGCGCCGGGCCCACAAGAGCCACCCGTACAGGTCGTCCCGTCCGCGCGTGGTGCCCAGCGGCAGCACCAGGTGCGTCAGGCACATGGGCGCGAGCGCGAGCGTGGTGACGATGACCATGGCGCTCGCCGCGGACACGCCGCCCAGGAACGCGATGAGCGCGAGCAGCGGGGCGCCCTTGGCGATGGGCACGGAGAGGACGTGGAAGTCCGCGGGCCAGGGCAGGCCCAGCGCCTCTCCGGACCACAGCAGCACGGGGATGGCCGCGTTGATGAGCAGCATCAACAGCGGGAAGGCCCACGCGACGGTGGCCAGCCCGTCGCGCTCCGGCGCCTCCGTGAAGGCCACGTGGTACTGCCGGGGCGTGAGGAAGGCGGCGATGGTGGAGAGCACCAGCAGCGGCGCCCAGGGCGCGTCACGCGCGGGGCGCTGGAGGTTCTCCACGGCCTCCGGGTGGAGGGTGAGCCAGTCGTTCAGCCCGCCCACGCCGCCGAAGACGGACACCACGCACCAGCCCGCGACGAGGAGCAGCGCCAGCAGCTTCACGCCCGACTCGAAGGCGATGGCCAGCATCAGCCCTTCATGCCGCTCGCGCGGGGCGGGGTGGCGCGCGCCGAAGAGGAGCGCGAAGACGATGAGCACGCCGCAGAAGCCGGGCCCCACCAGCGCGGGGGACGCGGCGGGGCTCAAGAGGCGCGCGGACTCCACGACGGCGCGAATCTGGAGCGCCAGGTAGGGCAGGCTGCCGGCCAGCGCGAACAGCGTCACCGCCGTGCCCGTCACCTGGCCGGGGTAGCGGAAGGCGAGCAGGTCCGCGAGCGAGGTGAGCTGCAGCTCGCGCGTCAGCCGCAAGAGGGGCCGCCACAGCACCGGGGCCAGCAGGCACGCGAGCGTGAGGCCCAGGTAGATGCCCAGGTAGCGGAAGCCGTGGCGGGCCGCGTAGCCCACGCTGCCGAAGTAGGACCAGGACGTGGCGTACACGCCCAGGGCCAGCGCGTACGTCAGCGGGTGCTGGGTGATGCGCGAGGAGATGCGGCCCTGCTCCGCCGCGTACGCCACCAGGAAGAGCACGCCCAGGTAGGCCACGGAGGCGACGACGAGCGGGCCGGGCCCCAGCGTCATGGGCGCGGGCTCCGGTGCGCCACCCACCCGCCCAGGGCGATGACGCCCAGCCACACGAGGAAGGGGAGCGAGGCGGGGGCGCCCTCCGCCAGCCACAGCCTGCGCAGCGGCGAGCCGAACAGCAGCACCGCCACGGCGAACACCAGCAGCGACGGCATGGCGGGAGGATCCGCGGGGGGCCGCGACATGGGGGGCGAGGATAGCAGCCCTGGCGGGGCACGCGGGGGGCCGTGATAAGCCGGCGGGCCATGGCTCCCCCGGACGTGCCCCCGTTCTCCGAACTGCCCCAGTTCACGCTCGACCGCGAATCGCTGCGGCTGCTCCCGGAGTCCTTCTGCCGGCGGCTGGGCGTCGCGGTGATGGGGAAGGTGGACGCGGCCAACGACACGCAAGCCGTGACGGTGGCGATGCTGGACCCGGAGGACCTGTCCGTGCGCTACCGCATCGCGGACTTCCTGCGCCGGCCGGTGCTGCCCGTGCGGCTCAACCGCTATGAAATCGACTCCGCGCTGGAGGTGGGCTTCGGCGCGGGGGTGCACGCGTCGGTGGACGTGGTGCTGAAGGCCGGCACGCCGCTGTCCCACCGGCCCACGCCGGTGGAGCTGGTGAACCACGTGCTCGCGGTGGCGGTGGCGCAGAACGCGTCCGACATCCACCTGGAGAGCTACACGGACGACGTGGACCTGCGCTATCGCGTCGATGGCATCCTCCACCAGACGTACACGGACATCTCCCCGGACTCGCTGCCGGAGGTGGTGAGCCGCATCAAGGTGATGGCGGGGCTGGACATCTCGGAGAAGCGCCGGCCCCAGGACGGCCGCCTGCGCGCGCTCTACGAGAGCGAGGCGGGGCGCAAGTTCGTGGACTTCCGCGTGAGCGTGGTGCCCTCCCCGGCGGGCGAGGACGTGGTCATCCGCCTGCTCGACGCCACGGTGGGGCTGGTGCCCGTGGAGAAGCTGGGGATGACGCCGGAGCTGCAGGCCACGGTGCTGCGGCTGCTGGGCAACCCGGAGGGGCTGGTGCTGGTGACGGGGCCCACCGGCAGCGGCAAGACGACGACGCTGTACGCGGCGCTGGCGCGGCTCAACGACGGGCGCAAGAAGATCATCACCGCGGAGGACCCCATCGAGTACGTGGTCCCCAAGGTGAACCAGAAGCAGGTGTCGCCGCAGATGCCGCACCTGACGCTGCTGCGCGCGCTCCTGCGGCAGGACCCCAACGTGATGCTGGTGGGGGAGATCCGCGACCTGGAGACGGGCAGCACCGCGCTGATGGCGGCGGCCACGGGACACGTGGTGCTGGGCACGCTGCACACGGCGGATGCCATTGGCGCGGTGAGCCGGCTGCGCGGGCTGAAGCTGGAGGACGGCGACATCGCGGAGGCGCTGCTCGCGGTGCTGGCGCAGCGGCTGGTGCGGCGCATCTGCCCGGAGTGCTCCGCGCCCACGACGCCGACGGCGGATCAGCTGGCACTGCTGGGACCGCTGCTGGACGGCGTGCAGCCCCGGGCGGGACAGGGCTGCGAGGCGTGCCGCCACACCGGCTTCAAGGGGCGCGTGGGCCTCTTCGAGCTGCTGGTGGTGGACCCGGAGCTGCAACTGCTCATCGCCACCGGGGCGCCGGGCGTCCAGCTGCGCCGCCACGCCCGGGCGCGCGGCTTCCGCACGCTGGTGGAGGACGCGCTGGCGAAGGTGGCGGACGGGGTCACCACGCTGCACGAGCTGACGCGCGTGGTGCCCTACCGCTACATCCTCACGGCTCGGGAGGAGCGTCTGGGTCAGGCTCGGGAGGAGCGTCAGCTCCGGGCTCAGGTGACGCGTCAGCCTCCGGGGTGACGTTCGTCTCCACGTCCGGGCTCAGGGGCAGCATCACGGTGAAGGTCGAGCCCTCTCCGAGAGCGCTGCGCACCTGGACGATGCCGCCGTGGGCCTCGATGATCTGCTGGGTGATGAAGAGGCCCAGCCCCAGGCCGCCGTAGTTGCGCTCGGACACCGCGCGCACGAAGCGCTCGAAGATGCGCGGCTGGTCCTCGGGCGAGATGCCGATGCCCGCGTCGCGCATGCTCATGACGGCCAGCCCGGACTCCACGCGCACGCGGAGGTGGATGGGCTTGCCGGCGCCGTACTTGAGCGCGTTGGTGAGCAGGTTGGTGATGACCTGGTCCAGGCGGGCGCGGTCCCAGTTCCCCTCGATGGGGGTGGGGGCCTCCAGCGTGACGGCGCACCCGACCTGCAGGGACTGGGGGGCGTAGCGGGCCACGACCTCCTTCGCGAGCGAGACCAGCTCCATGGGCGCCCGGTCCAGCCGCAGCTGGCCCATGCTGATGCGCGAGACGTCCAGCAGGTCCTCGATGAGGTCCGACAGCTTGCGCACCTGCCGGCGGGCCACCTCCAGGTCGCGGGTGATGCGCTCCACGGGCAGGGTGGCGGAAGGGTGGTTCTCCACGGTGCGCAGCAGGGCGGTCAGCTTCAGCTGCAGCGGGGTGAGCGGCGTCTTCAGCTCGTGGGAGGCGACGGAGAGGAACTCGTCCCGGGCGCGCACGGCGTCGCGCAGCATCTCCAGTTCGCGCCGCTCCTGGTGCTGCTTGCGCTGGGTGATGTCGCGCGTCACCTTGGCGTAGCCCACCAGCTGGCCCTGCGCGTCGCGCAGCGCGGTGATGACGACGCTGGCCCAGAAGAGGCTGCCGTCCTTGCGCACGCGCCAGGCCTCCTCCTCGAAGCGGCCCTCGCTGGCGGCCACCTGGAGGGCGTGCCAGGGCTTGCCCCGCGCCACGTCCTCCGGGGGAAAGAAGCGGCTGAAGTGCTGGCCGATGATCTCCTCGGCCTTGTACTGCTTGAAGCGCTCCGCGCCGGCGTTCCAGGTGGAGACCCGGCCGTCGGCGTCCAGCATGTAGATGGCGTAGTCCTGGACGTGCTCGACGAGCAGGCGGAAGCGCTCCTCGCTCTCCCGCAGGCGCTCCTGGGTCTGCTTGCGCTCGGTGAAGTCGCGCGTCACCTTGCCGTAGCCCACGAGCTGGCCCTGCGAGTCGCGCATCGCGGTGATGACGACGTTGGCCCAGAAGAGGCTGCCGTCCTTGCGCACGCGCCAGCCCTCCTCCTCGAAGCGGCCCTCGCGGTTGACGAGCTCCAGCTCCAGCTGGGGCTTGCCGCTGGCGATGTCCTCGGTCGGGTAGAAGCGGCTGAAGTGCTGGCCCAGGATCTCCTCGGCCTTGTAGCCCTTGATGCGTTCGGCGCCGGTGTTCCAGCTGACGATGTAGCCCGCGGGATCCAGCGTGAGGATGGCGTAGTCCCGCACGCTGTCGATGAACAGGCGCAACTGCGCGCCCATGTCTCGAGCGGACTGGGGGCTGACGTACGCGATGTCGCCACCGCTGGCGGAGGAGGGTGGCTGACCGTCGTCCAGGGGACTCCTCATAGGGACTGAAGCGTAATGCACCGTGCGGGTCGTTCGTGGAGGAACGATGTTTTGACTCCATCCACCAGCCAACCCTGCCGGGGACCAGGCTTTCGAGTAGAGCGGAAGCTCACACCCTGCGTGGATGCCGCCTCGCTTCGACCATTGGCCCCAGGTTCAATGCGCAGGTCCGGCACCGCGCCCTGCGGCGGGCCGGGCTAGGGCTCGCGGGGGACGTAGCTCAGGAAGACGACGCCGCTGTCGACCGTGCGCGTGCCGGTGAGCCGCAGGCGGTGGGGCGCGAAGCCCGCGTCGACGAGCCGGATGCCTGCCCCCGCG
This sequence comes from Corallococcus caeni, assembly GCF_036245865.1. Lineage (NCBI taxonomy): Bacteria > Pseudomonadati > Myxococcota > Myxococcia > Myxococcales > Myxococcaceae > Corallococcus > Corallococcus caeni. The sequence goes on along the minus strand of NZ_BTTW01000001.1, from coordinate 1,694,812 downwards.
ATGACGGGGTTGAGCTTGATGACATACGCGTCGATTTCGGGGAGCAGTTCAGCCGCGAGCTTGCCGCCGCCGCACAGCCAGATGCCCAGGCCGTCGCGGGCCTTCAGCTCGCGCACGGTGGCGAGCGGCGTGGTGGAGAGGGTGACGCCGGGGTCGGGGCTTTGCGTGAGGGTGCGGGAGAAGACGTAGTGTTCGAGGTGCGGGTACGCGTTGGTGACGCCCGCGTCCAGGCCGACCTGATAGGTGTGCCGGCCCTCCAGCACCGTGTCGAAGTGCTTCCCCGGGCCGGTGATGCCCCTGTGCGCGCGGTAGCCGGCGGGGAGCGTTTCCGGGTACTCGGCGGCGATGGCGTCCAGGTAGTCCGGCTCGATGGCGAAGAAGTCGAACGCCCCGGTGGGCGAGGCGATGAAGCCATCGAGCGAGCTGGCAATGTAATAGGTCAGTTTGCGCATGGGCGTGCTTCCTCCTGACGCCAGGGCTTAGCACCGCGTGGGTGGGGCTGGCTGGTAGAACAGGGGTGCTGGTTGCCTTCTGCACGTCAGTCTCGAAGGAGAGGTGCCATGCGGATCCTGTGGGTGCTGGGAGGAATGGTGCTGGGCTCGGCCCTGACGCTCATCGCCGGGGCCGTGCTGTGGCTGCATGACACGGGGCCCACGCGGTCGTGGATCGAAGTGCGTGTGGAGAATCGCACCGGCCAGGACGTGCGTGAGCTGCGCATCGAGCACGACCACGGCCAGATCGTCCATCGGCCGCTGGGCAAGGGGGACACCGTGGCCCTGGCCTACCCTGTCAGAGGTGAGTCGTCCTACAGCCTCATCGCCGTGCTGGAGGACGGTCGGCAACTGCGAGGTGGTGCTGGCTACATTGAGAGCGGGGCGCGGACGCGGGAAGTGCTGGAGCCGGAGCGGGTGGTCTCGTCGGATCCGTGAGGCGTGTGATGCGACGGTTCTTCGAACTGGACATCGATGTCTATGTGCCGGGGCGCTGGTATCTGCGTGAGCCCACCGACCTGGCGGGGCAGACGGTTCCGGACATTTGGGCGTTTGTTTACGGGCTGCCTGTCATGGACCCCAGGCCGCTGCGTGTTCCTCTGTCCCGGCCCGGTCAGCCGCTGGACTTCGACAAGACGACGGTGGCCGGGACGCCCATCGTCAGTGGGCGCATCGCGTCCGTGTTCCGTGAGATGGCACCGAACGACGTGCAGCTCTTCCCGGTGGAAGTCCAAGGGCAGGTCGAACCGTTCTACCTGCTCAACGTGATGCGCGTGATCCGCTGCATCGACGATGTCGCCTGTGAAGAGGCCCGGCTCTGGACACCCGAGGATGGACGTCCGGACAGGGTGGGCGAGTACCACGTCGTCTCCGGCCTGCGCATCGACACCTTGAAGGTCGGTGATGCGGCCGTCTTCCGCCCTGGGGGCTATCTGCTGCCCATCATCCTGGATGAACAGATCAAGGCCGCCCTGGAACAGAGCGGCATCGTGGGAGGACAGTTCGTCGAGGTCTGAGCCTTCCCGCGCTCCATCCGCTGCGCCATGCTGCGCCGCCTTTCGTCAGCCAAGGGGATGCGGGATGGAGACGGACGCGTACGGACCTCCGAGGAATGAGCAGGAACTGGCCGCCATCGCGGACATCACCGCGCAGGCGTTCGCCATGCCGCTCGCGGACTCCGAGACCGTGGTGCGCAAGAACTTCTCCGAGTCCTCGCTGCGCATCCTGCGCGTGAACGGCGAGGTCGCCGCCACCCTCACCCTCATCCGCATGGGCCAGTTCCTGGGGGGCCGCTCCGTGCCCCTCATCGGCGTGGGCGGCGTGGGCGTCGCTCCCGCGCACCGGGGCGCGGGCGCCGCCACGCGCCTCTTCCATCACTTCCTGCGGGAGATGCGCGACGGGGGCGCCCCCCTCTCCGTCCTCTACCCCGCGACGCAGCCGCTCTACCGGCGCGTGGGCTACGAGGTCGCTGGCGCGCGCTATGAAATCCACGTCGACGCGGCCTCGTTGGAGCTGGGGGAACGCTCCCTGTCCCTGCGCCCCATGCGCCCGTCCGACGACGCGGCGGTGGAGGCCTGCTACCGGCGCTTCGCAGCCCAGCACCACGGCTGGCTGGACCGGGGGGACTACATCTGGCGGCGCGTCCGCACGCCCCGCAACGACACCGCCTACGGCTACGTCGTGGAGGGGACCTCCGGCGTGGAGGGCTACGTGTACCTCGTGCGCGGCCTTTCGCCCCAGGGCGCCGTGCCCAGGCAGGTCCTGAAGCTCACCGACCTCACCGCCACCACGCCCGCCGCCGCGCGCCGGTTGCTTCGCTTCCTGGGCGACCACCGCTCCCTGGCCCAGGACGTGATGTGGTTCGGCGGCGCGGACGAGCCGCTCCTCGCGCTGCTGCGCGAACAGACCTACCAGGTGAAGCTCTCCATGCACTGGATGACGCGCCTGCTGGACGTCCCCCGGGCCCTGGAGGCGCGCGGCTTCGCCCCCGGCCTGTCCGGCGCGCTCCACCTGGACGTGGAGGACGACCTCTTCCCGGAGAACCAGGGGCGCTTCGTGCTGGAGGTGGAGGGCGGCACCGCCCGCGTCCGGCCGGGCGGCGAGGGCCACCTCCAACTGCACGCGCGCGCCCTGGCGCCGCTCTACACCGGCTTCCTCACACCCCGCGCGCTCCAGTTCGCCGGGATGCTGCGCGCGGATGATGCCTCGCTCGACACGGCCAGCGCCCTGTTCGCGGGGCCGGCCCCCTCGCTGCGCGACATGTTCTGACCTTCGGCCCGCGGGCTACCCCGCGCCCCTCCGGGAGTGGTAGGAGCGGCGTCCTCTGTCCGAGGAGGCTTCACACGTGCGAGCGTTCGTCACCGGTGGCTCGGGGTTCGTCGGGAAGCACCTGCTCACGGCGCTCGCGAAGCGCGGGGAGCCGGCGCTCGCGCTGGCCCGTTCCCCCAGCGCCACGGAGGCCGTCCGGGCCGCGGGCGGCGAGCCGTGGGAGGGCGACCTCTCGGATCCAGAGCGCCTGCGCCTGGGCATGGAGGGCTGCGACACCGTCTTCCACGCCGCCGCGCACGTGAAGATGTCCGGCCCCCGCGCGGCCTTCCATGAGGCCAACGTGCGCGGCACGGAGGCCGTGCTGGAGGCCGCTCGCGCTGCGGGCGTGAAGCGCTTCGTGCACGTGAGCACGGAGGCCGTGCTGGTGGATGGCGGCCCCATGGTGAACCTGAACGAAACGCACCCGCTGCCCGCGCGCCCCGTGGGCCCGTACCCGTCCACCAAGGCGGAGGCCGAGTGGCGCGTGCTCCAGGTCAACTCGCCGGAGTTCACCACCGTCGCCGTGCGGCCCCGGATGGTCTGGGGACCGGGGGACACCACCGTGCTGCCCACGCTGGTCGCCGCGGTGAAGTCCGGGCGCTTCCGCTGGATTGGCGGCGGGCACTACCTCACGTCCACCTGCCACGTGGCCAACGCCGTGGAGGGGATGCTGCTGGCCGCGCAGAAGGGGCAGGGCGGCCAGGTGTACTTCCTCACCGACGGCCCGCCCGTGGAGTTCCGCGCCTTCGTCACCGCGCTCCTGAAGACGCAGGGCGTGGAGCCCGGCGACAAGTCCCTGCCCACCGCGCTGGCCGCGACCGTGGCCGTGGTCAGCGACTTCGTCTGGGACCTGCTGGGCCTCAAGAGCGCGCCGCCCCTGTCGCGCACGGAGCTCCTGCTCGCGGGCCAGGAGGTGACGGTGAGCGACGAGAAGGCCCGGCTGGAGCTGGGCTACACGGGCAGCGTGTCGCGCGAGGAGGGACTGCGCGCGCTGGCCGCGAAGGTGGAGTAGCCTCCGCGTCCATGCGCAGGTTCGAGTTCGTCGACGGCAACAGCTCCAAGTTCTGGATGCCCGAGGTGCAGGGCGCCACGTTCATCGTCACCTACGGCCGCATCGGCACCGCGGGGCAGCGCAAGGAGAAGGTCTTCCCGGACGAAGACGCCGCCCTGAAGGAGTACAACAAGAAGGTCGCGGAGAAGGTGCGCGAGGGCTACGCGGAGGTCGGCGCCGAGGCGGGCTCCGCCGCGCCGCCCGCCCCGGCCCCGAAGGCCGCCGCCGCCCCGCCCACCGCGCTCGTGCTGCCGCGCCGCGTGGCCCCCGCCACGCCCGGTCCGGAGGCCGTGGCCGCCGCCGCGGCCGCGCTCACGCTGCTCCAGTCGCGCCTCAAGGGCCCCAGCTGGAAGGTGACGCGGCTGTCTCGCAAGGCCCGCCACGCGCTCCGGGCCCTGGGCGGCGTGGACCCCGCGGCGCACCCGGCCCTGGCCGCGCCCTTCGCCGCGCTGATGGCGCACGTGGTGGGGCCCAAGGCGGAGGGCCGGCTGCCGGTGCGCCACGCGCTGGGGCTCCTGTCCCAGGTGGACGTGGCGGCCTTCCAGCGCGCGGCGGAGATGTGGAAGGCGGCGCCCGCGGGCTCGGTGCCGCCGGGCGTGGCCGCCGCGCGCACGCTCACCGACCCGGAGCTGGCGCTGCGCGTGACGGCGCTCCTCTCGGAGCGCCCCGACCTGCGCGACGGCTCCGAGGACGCGTGGACGAAGCGCTGGGCGACGCTCAAGCCGCACGTGGAGGCCCACCTGTCCGGCGCGGGCCACTCGCTGTCCGCCTTCGTGGGCGGCGTGGACGCGGGCGGCGACGCGCACCTGTCCAAGCGGCTCGCCCGGCTGGGAGCGTGACGCCGGGCACCCGCGCGTCACGCCCAGGCCTACGGTGCGCCTTCCGCCGCGCTGCCACCCTCGGGCGCGGCGGGCTTCTGGAGCGTGGCGGCCGTGGGCTCGCGGTCCACCTCCTCCGCGGGGTAGGCCAGCGCCGCGTCCAGGTACTTCTTCGCCTGCACCCGCCGGCGCTCCGCCTTCGACAGCCCCTCCGGGCTCAGCAGCGCGGGCTCCGCGTCGCCGGACTTCTCCACGACGTGGCCGTCACAGAAGAACCACTCGGTGCGCCCCTCCGGGGACAGCCGCGCGAAGTAGAGGTCCGGCTGGCCCACCTTGGCGGGCTTCGGGCACCACGTCTCGCGCGCCTTCGCCTCGCGCGCCGGGCCCTGCTCGCGCCACTGCTTCTGGGCCTCGCGCAGCGCCGTGGCCGCTTGAAGCTGGGGCGCCAGCGCCATCAGGTCCCGCGCCTCCGTCAGCAGCGTCGCGCCGCGCTGGGCCAGGTCCGGAAACGCGCCCGTGCGCCGGAAGTCGCAGGCCTTCAGCGCCTGGAGGTTGGCCTCGTGCACCTTCAGCACCGGGGGCAGCGTGCGCAGCCCCTCCTCCAGCAGCGCCAGCTGCTTCGCGTGCTCCAGGGCCTTCGGGTCCAGGGCCTGCTCCGTCTCCTTGATGAAGCGCGCCAGCAGGCCGTTCACCGCGGTCAGCTCGTCCTGGAACCAGCGCGGCTCCGCGTCACAGGGGCTCGCCTTCGCCCCCGCGTAGTCCCGATACTCCGCCCGGGACATGCCCAGCGCGTAGTGCTGGACGGGGGGCGCCTGCTTCGCCGCGCAACCCCCGAACGCCGCTCCCAGTCCCAGGAGCGCGATGCTTCGTGCCAGTGTCATCATCCGGGCCATTCTGCCAGCCCTATGAGGCCAAACAACCGGCATGGGCCTTCCTGGAAGGGGGGCGGCCGGGGGAGAAGTCGTGAGTGACAGGGTTGTGACAAAAGCGCCGCCGGGCTTTCCGGGAATGCGGTCCGGAGTACGAGGGGGGACATGAAGCCCCGGATCCTCCTCCTCATTGGGGTGCTGGCCGCGGCGCTGGGGGTGTTCTACCTGCTGGCGGCCCCGGAGGCGCCCCGCGCGCTGACGCCGGAGCCGGAGTCCGCCTCCGCGCCGCTGCCGTCGCGGCGGCGCGTCACGGACATCACGTTCCTCTACAGCACGGAGAAGCGGGCGTGGGTGGAGGCGGCGCTCGCGGACTTCCAGCGGACGCACCCGCGCGTGCGGGTGACGCTGGTGGGACAGGGCTCGCTGGAGGCGGCGCAGGCCATCCTGGAGGGGCGGGAGAAGCCCACGGTGTGGAGCCCGGCGGACAGCGCGGAGCTGCGCATGCTCGCGGCGGACTGGGCGACGGACACGTCGCACGGGCCGCTGTTCGCCACGCAGGGCGAGGCCGCGCCGCATCCGCTGGTCATTACGCCGCTGGTGTTCGTGGGCTGGCAGGACCGGATGGACGTGCTGCGCAAGGCGGACGGCGGCGCGGCCCTGTCGTGGAAGACGCTCCAGCGCGCGGTGGCGAGCGACCGGGGCTGGCCCGCGGTGGGCGGCCCGGCGGAGTGGGGCTTCGTGAAGCTGGGCCACACGGACCCCACGAAGTCCAACTCCGGCCTGCAGGCGCTTCTGTCCGCGACGCTGGAGTACCTGGGCCGCCGCGCGAGCGTGAAGCAGGCGGACCTGCTGGACCCGGGCTACCAGGCGTGGCTCCAGGGCCTGGAGCGGGGCGTGACGCGCTTCGAGCCGTCCACGGGCACGTTCATGACGGACCTGGTGCGCTACGGGCCGTCCCGCTACGACCTGGCGCTGGTGTACGAGAGCCTGGCCATCGCGCAGCTGGGGAACGCGCAGGGGCGGTGGGGGCCGCTGCGGGTGGACTATCCGCCGGTGACGCTGTGGAGCGACCACCCGGCGGCGGTGCTCCAGGCGGACTGGGTGACGCCCGAGCAGCGCGAGGCGGCGCTGGAGTGGGTGGCCTTCCTGCGCAGCCCGGCGGTGCAGGCCCGGGCGCTGGCGTTCGGCTTCCGGCCGGCGGACCCCTCCGTGCCGCTGAAGACGCCGGACGCGGACAACCCGTTCACGCGGCTGGCCGCGCAGGGCATCCGCGTGGACGTGCCGCCCGCGGCGGACGTGCCGGACGCGTCCGTGCTGCGCACGCTGCTGGAGCTGTGGACGCGCATGGGCGTGGGGCGCTGAAAAAACGCACCGCGGGGCCGTCCAAGCGCGGCGGACCGCCGTGGTAGCTTCCCCGCGCGCGGGTGCCGGGCCGGGGTGCCCTCGATGAGTCGAGGGGGAAGTCCAGATGACAGCGCCTCGTCGTGACGCGCCGCTTCCGTCGCCAGGCACTGGCATGTCTGCCATTTCATCCGGCTGTCAGGAATCCCTCCCCAGAAGTGACTCATTGCAGCCCGCCGGGCCGGCCGCGGGCGTATTCCTTCCATGACTGGAAAGAATCACATGTCATCTCATGAAAGCCGCTCGCTCCCTGGGAGCGCCTTGCGGACCCTGCTGGGAACGCTGTGCCTGGTGTTGACCGCCTGCCATTCGGAACCGGGCGGCGGCGGGGACGGTGGCAGCGACGGCGGCGAGAACGGGGGAGCCCCCATCGCGACGGTGACGCGGGACGCGCGCCTGTTGCACGTGGACGAAAGCCAGACGTTCCTCCTGTCCGTCCGGGAGGACGGCACCTACGCGCAGTCCCTGCCCGCGGGGGAGCCCGTGCGCATCGCGGACGTCGTGGAGGCCGCCTACGGCGCGAGCGACGGCAGCTCCGCGGTGATGTGGAGCGCCGCGGTGGGAGGCCTGCGCAAGGTCTGGCTCTGGCGGCCCGGTGCCTCCGGCCTCATTCCCCTCACCTCGAGCGCCCGGGGCGGCGTGCTCCATGACCGCGCGCTCTCCTATGTCGCCTTCCTGGAAGAGGGGGAGAACGGCGTGACCTCCGTCCGCATCGCGCGGATGGCTTCGTGCGCTCCCGGCGCCTGCGTGCCTTCGACGCCGGTGCAGGTCCAGGGGGCGGACGCGAGGCTCTGGAACGGCGGGGGGACGCTGCTCTTCGTGGATGGGATGCGGGCCACGTTGATCGACGCGGCCTCCGACATGGTCACGGCCCTGGGCACGCTTCCGGCGATGCCGGTCCTCTCACCCGGGGGGACCCGCTACGGCTGGGCGGAGGACAACCACGTCGTGCTGTTCGACACCGCCACGGGAGCCCTGCTGTGGGACCACGTCTGGCGGAATGAAGAGTGGAATCCCGGGTGGCTGCCGGCCGGCGCCCCCATGATGCTGGACGAGGTGAACGTCCTCGTGAACACGCAGGGCGCGCAAAGGGGCGCACCGCCGGGCGTTCCGCTGGGGCACTCGCTCTACAAGTGCACGTCCTCGGGATGCACCGAGGCCGTCTCGAAGAACGAGTGCTGGCCCGAGCGGGTCAGCGGCCAGCCGGCCATCTATTGCCGCGAGGAGCTGTGCCCCTTCGTGCGGTGCGACTTCGTCAATTCGTACCGGAACAGCGCGGCGAACTGGCTCTTCGAGGCTGGAGAAGACGGCACCTGGCTGGGACCCGTCTTCTCCCAGGGCTTCCTGGACGCGGCGCGGCTGAAGCCTCAGTCGGGCACGGGCTTCATCGTGGAGTGGGCCTATAACAACGCGACGTCGAAGCTGCTCCTGCAGGGCCCGCAGCCGACGCAGCCGTTCCTGTTCACCCCGGAGCCGAAGCGGCTGTTGTACCGCCAGGCGGTGCAGCGGGCTGACGGCACGCTGGTGGACCACCTCTGGACCTGGGACCGCAGGAATGTGGTCGACCTGGGCTGGGTGGAGGGGACGCCCGCGGAGTCGGGAATCATGCGGGACCACCCGCCCGCGCTCTACCTGGACGTCGCCCAGCCGCGGCCGGACGGGACGCACTCCAATTCCATCATCCGCGTGCCGCTGTAGCTCGAACCTGGAGAAACGTATGTCATTGCGAAGCGCAGGCAGGGCCCTGGGGCTGGTGCTGCTGGGGATGGGGTTGAGCCACTGCAAGGCGGACCCGGACGTGGGGGACGCCGGCGTGGGGGACGCCGGCGTGGAGGACGCGGGTGAGACGCCTGACGCGGGATGGGACGCGGGCCCCCCGGTCCAGATGCTGATGCGGGACGCGTACCTGCTGGATGTGGATGCCCGTCAGCGGTGGCTCGTCGCGGTGGAGTCGGATGGCGGTGGCACGGTGCTCCAGGACCTGGCGACAGGGGAGACACGGCGCATCGCTCCCGCGGCTGAGAGCGGACGCTTCACGAGCGACGGTAACGCGCTGGTCCTCACCCTCTCCTCACAGGAGGGGGGCTCCACCGCCTGGCTGTGGCGGCCCGGCGACGCGGAGGCGTCCGTGATGAGCACCCGCATCTGGGGCCGCGCGGTGGTGAAGGAGGGCGCCACCCCCTACGTCGCCTTCGTCGAGCAGACCGCCGACGGCGGGGCGGACCTGAACAGGGTCTTCCCCCCGGAGTGTGATGGGCAGGCGTGCCAGGTCGAGACGGTGGCGCAGGTCGAGGCAGGCCCGGCCACCGAGCCGGTCCTCGTGGCCGGAGAGCGCTTCCTGTGGATGGCGCTGGGCTCGCGCGTGTGGGCCTTCGACACGGAGCTGGGCACGCTCGCGGAGGCCGGAGGGGATCCGGCCCACTGGCTGCACATCTCCCCGAGCGGAAACCGCTTCGCGCGGCTCACCCCGGAGCGGCACGTCCAGGTGTACGACACCCGCACGCAGGCCCTGCTCTGGGATGTGGCCGCGCCGCAGAGTAACGGAGGCGTCACGCGGGCCGCGTTCTTCGACGAGGACACCTTCATCATCGGCACGTCACTCCCGGTCGGACAGATGCCACCGGATGAACGCTCCTATTCCTGTACTTCGCAGGGGTGCACCTGGATGGGCTCCACGCTCTGCGAGCCCTGGAAGGTGCGCGGTGGGACGGTGATCTACTGCGCGGCCCTGGACTGCTTCGGTAACCGCTGCACGATGGTCTACAGGTTGATGAGACGGCCAGGCGAGGAGTTCTCCTACGTGGGCTTGCTCATCGACCACGCGCCCGCCGTGAGCGACGACCTGACGAGCGCGGTGTGGATGGCCTACGAGCTGCGGGATAGCTGGGGCGGCCCCCGGGTCCTGCGCTGGGACCGCGCGCCGCGCCCGCTCACCTTCCGAACGCGGATCGACATGGAGGTCTTCGACTTCGTGCCGGGGCAACAGCGGTTCGTCTTCGTCAATCCGAAGCAGGGCGCCGATGGCGGCGTGGAGAAGGTCCTCTCGGTATGGGACGGGACGACCGTGGAGGGGGTGGGCGTGGTCGAAGGCCAACCCAGCCGCCCCCTCACCCGGGCCAACCCGCCCGCGCTCTACCTGAACGATACCCAGCGGCAGTCGGATGGCGGTGCCACCTCGCCGGTCATCCAGCGCTTCGCGCTCTGAAATCCCGGACGCCTACCGCGCGTGCGCCACGAACTCCGCGACGCGCAGCGCCCAGGCCTCAGCGGAGTCCAGCTCCGAGCGGGCGTCGGCGTAGCGGTCGAACGACGACTCCGAACCGTCCCGCGCGAAGAGGGCTTCGTTGAAGTCCTTCTGCGCCGTGGTGAGCCACTGGCTCGCGCGCATGCGCAGCCAGTTCGCCACCTGGGGCGTGGGCTCGATCTGGTTCAGGTCCAGCGAAGTGGGGTGCATCTCCACCGACTCTCCATCCTTCTCAAACTCTGGCGTCACGTTCATGGACCGGATGGTTGGCATGCACCCAAGAGCAGGCACCCGGCCCGCATGGACGAGACAAACGTCGATGGTGAGCAGTTGATCGCGCTGAAATCTTCGCTGCTTGACGGAACGCCAGACTGGCGGGCTGCGTCAGATGACGCCATCCCACCCGGTGTCATGGCGGCGGAAGGCGTCCCGGATGGCCTGAAAGGTGGTCTCCGGGAGGGGGCCCTGCTCCAGGGTGCGCGCGTTGGCGCGGAGGTTGTCCAGCCGCGTGGTGCCCACGATGCAGGTGGCGACGCCGGGCGCGAACGCGGTGAAGCGCAGCGCCAGCTCCGGCCAGTCCAGGCCGTCCGTCTGGAGGGCCATGCGCTGCATGCGCTCCCAGTACTCGCCCACGTCGTGCGCGTAGGGGCGCCCCGGGAAGCGCCACGGTGCGTTGGCCAGGGGCCGCTTGGCGATGACGCCCACGCCGCGCTCCCGGGCCTTCGCCACGCCGTGGTCCAGTGAGCGCTGGTCGAAGAGGTTCACGGACGTCTGCACCACCGCGAACGCGCCCGTCTCCAGCGCGGCGTCCAGCCCGGCGTTGTCGCCCGAGTACGCGGCCGCCCGCACCTTGCCCGCCTGCACCGCGCGGGTGAGCGCCTCCACCAGCCCCGGGCGGTGGAGCACGTCCGGCGGACACGAGTGGAAGTGCAGCACGTCAATCACGTCGGTGCGCAACCGCTGGAGGGCCAGGTCCACGCCGCGCGTGATGCACTCGGGCGTCCAGTCCTCCACGCCGGGCACGCCGTAGCCGCACTTGGTGGACAGCACGAACTCCCGGCGCCGAGCGCCGAGGAACCGGCCGATTCGCTCCTCGGACACGCCGTAGCTGGGCGCGGTGTCGATGAGGGTGATGCCCGCGTCCAGCACGCCGTGGAGGAGCGCCTCCGCGTCGGAGTCGCCCAGCGCTTCGCTGCCCACGGGCCCCGCGCCGAAGCCGAGCGCGGACACCGTGAGGCCGCTGTTTCCCAGGGGACGTTGAATCATCGCGTGGGGCCCTCGCCACGCGCGGCCAGGTCGATGAAGCCGCGGATCCAGATGAGGTTCACGGCGTCGCACGCGTCCTGCGACGTGGGCGTGGTGGTCTCCAGCGCGGCGGCATAGGGCACGCCCTGGCGCATGTACCAGTCGGTGACGCTGCCGTCGTGGAAGACGATGAGGCCGTGCTCGTCCGCGTAGGCGTTGTCATCCACCTTGCGGCTCTTCACCACGGTGGCATGCGCGGCGGCGGCCTCCATCAGCGGGCGGTAGGCGGCCTTGTCCCCGAAGGTGTACGCGTACGTCGCGACGCCGCCCAGGTAGTTGTCCTGGTGGATGTCGAGCGCGGCGTCCGGGGCGGGGAAGCGCGCCAGGTCGCTTCTCACGGCGCGCGTCTCCTTGGGGCCGCCGTCGTACAGGGCCCAGCGGAGGATGGGCGGGTCGCCCACGAGCTCGCCGCGCCACTCGCCGGGGGCGATTTCATAGCGCATGAAGTCGTTGTTGGGCTTCTCGCCGCTGCGGTTGTAGCGCGTGCCGTCCTCGAAGCCGGAGGGGTTGATGCACGGGTAGACGCGCAGGCCCACGCCCTTCGACTTCGCGTACGCGACGATGTCCGGCAGGTGCTTCGCGAGCGTCAGCGGGCCGGCGGGTTCCTCGCCATGGAAGCCGGACGTGATGACGAGCCAGCGGTCGCCGGGGACGATGAGGCGGAAGAGGGGATAGTCGCGCCCCCCTTCGTTCACCTGGCCATATTCGGAGAGCTCACCCAGGGAGGCGTGGGAGCGGATGCGTCGCGCGTAGTCGGTGTAATCCACCGTCCGACCATAACCGCGCGCGTCATCCCTGCCCATGAAGGTTCACGGTGAGACACGGGATGTGTCATGCCGAGCGCACCGTGAAGGGACTGTCCGGGTGGGTCTACTTCGCGCCGGTGTGTTCGCGGATGTCGCTGGCCAGCTCCTGGCGCTGGGCCGGGGTGAGCGTGCGGTGGACCTCGAGCACGGCATCCACGGCCTTGTGCGCGAAGGCGCGCGCGGCGTCGATGCGCGCGTCCACCAGGGCGTGGAGCTTCGTGGCGTCGGGCGTGGCGGACTCCAGCTGGGTGACGGCCTCGGCGCGGGCGGCCTGCTGTCCTTCCATGAGCGACTGGCCCTCGGACAGGAGGCGGTACTTCACGGCGTGGATGGAGGTGCGCTGGGCCTCGGTGGCGTTGAGGTCATCCAGCGTGTCGTCCAGCTTCCAGGTGACCATCTGATTGATGCGCTCCGGGTCGGGCGTGCCGCGGTGGTGGCGGCCCCATCCGAACCCGGTGAGGAGGGTGACGGCGACGACGGCGGTACCGGCGATGGCGAGCGTCTTCTTCATGGCGTGTGACTCCAGATGCGTGGGGTTGTCTTTCCCGCTGCTTGACTGGAGCCAATATGGAAGGCGCGGGTTGCGGTGGTTTGAGCCGGGGGTGAAGAAGTGTGAAGGGCGGGCTTCATCGGCGTCACCGGGGAGCACTATCGTCGCGCGCCATGGAATCCCCTTCAGTCCCTGTTGCCTCCGCGCCCGTGCGGCGCCCGCGTGTCTGGACGGTGCTGGTCGCGTTCGTGGTGCTGTTCGGGCTGCTCGTCATTGGCAGCACCCTCGTGACCCACATCGCCACGAGCATCGAAGCGGCGAAAGCCGGCGTGGATTTGAGCGACAGCGTGGCCCAAGCGGCCCTGGCGGAGAAGGTGGAGTCCCTGCCGTGGCCGACCGTCGCGCTGGTGATGATGGTCGGCACCGTGGCGCTGAGCCTCGCGCTCCTGGGCGGCCGGTTGTCCCCGCAGCCCCTGCGCGAGCGGCTGCGCCTGCGGGCCGGAGTGCCGCTGCCAGCCTGGGCCTGGCTCACGGCGGCGGTGGGCTGCTTCGCGGTGGGCCAGTGCCTGGAGAGCCTGGCCGTCCTCACGGGGGCATGGAACTGGACCGGGTCGTTGAAAGGGTTCCAGGCCGCGAGCCAGGGGCCGCTCGGGACCTTCGCGCTGCTGTTGTTCTTCGGTTCGCCGGTGGCGGGCACGGCGGAGGAGCTCTTCTTCCGAGGCTACGTGCAGACGCGGCTGGTGGACCGCTGGGGCCCCAAGGCGGGCGTCGTGGGGGCCGCCACGCTCTTCGGCCTGCTGCACCTGGATCCCATCCATGGCCCCATCACCCTGGTGGTGGCCCTGTTCCTGGGCTGGCTCGCGGTGCACACGGGAAGCGTGCGGCTGCCCATCTTCGTCCACATCCTCAACAACGGGGCGTCCTTCCTCCTCGGTCGCTACGCGCCGCCGTCGTCGGAGTACCCGACCTCCGTGCACACGGCGTTGCTCTGCGTGAGCGCGCTCCTGGTGGTGGGGGCCGTGGTGCTGCTGCGGCGCATCCCCGAAGCCCCGAAGCCGGCGGCGCCTGTAGTGCTCGCGGGTGCGTGAGTTCAGCGTCCGTCCCAGAACGCCATGTCGCCGTACTCCCAATCCCAGGGCACGCCAGCCTCGCCCAACACGAAGCGCACGAGGTGGGGATAGGCAGGCTCGGCACGGACGTCGTTGCTCAGGATGAGCACGCAACGGCGTCCGCGAGGCAGGCACACGAGGGTGTTGGCGGTGCTGTCGTTGTGGCCGTTCTTGAAGAACCCGTGACCTTGCGGACCGTCGAACACCACCACGCCCAGGCCCGCCGCCAGGTCCTTGCGCCGGGCCTCCGGCGGCAGTTCGTCCTGGAGGGTCGGGAACTGGCTCTTGGTGGTGATGGGCAGCTGCGGCGAGGTCATCCGGGTGAAGACTTCCGGCGACAGCCCTTCGCCACGCACCAGCGCGGCGGCGAAGCGCGACAGGTCGTCGAGGGTGGTGTCCATGGAACCGGCCGCGCGCACCCGGCTGCGTTCATCGTGCAGTTCCACGCTGCCGTCTGCCTTCCATCCATCGGCCAGGTTGCTCGCGAAGTCCGGCCGCCACGTCATGCTGGTCGTGCGCATGCCGAAGCGGTCGAACACGCGTCGTTGCAGCTCCGCGCCCACGTCGAGCCCCAGCCCGCGTTCGAGCACGAACTGCATCAGGATGATGCCGTCGCCTGAGTAAGCGAAGCGGCTGCCGGGAGCGAAGTGGATGCGCAGCCGCTCGTCAGGTTCCAGGAAGCCGAAGTTGGCGAAGCCCGCGCTGTGGGTGAGCAGGACGCGCGGCGTGATGTCCCGCCAGCGTTCGTCACCGGCCAGGTGGGACCAGATCGAGTAACGGTCCTCGTCCGGATACTCAGGCAACGGCTTGTCCAGGTACTCCGAGATGGACGTGTCGAGGTCGATGCGCTTCTCGTCCGCGAGCTGCATCACGAGGTACGCGAAGACCGTCTTGGTGATGGACGCGCCATACATCACCGTGTCCGTGCGCAGCGGCTCGCCCTTCGCATCGCGAGCACCGTAGGCCCGGGACGCCACTACGCGCCCGTCGTCAATGACAGCGATGGCCAGCCCCTTCGCGCCGGTCGCGGCCATCGCGCGAGCCGCTTCCGCATCCAGGGCGGCCACGTCCGGAATGGATGGCGTCTCGCGGCGCGCGGACGTCGTTGCACAGCCGCAGACAAGCAACACACCCAGACCCCAGGCACGCAGCACGTTCCGCAATCGGCTCTCCTCTGTTGCGCGGCTCCATCCGCGAAGCCGGATGTAGACCCTATCGTTCGAGGGCAGGCTATCAAGCACTCCAACGGTGGAGCCTGCGGACGATTGCGAGCGAGGCCGGTCCTGCCGGAAAGCGCATTCGCGGCACAGCCCGCACGGGACTACCATCGTCCGCCATGGATTCTCCCTCCGAGCCAGTCTCCGCCGTCACCTCGCCGGTCCCTGCGTCACCGCGCCCGCGCGTGTGGACGGTGCTGGTGGCATTCCTGCTGCTGCTGATGGGGATCCTCGTGGTGAGCATCACGGTGGCCAGCATCGCGATGGCTGTGGAGATCGCCCGCTCGGGAGTGGATCCCCGGGACAGCAAGGCCATCCTGGCCCTGACGGAGCAGCTCAAGACGATGTCGTGGCTGCAGGTGGCGGGCGTGATGACGTCCAGTCTCCTGGGGATGACCGCCGCGCTCCTGGGCGGGGTCCTGTCTCCGAAGCCGCTGAAGGAGCGACTGCGGCTGGGCAAGGGGACACCGTTGCCGGCATGGGCCTGGGGGGCCGCGCTGGTGGGTTGCTTCACGATGGGACAGGCGATGGAGAGCCTGTCCGTCCTCACGGGTATATGGGATTACACGGCGTCACTGAAGGCGTTGCAGGCTACGAGCCAGGGTTCGTTCGCGACCTTCGCGTTGCTCTTGTTCTTCGGCACGCTGGTGGCGGGCACGGCGGAGGAGCTCTTCTTCCGGGGCTATGTGCAGACGCGGCTGGTGGAGCGCTGGGGGAGGTGGGCTGGCATCGCTGGAGCCGCAGCCCTCTTCGGCCTCCTGCACCTGGACCCCATCCACAGCCCCATGGCCCTGATGATGGGCCTGTTCCTGGGCTGGCTCGCGGAGCGCACGGGCAGCCTGCGCCTGCCCATCTTCGTCCACATCCTCAACAACCTGACGTCGTTCCTGCTCTCTCGCTACGCGCCGTCCACCGCGCAGCTGCCGGCCGCCGTGCACGTGACGTTGCTGGCGGTGTGCTCACTGGCATTCGTGGGAGTGGTGATGGCGCTGCGGCGCGTGGATGCCCGGCCTCCGGAGCCCGCCGTGCTCGCCGGGTCCTGAAGCGCTTCCTGGCTTCACGGCCCCACGGCGCCCCGAACCTCGCCCGTCCCATCCGGCAGCTCCGCCGCGAGCTTCGCCCGCAGTGTTGCCACGACGTTCGGATGATCTCCCGCCACGTCCCGCAGTTCCGACGGATCCGCCACCGTGTCGAACAACTGCACCCGCACTCCGTCCGGAGTAGGCAGCTCCAGCAACTTCCACCGACCCAGATACACCCCACGGTGCCGGGCCCTACGCACCGGCCCTTCCCACTCCGGCTTGAGCGCAATCTCCCCCGTGTCGCCCTCCACCATCGCAATCTCATACAGCCACGGATATGGCATGCGCACCGTCTGGTACGGCTGACCGTCCCGGTCGCTGAACCACACGTCCGTCTCAATCAGCGCCGGCACGTCCGGCAGCGGCTTGGGCTCCGCTCCCGGCCGCGCCAGCGACGCCAACGAGCGCCCCCGGAACGACTCCGGCGCGGGCACACCCATGAGGTCCAGCACCGTCGGCGCCACGTCCAGCGAGCGCGCCCGCTGTGCCACCTCCCGCCCTGACGCCACCTTCCCGGGCAGCCGCACCGCGAACGGGATGCGCAGCCCCACGCTGCCCCACAGGTGGTCGCCGTGCCCCTGGCCCAGCCCCTCGTCCTCCAGGTGCTCGCCGTGGTCCGACAGCAGGACCACCAGCGTGTCGTCCCACCGCCCCCGCCGCTCCAGGTCCGCGCGCACGCTCCCCACGAGCCCGTCGAACGTGCGCACCGCCGCGTCGTAGTTCGCCGCCAGCGCCGCGACGTCCTCCGGCGTGGTCGCGGGCGCGTCCGGATCCACCTCCATCCGGGGCGTCGCCCCGAAGCGCCACGGCCCCCGGTAGCCGTGCTCCACGTACTGTCCCTCCTGCGGCCACGGCGCCGCGTAGGGGAAGTGCGTGGACGACGCGAACACCACCAGCGCGAACGGCGCGTTCTCCGGCATCCCATCCAGCACGTGCCGCACCCGCGTGCGCAGCGGGGCCGGATCCGTCAGCTCCGGGAACTCGCTCCGCTCCTCGAACAGCCCCGGCGCCAGCGCCGTCCACGGCAGCAGCGCCACGTGGGTGATCAGCATCCGCTGCCGCACCAGGTCCGGGAAGCGGAAGTCCGGCGCGGACACCACCTGGAAGCCATACGGGAAGCGCGAGAAGTGGTCCCCCGCGTAGTCCGCCACCACCGCCGTGCGGTAGCCCTGCGCTCCCAGCGCCGTGGCCAGCGTGGTGAGCTTCTCCTCGCGCGCCTCGCGTCCCACCAGCGTGTGCACCACCGGGTGCTCGCCCGCGTACTGCGACGTGAGCAGCGTCGTCCATGACGGCGCCGTGCGCGGCACCTGCACCACCGTGTCGTTGAAGCGCGTGCCTTCCCCCATCAGCCGGTCGATGTTCGGCGACGTGGCCCGCGGGTAGCCGTTGCCCGACAGGTGGTCCGGCCGGAGCCCGTCCGACGCCAGGATGAGCAGGTTCGGCCGCGCGGGCCCGCGGGCCTCCGCCCCACCTGCCGTCCGCGTCAGCCCCAGCCCCGTGAAGCCCGCCACCGCCGCCGCGGCCGTCACGCCGCCCAGCACGCCGCGCCAGCGAGGTGACTCCGACAGCCACCGGCCCACCACCGCCAGCACGCTCAACACCGGCAGCACCAGCGCGGCCAGGGTCCAACCCGATGGCTGCGTGCCGCTCAGCCCCCGCAGCACCGCCGCCGTCACCTCCGAGCGCGCATACAGCGTCGCCGCGTACAGGTGCGGATGCCGCGCCATGTCCGCCGCCACCAGGAACCCCTCCACCACCAGGCACCCCAGGCCGCTCAGCCAGAACACCGCGCGCCGGCTCCGCTCCGCCGCCCACAGCCCGGCCCCCAAGAGCGCCCCCAGCACCAGCCCCACCACGCAGTACGCGCCAATGAGCCGCGCCACCTGCCACAGCACCACGCTCCGCCACGTGTTCCAGACGTACTCCGTGACGACGCCGCTCTCGTTCCCCTGGTAACCCAGTTGCATGTTCAGCAGGGCACAGAGCGTGTAGAGCGCCAGGAAGACGAGCAGGCCCGCCCGGCAGCCAAGCAGGAGGGCGCGGGCGAGCGTCGGCGGTGTACGGGCGAAGGCGGGCATCCTGGGGCAGCGTGGTCACGAATCCCACGGTGGCCACCCCACGGCCGGTGGGAGTGCCCACGCCCGGACGGACGGGGGGCGGAATTCCGCTCCCGGTGTCTCCCAGGCCGGATTTCCGGGCCCCGCACACGCGCGTCCCGCTTCTTTCTTCTGGCCCCGTCACTGGACTGGCGAGCAGGGGTTGCGGGCTCTAGTGTTCAGGCGCCTCTTTCTTCACCCGGGAGCCGGAACGCCCATGTCCTTTACCCACCTTCACCTCCACACCCTCTATTCGCTGCTGGATGGGGCCATCCGGATGAAGGACCTCATCAAGACGGTGAAGGAGAAGGGCATGTCGAGCGTGGCCGTGACGGACCACGGCAACATGTTCGGCACCATCGACTTCTACAAGAAGGCGAAGGACGCCGGCATCAAGCCCATCCTCGGCCTGGAGGCGTACGTCGCCGGCCCCAAGGGGCGCGAGGACCGCTCGGAGAAGGTGGCCCACCACCTCATCCTCCTGGCCAAGAACGCGGAGGGCTACGCGAACCTGCGCTACCTGTCCTCCACCGCGTACATGAACGGGTTCTACTACCACCCGCGCATCGACAAGCAGGTGCTCGCGGAGCACAGCAAGGGGCTCGTCGGCCTCACCGCGTGCCTGGGCGGTGAAGTCACGAGCGCGTGCTTCCGCGGCGACATGGACAACGCCCGCCGCGTGGCCGCTGAATACAAGGGCATCTTCGAGCCCGACAGCTTCTACCTGGAGGTCCAGTCCAACGGGATGACCGAGCAGGACAAGGCCAACGAGAACCTCAAGCAGCTCTCGCGTGACCTGGACATCCCGCTCGTCGCCACCGCGGACGCGCACTACATCAAGCGCGAGGACGCCAAGGCGCACGAGCTGCTCATGTGCATCGCCAGCGGCAAGACGCTGGCGGACAACAAGCGCCTGCGCCACTCCACCGACAAGCTCTACGTCACCAGCCCGGAGGAGATGCTCGGCTTCTTCGCGGACTCGCCGGAGGCCGTGCACAACTCCATGCGCATCGCGGAGATGTGCAACGTGGAGCTGAAGCTGGGCAAGCCCATGCTCCCCACGTTCAAGGTGCCGGACGGCCACACGCCGGACACCTTCATGTCGGAGCTGGCCTACGAGGGCCTGCGCCAGCGCTTCAAGGAGCTGGAGGGCCAGTACCCCATCGACCGCGAGCAGTACCAGGCGCGCCTCACGCTGGAGCTGGGCGTCATCCAGCGCATGGGCTTCAGCGGCTACTTCCTCATCGTCCAGGACTTCATCAACTGGGCCAAGGACCACAACATCCCGGTGGGCCCGGGCCGTGGCTCCGGCGCAGGTTCCCTGGTGGCCTACGCGCTGCGCATCACCGACCTGGACCCCATCCCGTACAACCTCCTCTTCGAGCGCTTTCTCAACCCGGAGCGCGTGTCGATGCCGGACTTCGATATCGACTTCTGCCAGGACCGGCGCGACGAGGTCATCAAGTACGTGGGCCGCAAGTACGGCGAGATGAACGTGGGGCAGATCATCACGTTCGGCTCGCTCAAGGCCAAGAGCGTGCTGCGCGACGTGTGCCGCGTCTTCGGCCTGCCCTTCAGCGAAGGCGACCGCATCGCCAAGCTGGTACCCGAGGTCCTCAACATCACCTTGAAGGAGGCCATCGAGATGGAGCCTCGCCTCAAGGAGATGATCGAAAAGCCCCAGAACATCGGCGAGGTGGAGGGCAACCCCGTCACCACCAAGGACGTGCTGGAAATTGCGCTCGCGCTGGAGGGCCTGCACCGCCAGCCCGGCATGCACGCCGCGGGCGTGGTCATCGCGGACAAGCCGCTCTGGGAGTTCGTGCCCGTCTACCAGCCGCCGGGTGAGAAGATCCTCATCACCCAGTTCGCCAAGGACGAGGTGGAGGCCGCGGGCCTGGTGAAGTTCGACTTCCTCGGCCTCAAGACGCTCACCGTCATCCAGCACGCGCTGGACCTGGTGAACCGCAACCACGGCAAGGACATCAAGCGGCACGAGATCCCGCTGCACGACGAGAAGATGTGGCAGTTGATGGCGGAAGGCGACACCGCCGGCGTCTTCCAGATGGAGTCCAGCGGCTTCACCGAAATGGTGATGAAGCTCAAGCCCACCTGCTTCGAAGACGTCATCGCCGCCGGCGCGCTCTACCGCCCGGGTCCGCTGGACTCCGGCATGGTGGACGTCTTCATCAACCGCAAGCACGGCCGGGAGAAGGTGGCCTACCCGCACCCCAACCTGGAGCCGGTGCTCAAGGACACCTACGGCGTCATCGTCTACCAGGAACAGGTGATGCAGATCTCCCAGGTGCTGGGAGGCTACACCCTGGGCCGCGCGGACCTCCTTCGCCGCGCGATGGGCAAGAAGAAGGCCGAGGTCATGCAGGCCGAGCGGGCCGGCTTCCTGGAGGGCTGCAAGACCAACAACGTGGACCTGAAGGTCGCGGGCGAAATCTTCGACCTGATGGAGAAGTTCGCCGAGTACGGCTTCAACAAGAGCCACTCCGCGGCGTACGGCCTGGTCACCATCCACACGGCGTGGCTCAAGGCCCACTACCCGTGCGAATTCATGGCCGCCCTTCTCACCAGCGAGAAGGATAACACCGACAAGGTGGTGAAGCACATCGGCGAGGCCCGCGAGTCGGGCACGCAGGTGCTGCCGCCGGACGTGAACCAGTCCGACATGGCCTTCGGCGCGGTGGAGGGGAAGATCCGCTTCGGGCTGGGCGCCATCAAGGGCGTGGGCGAGGGCGCCATCGAGTCCATCCTGGAGGCGCGCAAGGAAGGCCCCTTCAAGAGCCTCTTCGACTTCTGCGAGCGCGTGGACGGCCGCCGCGTCAACCGCAAGGTGCTGGAGGCGCTGGTGAAGGCGGGCGCCTTCGACTTCGAGAAGCGCCCCCGCGCCCAGCTCTTCGAGACGATTGAGCGCGCGATGAACCGCGGCTCCTCCAGCCAGAAGGACAAGGCCGCGGGCCAGAGCTCGCTGTTCGGCATGCTCGCGGGCCCCGCGTCCGCCGGTACCGGCCTCAAGGACGACTACGCGCAGGTGGAGGAGTGGCCGGAGAAGGAGCGCCTGGCCTACGAGAAGGAGGCCATCGGCTTCTACGTGTCCGGCCACCCGCTGTACCAGTACGAGAAGGAGCTCAAGCGCTACGCGCGGCCCATCACCGCCGTGCAGCGCGCGCGCCGCGACGAGAAGCTCACCGTGGCGGGCATCATCACCGTGCTGCGCGAGCGCCCCACCAAGACGGGCAAGCGCATGGCGTGGGTCACCATCGAAGACCTGTCCGGCTCCACGGAGTTGGTGTGCTTCCCGGGCAAGGACGGCACGCGCAACGTGATGGGCAAGGACGGCAAGTGGTCCAAGCAGGGCCCCAAGCCGGGCTACGAGCACTGGGAGCACCTGCTCAAGTCGGACGACCCCATCCTCGTCACCGGCACCGTGCAGATTTCCCAGCGCGACGAGAACACGCCCACCGCGGAGCTCATCGTCGAGGACATCCAGAGCCTCAAGGCCGTGCGCGAGAAGCGCACCAAGCGCCTGGAGCTGCGCCTGCCCGCGGACGTCGTCACCGAGGAGCGGCTGGCCAGGCTCAACGAGCTGGCGAAGAAGTACGCGGGCGCGACGCCGGTGGCGGTGAGCGTGCTGTTCCCGGGGGAAGCGGAGGCGCACATCTCCGGCACCACGCTCAAGGTGCAGGTGAACGACGATTTGCTCCTCGCGGTGGACCGCCTCTTCGGGCAGAAGGTCGTGGAGTTCGGCTGACAGCGAAAGGAAGCGACTCCATGGCGGACAGCGTGTTCAAGGACGGGCTGCTCAAGGGCAAGACGGCGTTCGTCTCCGGCGGCAGCAGCGGCATCAACCTCGGCATCGCCACCGCGTTCGTGAAGGCGGGCGCGAAGGTGGCCATCAACGGCCGCAACGTGGAGAAGCTGGAGGGCGCGGTGAAGGGCCTCCAGGCCCACGGCACCGCGATGGGCGTGGCCGCCGACGTGCGCGACTACGCGTCCGTGGAGAAGGCCCTCCAGCAGGTGAAGGACGCGTACGGCGAAATCGACGTGCTGGTGTGCGGCGCCGCCGGCAACTTCCCCGCGCCCGCGCTGGGCATGTCCTCCAACGGCTTCAAGGCGGTGATGGACATCGACGTGCTGGGCACCTTCAACGTGTCCCGCGCCGCCTTCGAACACCTGCGCAAGCCGGGCGCCTCCGTCATCAACATCTCCGCGCCCCAGGCCTACCTGCCCATGGCCATGCAGGCCCACGTGTGCGCCGCCAAGGCCGGCGTGGACATGCTCACCCGCGTGCTCGCCATCGAGTGGGGCGGCGCGGGCGTGCGCATCAACGCCATCACCCCGGGTCCCATCGAGGGCACGGAGGGTATGAGCCGCCTGGCCCCGTCGGAGGGCTCGCGCCAGAAGCTCGCGGAGGCCCTGCCGCTGCAGCGCTTCGGCACCCCGGACGACATCGCCCGGCTGGCCCTCTTCCTGTCCTCCGACGCCGCGTCCTTCATCACCGGCGCCATCATGGTGTGCGACGGCGGCCAGTCCCTCCTGGGCGGCGCCGCCGTGCTCCAGGCCATCAACGGCTGATTTTCAGTTGATGTGCAAAGTTCCGGCCCTGCTTAGCGGGGGCCGGGGGATGTCTGCTAGAAAGCACTGCAACCCCGCGTGAAGCGAATGCTGCCGCGCGGGGCTGCTCGCTGGACGGAGACATCCATGTCCCCACGGATTGCTGTGCTCGCCCGCTGTCTGGGGTTGAGCGTGCTGTGTCTGGGCCTGTCGCTGGGCTGCAATGATTCCGGAACGCCGCCGAACCCACCGCCCGAGGTGGAAGGCGTGGTGGACGCGGCGGCCTCCACGGTGGCGGTGGACCGGCCCACGGGGGTGCTCGCGAACGGCCAGGACCTGGCGGTCGTCACGGTGACGGCGCTGCGCAAGGCGGACGGCTCGCGGCTGTCCGGACGCGCGGTGACGGTGACGGTGGAGGGGGAGGGCGCCTCCGTCGTGCAGCCCGCGGAGGTCACGGACATCTCCGGCGTGGCGCAGGCGTGGGTGGCGTCCACGGTGCCGGGCGTGAAGACGGTGAAGGCGTCCGTGAAGGACGACACCGGCAAGATGGTGCCGCTCACCGCGACGGCCACGGTGGACTTCGCGGCCG
Organism: Corallococcus caeni; assembly: GCF_036245865.1. Taxonomy (NCBI): domain Bacteria; kingdom Pseudomonadati; phylum Myxococcota; class Myxococcia; order Myxococcales; family Myxococcaceae; genus Corallococcus; species Corallococcus caeni. The sequence goes on along the minus strand of NZ_BTTW01000001.1, from coordinate 1,671,371 downwards.
TCAGCACGGTGAAGACGCTGGCGTTCCGCTCGGCGCTGCCGGATGGCGTGGCGGGCGAGCCGCTCAAGCTCCTGGTGGTGGAGGTGCGGGACGGCGCCGGCGCGGTGGTGACGGACAGCACGGCGGAGGTGACGCTGTCGCTGGGCTCCGGCGGCATCGTGTTCCCGGAGGGGCTGCTGACGGTGGCGGCGGTGAACGGCGTCGCGACCTTCCCGGACGTGGTGCTGAAGAAGGCGGGCAAGGGCTACCACTTCATCGCGAACGCGCCGGGCTTCGCGCCCGTGGCCAGCACCCCCTTCGCGGTGGCGCCCGGTGCGGTGGTGGCGGTGGGGCTGGACCGTTTCCTGGAGACCGCCACGGCGGGCGTGGCGGAGGCCCTGGAGGTCACGCTCGCGGACATGTACTCCAACACGGTCACGACCTACACGGGCACGGTGACGATGACCTCCACGGACGCGGCCGCGACGCTGCCGGCCGCGCACACCTTCACCGCCGCGGACGCGGGCAAGTTCAAGTTCCAGGGCATCACCTTCCGCACGGCCGGGCCTCAGTTCCTGATGCTCAAGGACAGCGCGGGGGCCTTCTCGTCCACCTTCCCCCGGGTGAACGTTTCCGCCGCGGCGGCCTCGAAGCTGGTCTTCACGCAGCAGCCTGCCACGCCCGTGTCGACGCGCGCTTCGCTGGGGACGGTGAAGGTGGCGCTGCAGGACGCCTTCGGCAACGGGGTGCCGGTGACGTCGCCGTCGGTGACGCTGTCGCTGCCGGCGGGGGCCTTCACGCTGGGCGGGACCGTGAGCGTGGCGCCGGTGGACGGCGTCGCGACGTTCACGGGCTTGAGCATCGCGGGCCATGGCACCACGCACCTGGTGGCCTCCGCGCAGGGCCTGCAGGACGGGAGCAGCGCGGACGTGCAGGTGGTGGACGACGTGGCGCCCGCGAAGCCGGTGCTGACGCAGACCGGCGCCACGGAGACGGGCCTCACCGTGCAGTGGACGGGCGTGGGGGATGACGGCGTGCAGGGGCAGCTGGCGTCGCAGGAGCTGCGCTACTCCACGTCCGCCATCACCACGGACGCGGCCTTCAACGCGGCGACGCCGGTGACCGTCGGCGCTCCCGTGCCCCCGGGCACGGTGCAGTCCGCGACCCTCTCCGGCCTGGCGGCGGG